>NZ_CAUFLV010000002.1:0-193282 GCF_959026545.1 uncultured Collinsella sp.
AAACCTCCCATCTCGAGGACTTTATTTTCCAGTCCAAGAAATGGGAGGCAGTTCAATGCCGCCCGGCGCTTTTGTTGTTCGCTCCGTCGTCCGCCCGGCCGCCGGCATGGAAGAGAGCAGGTGCCATGATCGAGTTTTCGCACGTCATCTCCGATGCCGAGGGGTTGCATGCCCGGCCTGTGGCGCTTGTGGCGTCCGCCGTTCACCCATGGGAGAGCTCCGTGACCGTGACATGTCGGGGCGCGTCGACCTCTGCGCGCGACCTCATGGGGCTGATGGGGTTGTGCGCCCGCCGTGGTGACGAGCTTGCGGTGCGTGTTGAGGGGCCAGACGAGGAGGCTTGCGCCGCCGCGCTCCGCGAGGTGTTCACGTTCTAGCTCACGCGGCGCATGCGGCGAACGCCGTTTCAATCTCGTGTATATGGGGCACTCCATAAAGGTGGAGTGCCCCGCCGTGTCTATAATGGAACAATTGCATGTTCACCATCGAAAGGGGCGCCACATGGCACTCACTGAGGATGACGTGCGCGGGATCGCGGAATACGCGACCATCGCGCTCGATGAGTCGGAGCTCACGGAGATGACCGCGTACCTCAACGACGCGGTCGAGATGCTCGAGCCGATTCTCCAATACGCCGCCGAGGATGTGGAGCCTACGTTCCATCCCATCGGCGATTTGTCGAACGTGATGCGTTCCGACGCCGTGGACGCGGATCGCGCACTTGCGACCGAGGACGCCCTGGCGAACGCCGGCGCCGCGCGCGATGGGCAGTTCCGCGTTCCCTCGATTTTGGGCGGGGGCGATCGATAATGGGTATTTCGCTCGATACACTCACCGCCGCTCAGATTGCCGCCGGTGTCGCCGCAGGCAAGTTCACGGCAACGGAAGTCGCTCGCGCCGCCCTCTCCGCAATCGAAACGCGTGAGGCCGATGTCCAGGCCTTTTTGCAGGTGACTCCCGAGCTCGCCCTCGAGGCGGCCGCTCGCATCGACGTCGCACGTGCGGCCGGCGAGTCTCTGCCGCCGCTCGCCGGCGTGCCGCTGGCAATCAAAGACAACATGAATCTGGCAGGCACGCGCACCACCTGCGCGTCGCGCATGCTCGAGAATTACGAGTCCCCGTACACCGCGACGTGCGTGCGCCGCATGCTCGATGCGGGTTGCCTGCCTGTGGGCAAGGCGAATATGGATGAGTTCGCGTTCGGTTCCTCAACGGAGTCCTCCGCCTTCCATCGTACGAATAACCCGTGGGACCTCGAGCGCGTCCCCGGCGGATCCTCCGGTGGTTCTGCCGCTGCGGTCGCTGCGGGCATGACCGCGCTCGCCTTGGGCTCCGATACCGGCGGATCGATTCGCCAGCCCGCCGCCCTGTGCGGCGTGGTTGGCATGAAGCCCACGTACGGCGTGGTGTCGCGTTACGGCGTGGTGGCCTTTGGATCCTCGCTCGACCAGGTGGGTCCGTTCGGCCGTACGGTCGAGGACGTCGCGCTCGCGCTCGACGCGCTCACGGCGGGCGGGCGCGACCCGTTCGACGGTACGAGCCAGGAGGCCGAGGGCGGGTTCGCCGCGCACATCGATGACGACATCGCCGGCCTGCGCGTGGGCGTTATCCCGGCGTTCATGGAAGCAGAAGGGCTGGCCCCCGAGGTCAAGGCCGCCGTTGAGGGCGCTTTGCGTACGCTCGAGGCCCAAGGTGCCAAGCTGGTCGAGGTCGACCTGCCACACCTCGATGCCGCCATCGCCGCGTATTACGTGATCGGTCCCGCCGAGGCGTTCTCCAACCTCGCTCGTTTTGACGGCGTTCGTTACGGTTATCAGGAGGCCGGTTGCACCAATTTGGCCGAGCAGAGCTCCAAGAGCCGTGCCCATGGTTTTGGCGCGGAGGCCAAGCGCCGTCAGATGCTCGGTGCCTATTTGCTGTCGTCCGGCGTGTATGACAAGTATTACTACGCGGCGCAAAAGGCCCGCTCGCTCATCACCGAGGACTACGCGCGCGCCTACGAGCAGGTGGACGTGATCCTCATGCCGGCGAGCCCCACCACGGCGTTCAAGTTCGGCGAGCTGTCGGACCCCACGCAGATGTACCTCTCGGACATGTTCACCATCTCCATCAACATCGCGGGCAACGGCGGCATCACCGTGCCGTGCGGTGTGGGCGCGGATTCAGGCTTGCCGGTTGCCGTGCAGTTGGTGGGTCGCGCATTCGACGACCGCCGTCTGCTCACGTTCGCGCGCGCCGTGGAGCGCGGCCACGCACAGGCCGCCGGTGTGCCGGGGTGCGTTGTGGCACCTGATTTCGCCGGGAAGGGAGGCGAGCTCGCATGAGGGAGCTAACCGAGGTCCTTAAGGACTGGGAGGCCGTCATCGGTCTGGAGATCCATACCGAGCTGACCGCGCTCGACACCAAAATGTTCTGCGGCTGCAAGCTCAGCCACGACGACGCGCCCAACACCAACGTATGCCCGGTGTGTCTGGGCATGCCGGGTGCTTTGCCGGTGCCCAACCGCCGGGCCATCGAGAGCATCGTCAAGGCGGGTCTCGCCACCAACTGCGAGATCCAAAAGCACTCGATGTTCTATCGCAAGCACTATTTCTATCCCGACATGGCCAAGAACTTCCAGACCACGCAGGGCCCGGTCGCGTTTTGCATGCACGGCAAGCTGAATCTCGAGGTGACGGGTCGCGGGGCCGCGGAGCGCCCCTTGTGTGCGTTCGGCGATGGAGAGGCCGCGAGCCTGGCGAGTGCCAGCGCGAACGCCGAGGGGCTGTCGCGCCAGATGGCCGAGGGGCTTCCCGAGCGGGCGGGGGGCGCGCTCGCCGGCATGGCCGCCTACGACACGGCCGATCTCGCGGTGGCTGAGCGCCATGAGGACGGCTCCTATACCGTGCCCATCCGCATCCTGCGCATCCACATGGAGGAGGACGCCGCCAAGATGGTCCATGTGGGCGGCGAGGAGGGTCGCATTGGCGGCGCGGCAGAGAGCCTCATCGACTACAACCGCTGCGGTACGCCCCTCATCGAGCTCGTGACCGAGCCCGACCTGCGCACTCCCGAAGAGGCACGCCTGTTCATGGAGAAGCTCCGCCGCATCTTCCTCACCATCGGCATTTCCGATTGCTCGATGGAGAAGGGCTCCATGCGCTGCGACGGCAACGTCTCCATCCGCCGTCGCGGCGAGACGGGCCTGGGCACCAAGACCGAGCTCAAGAACCTCAACTCCTTCAAGGCGCTGCACGACGGCCTTGCATACGAGATCTGCCGCCAAGCCGAGGTCTTGGAAGAGGGCGGCACCATCTACCAGGAGACGCGCCACTGGGAGCCCAGTCGCAAGCGCACCGTGGTGATGCGCGTGAAGGAGACGGCCGACGACTACCGCCTGTTCCCCGACCCGGATCTGGCGCCGTTCGACCTTTCTGACGAGTTCATCGAGCATTGCCGCGCCGAGCTGCCCGAGCTGCCCGACGCCAAGCGCGATCGCTTCGAGGCGGACTTTGGCATCAAGCGCGCCGACGCCGAACAGCTGGCGGGCGACCCGGAGACGGCCGAATTCTTCGAGGCGGCAGCGGCGGGTCTTTCCGGCAAGGCGGCGCAGACGGTCGCCAACCTCGTCGTGAACGAGCTGGCTGCCTACCTCAAGGGCGTCGGTGTGGCGCTCGCCGCCAGCGGTATCGCGCCCGCGCAGGTGGCGTCCCTGGCGAAGCTGCTCGCCGAGGACGCGATCTCGAGCAACCAAGCTCACGAGGTCTTCGAGGCGATGGCCGAAAGCGGCGACGACCCGGCCAAGATCGTGGACGAGCGCGGCATGCGCCAGGTGAGCGACACGTCGGCGCTCCAGCCGATCGTGGACGAGGTCCTCGCCGCCTGCTCCGACCAGGCGCAGCAGTACCGCGACGGCAACCAGAAGGTCATCGGCTTCTTGGTGGGCCAGTGCATGAAGGCCAGTCGCGGCACGGGCAACCCCAAGCTCTTCAACGAGCTCCTGCGCCAGGCGCTGAGCTAACTCGACGTGCCGCCCGCCTCGATCTCCTCGCGGCAGATCGCGGTGAGGCGGCGCACCGTCTCCCACATGTCGTGCTCGGTCGCCTCCGGGTGCGGGGCGCAGATGCGCGCGTTGAGGGCGTCCCTCGCGGTCTCATCCATGCCCTCGGGGCTGTACCGGAAGTTGACCATGGCCATCTGCGCGGGCGAGACGACCTCGATGAGGGGATTGCGCCGCACCTCGTCGAATTCATCGCCGCGACCCGAGAGTTCTTTGGTGTGGAAGCGTGACCCCGCACAACAAGAGGCCTGCGCGCGAAGAGAATGCCGATGGGCAAGCAGCTCCCGAGCCCGTGATATTCGTTTCAAGATTCGGAAAATCACGAACGGATAATTCGGAACATCAATAACGAAACATTCGGAAAACCTTGAGTCGATAATTCGGAGCTGGTGGTAAGCGATTATGCCATAGTGAGATGGCGAGTTCGAGGACCCTTGCCCGGGGCGATTGTGTGAGCTCATCTGCGCTCGATGTAGGAGTGCGCAAACTCGGTTTTTGCAAAATGATCATTAAGCCTCGGGCGAGATGGGCGCATGTCATTATGATGCTGTTCGACGCTGTCCAGTGTTGACGCAGCCCTTCGAGAAGGGGTTGACTGCTTAAAGATGGGAGACACCATGAGCGATCAGCTCGTCATTCGATTGGCCACCGAGGCGGACGCTCCGGCGCTTGCGGCGATATACGCGCCCTATGTGCTGGAGACGGCCATCACGTTTGAGTACGAGCCGCCGACTGCGGAGGAGTTCGCCGAGCGCATGCGCGCGACCCTCGCGTTCTTTCCCTATCTGGTAGCGGAGCTGGACGGTCGTCCGGTGGGGTATGCCTACGCAAGCACGTTCAAAGGAAGGCCCGCGTACGACTGGGCGGTCGAGACCTCCATTTACGTGGCGCAAGGCTACTCAGGGCGCGGTATTGGCCGTGCGTTGCACGACGCATTGGCGCGAGCCCTCAAGGCGCAGGGCATCCTGAACATGTACGCGTGTATTGCGGTGCCGTGCGGTGCCGACGACGAGACCCTCACCCGCAACAGCGAGCAGTTCCACGCCCATTTGGGGTACCGATTGGTGGGCGAATTTGAGCGGTGCGGCTACAAGGGCGGTCGATGGTACAGCATGGTCTGGATGGAGAAGATGCTGGGGGAGCACCGCCCCGACCAGCCGCCCGTGACACCGTTTCTGCAGGTTGAAGCGCAGCAGCGTGTCTAGCGCACCAGTGCGCCCGGTGCGCCTGGTGTGCCCGGGGTGCCCGGGGTGCCTGTTGTAGTTGATGCGCCCAGTGTGCTCCGGATTGCCTATGATCGGCCGGGTATTTGCTTGAGGCTGAGGCATTGCAAGCACGGCGCGCACGCCATGCGACATTTTGCTTTTGCTGAGCATGCGCTTTAGCGTGGTGCGTTGGCTGCATGTTGGCCCTATGGTAAGGTTTTCGCGTCGGGGGGCCGACACGATGAACAAGTGATGCCGAGCGGCGCCCGGGTGGCGCGGACACCACGCTCGGGTGCGCGAGGAAGCCGGAATGGCCAGCGACGATCGCGAGTGTGCGGATGACATCAATACCGTCTGCACCATAGGGGACGTACGCGCCATGAAACGTGCATGCAAAGGGGGCACCCGGAAGTATTCCTGCGCCTGCAGGTCCGGTGTGCGATACGAGGGGGAAAGCGAGGCGTGGGCTCAATTGAAGGCCATGATCAAGGAGGAACTGGACAGGACCGAGGTCGGACAGGCAAATGCCGCCGAAGAGGCCGGGCAGACCAAGGTTGCCGCAAAGTCTGTGCTGGCCGGGGGCCGCAAAGCCACCACCGGCACTGAGCTCGGTGATCCCTTTGCGAGCAAGGATCCCGTTCCCGTACCGTCAGAGGACCGAGCGCCCGGCAAACTTCGTGGCGCCGGCGCACGGTCACCGCTGTTCTGGAAGTTCATGCTCGTCGCCATGGCCTTGGTTTGGGGTTATTCGTTTCTCACCATGAAGACGGTGCTCGACACCGTGCCTACGTTCATGCTGCTTGCGTGCCGCTTCCTTCTGTCGGCTGCCATCATGTTCGTTGTCTTCCATAAGCGTATTAAGGCGCACTTCAACCGCGAGTACCTGGGGTTCGGCGTGCTCATGGGCTGCGTCATCTGGTCGGCGTATGCCGCGCAGACCCTCGGCTTGGTGGACACGACACCCGGCAAGAACGCCTTCCTCACCGGCACGTACTGCATCCTGGTGCCCTTCATCGCGCTTGTGCTGTTCCGCGAGCGCGTCACCAAGTGGCATATCGGTTCGGCGCTATTGTGCCTAGTGGGCGTGGGCTTTGTTGCACTCGACAACTTCAGCATCCAGATAGGCGACCTCATGACGTTGGTGGGTGCAGTCTTTTTCGCTGTGGACATGGCGGTGGTGGGCCACATCGGCCGCACGCGCGACGTGAGCGTCCTCACCTCGTGGATGTTCCTATTCGTGGGCACGTTCTCGCTTATCGCGACCATCGCGGTCGAGCCGCGCGTTCCTGCCGAGCAGTGGACGCCCGAGATCATCGGTCAGCTTGTGTTTCTCGCCGTAGTGTGCACCACTATCGGCCTGCTCCTGCAGAATCAGGCGCTTTCGCACGTGCCGCCGGCGACCGGCTCGCTACTTCTTTCGCTCGAGAGCCCCTCGGGTGTGCTCTTCTCCGTCCTCATGGCGGGCGAGGTCCTCACCGGCAAGTTGATCTTCGGATTCGCGCTGATCTTCCTGTCGATTGTGCTGTCCGAGACGCACTTCAGCTTCTTGCGGAAATGGTTTCCCAAACGATAAAAGGAAAGGCGCCCGTCACAGGGCGCTTTTCTATGAGCGGTGTATGGTTCCGGTCCGTGGCCCATCGGTGCGCTAGAGGGCGGAGATGAACCCCAAAAGCTCCTCGACGTGCTCGGGCTGGCAGGCCCAGCTCGTCACAAAGCGCAGGACGACTCGGTCGCGCCCCGTGGGGTCCTTGGCGGGCGTGACTTCGGCACCGCTGGCTTCGACGATGCGGACGGCCGTATCGGAATCGAACCAGAAGAACTGCTGGTTGCCGGTTGTACGCACATATGGCTCGTAACCGGCGGCCTCGAGGCCATTGGCGAGCATGACGGCGCATTCGTTTGAGCGTTTGGCGTGGGTAAAGTAGGGGAGAAGCCCCTCGGCGTCGCGGAGCTCGGGGTCAAACACTGCCTCATACTGGATGCCCATGAGGCGGCCCTTGGCGGTCATGTGCCCGCTGCGTTTGGTGAGGTAGGGGATGCGCTCGATTGCGCGCCGCCCACGTGCGGTGCGCGGGCTCACTACGAGGGCTTCGCCGAACAGCATGCCCGCTTTGGTACCACCGAGCGTGAAGGCATCGGCGCGCGAAGCGAGATGCTCGAGCGTGAGGTCGCCGTCCGCGGCGGTCAGCGCGCTCGCCATGCGGGCACCGTCCACGTACACGGCGAGGTCGAGCTTCTCGGCGACATCGCACAGCGAATCGAACTCGGCGCGCGTGTAGACGTGCCCGAGCTCGCTGGTGTTGGAGAAGTAGAGCATCGCGGGGCGCGTGGTATGGCAGCCGCCGGCGATGGACGCGTGGTACACGCGCTCGACCTCAGCGGGGGCGAGCACGCCGAAGGCGTCGGCTGTGGCGAGGATGCGGCGGCCGCAGGCCTCGATGGCACCAGTCTCGTGCGCGGTGGGATGCGCGTCGGCGGCGAGAATCGGTCCCTCGAAGTCGTCGGTGAACGCGGAGATGCAGACGGCATTCGCCGCGGTGCCGCCGGGGATAAAGCGAACGTAGGCGTCGGGCTGCCCGCAAACCTCGCGCAGCAGCGCGGCGGCTCGCTCGCAATGTTCGTCGGTGCCGTAACCGGGCGTTTGCTCGGCATTGGTTTGAATGAGCGCCTCGAGGACCTCGGGGCAAGCGCCCTCGGAATAGTCGTTGCGGAATTGGTGCATGGTCGGCTCCATTTTGAATATGCCCTGACAGTCAGGGGCCTGCGGACGATCGAGTATGCCTCAATGGTACGCGCTTCCGCTTGGCTTCGCCAAGGTTCGTTGCATGGTGGGGTACCGTTACGATGGGCGGGGACGTCCGCCTCGCTCGTCCGCCTATGGTATTTCGGAGCCGCTCTTTACGGGCGGTTCCTTTTGTTTGCAGGTATACTGTCTTGATTGAATTCACCAATTCCGGCACCACCCGGGAGCGCATCGGCGCTCGTGGGCGCACGCGAAGGAGACACCATATGCAGGCACAGAAGGCCGAAGGCACCAAGGACCTCATCGGGCGCGAGATGCGCTCTTGGCTCAAGATGCAGGAAGTCGCGGCGGAGGTGTTCGGCCCGTTTGGGTTCGAGCCCATCGAGACTCCGGCGATCGAGCAGCTCGACGTATTCGTCCACGGCATCGGCCAATCCACCGACGTGGTGCGCAAGGAGATGTTCCGCGTTTTCTCCGGCGCGAATTTCGAGCGCGTCCTCACCGAGGGTACCGACGCCAAGCTCAAGGCCAAGCAGCGCCTGGCGCTTCGTCCCGAGGGCACGGCCGGCGTGGTGCGCGCCGTGGTGGAGAACAACCTGGTTCCCCAGGGCTCCGCTCCGTTCAAGGCGTGGTACGCGGAGGCGATGTTCCGCGGCGAGCGCCCGCAGAAGGGCCGCCTGCGTCAGTTCCACCAGGTGGGCATTGAGTGGCTGGGCGCTCCCGACGCCGCCGCCGATGCCGAGTGCATCATCATGCTCATGCGCTTTTACGAGCGCCTGGGCTTCGACCTCTCCAAGCTCCGCCTGCTCATCAACTCCATGGGCGACCCGGCGTGTCGTCCCGCGTATCGCGAGACCGTGCGCCAGTTCATCCTCGACCATGCCGACGAGATGTGCGATGAGTGCCGCGAGCGCGCCGAGATCAACCCGCTGCGCGCCTTCGACTGCAAAAACGAGCACTGTCGCGAGGTCATGAAGGGTGCCCCGCTTATGGGCGACAACCTGTGCGACGATTGCCGCGAGCATTACGAGCAGGTCAAGCGCCATCTCGACGCGGCGGGCATCGAGTATGTTGAGGATCCGACCCTCGTGCGCGGCCTGGACTACTACACCCGCACGGTTTTTGAGGTCGAGGCGCCGGGTGCGGGCGTGGGCTCCATCGGCGGCGGTGGCCGTTACGATGGGTTGGTCGAGCTTGAGGGCGGTAAGCCCACGCCGGGTGTCGGATTCGCCGTGGGCTTTGAGCGCGCCATGCTCGCCCTTGAGGCGTTCGGCAAGGAGATGGCATGCGACGATGAGGGCTGCGTCTTCGTGGCGAATGCCGGTGCCGACCTTCGCGACGAGGTGTTCGCGTTGGCACTCGATCTACGCGCCCGTGGCGTCCGCACCGAGTGCGACTACCAGGGCAAGTCGCTTAAGGCCCAGTTCAAGCTGGCGGATAAGTTGGGCGCGTCCCACATCGTGATCATCGGCGGCGACGAGCTCGCCGCGGGCAAGGTCAAGCTGCGCAACATGGCAACGCATGAGGAACGTTTAATCGATCGCGTTGGGGCCGCTGAAATCATTGCAGCTCTGTAGCGCATTCGACGATGGAAACCCAGGGCGGTGGGAACAAGTGTCCCGCCGCCCTTTCCGTTTGGGGCGGCTGCGCTGCCCGCCGAGAAGCTCATGCCGCCCGCCGAAGTGCGCGAGCCGTCTACCGATAATTTGTTGAAACGTAGGAGATGTACTCCACTTCACTAAAGTATGTGGTAGATACGGGAGAGCCTGCCTATAATAATGCGGTCTGCGAGGTTTATGCGCCTCGTGCTAAGCAATGAAGGAGGTAGTGTGGCAGAGAATACGCAAGCTGGCCAGCGCCTGAGCGAAGCGCTCACCGGCGACATGATCGCTGATGTCATGTCGGGCACCCGTCGTATCGACCTGACCGACCTTGAGGCGGCGGTCGAGGTTCTGTCCGACATCGACATCCCCGCCGAGCTCCGCGACAACCTGGCGCTGTTCCTGCGCCTCGAGCGCCGCATCCTGCGCGAGTACGACGCTCAAGTGCTCGATGTATTCGATGAGCTCATGGTGAGCGTCATTCGCGCGAACGCCGGCGATCCCGGTGCCGAGGCCGATGGCGAGGATGTTGACGAGCAGGGCATGCCCGCGGGGGAGACGCCCTCCGCCCGCGCCTTCCGCGACGCCGTCTCCCTCATCGACGCACTGCCCATCGACCAAGCTCAGGTCATCGTACGCGCCTTCACGGCGTTTTTCCACCTGGCGAACCTCTCCGAGGAGAGCTATCGCGTGGGTATCCTGCGCGAGCGTGAGCGCAGCGTCTCCACCGAGGACGCCGTCGACCCGGCGAACGCCCTCACCGTGGCGTTCCATCAGCTCACCGATGAGGTGGGCGGAGCCAAAGCAACCGAGCTGCTCTCTCGCCTGGAGTTCCATCCGGTTTTCACCGCGCATCCTACCGAGGCGCGCCGCAAGGCCGTTGAGGGTAAGATCCGCCGCATCGCCGGCCTGCTCGAGGAACGTGGGCGCCTGGGCGGCTCCGACCTCGTTGAGAACGAGCGCCACATGCTCCAGGAGATCGATGCGCTCGTGCGCACGAGCCCCATTGCCCTCAAGAAGCCCACGCCCGTCGAGGAAGCCGACACCATCATCGACATCTTCGACAGCACGCTGTTCGATACCATCCCCGTGGTGTACCGCCGTTTTGACGACTGGGTTTTGGGCGAGTATGCCGGCACGGTTCCGCCCGTGTGCCCGGCGTTCTTCCACCCTGGCAGCTGGATCGGCTCCGATCGTGACGGCAACCCCAACGTCACCGCCAAGGTGAGCCGTCAGGTTGCCGCGAAGTACGCCACGCACATGATCGCCAAGCTCGCCGACAAGTGCCGCCGCGTGGGCCGCAACCTCACGCTCGAGGCCGCATACACCAAGCCGTCCGATGAGCTGCTCAACCTGTGGAGCCATCAGGTGGAGATGAGCGAGGTCCTTACCGAGCGTGCCAGCGAGATCTCCAACTCCGAGCCCCATCGTGCCGTGATGCTCGTGATGGCAGCGCGCCTGGACGCCACCGTGGCCCGCAATGCCGACACGATGTACCGCACCTGCGACGATTTCCTCGCCGACCTGCGTGTGGTCCAGCGTTCGCTCGCCGAGGCCGGCGCCGTTCGCGCCGCATACGGACCGGTCCAGACCCTCATCTGGCAGACCGAGACCTTCGGCTTCCACATGGTGGAAATGGAATTCCGTCAGCACTCCGTGGTGCACACCCGTGCGCTCGCCGACATTCGCGAGCACGGCATCCACGGCGAGCTCGCCCCCATGACGCGCGAGGTGCTCGACACGTTCCGCGCCATCGGCTCCATCCAGAAACGCTATGGCACCAAGATGGCGCGCCGCTACATCATCTCGTTCACCAAGAGCGCCCAGCATGTGGCCAACGTCTACGAGCTCGCGCAGCTCGCCTTCGCGCATGCCGAGGACGTGCCGATGCTCGACGTGATCCCGCTGTTCGAGCAGCTGGAGGATCTCGAGGGCTGCGTGGACGTGCTCGAGGAGATGCTCAAGCTCCCCGCCGTTCAGGCGCGCCTGGCGCAGACCGGTCGCCGCATGGAGGTCATGCTTGGATACTCCGATTCCTCCAAGGACGCCGGCCCCACCACCGCCACGCTCGCCCTGCACTCCGCACAGGAGCGCATCGCCGCGTGGGCGGAGAAAAACGACATCGACCTCGTGCTCATGCACGGCCGCGGTGGTGCCGTGGGCCGTGGCGGTGGTCCTGCCAACCGCGCGGTGCTGGCCCAGCCCGCCGGCTCGGTGAACTGCTTCTTCAAGGTCACGGAGCAGGGCGAGGTCATCTTCGCGCGCTATGGCAATTCCACGCTGGCACAGCGCCATGTGGAGAGCGTCGCGGCGGCGACCCTGCTTAACTCTGCGCCCTCTGTGGAGCGCACCAACACCGAGACCACCGAGCGGTATGCCGACATGGCCTCTGTGCTCAACCGTGCGAGCCACAAGCGCTACCTCGACCTGCTTAACGCCGAGGATTTCACCCCGTGGTTCTCGACCGTCACCCCGCTTACCGAGGTCGGCCTGCTGCCCATCGGCAGCCGTCCGGCCAAGCGTGGCCTGGGCGCCAAGTCGCTTGACGACCTGCGTACCATCCCGTGGGTGTTCTCGTGGAGCCAGGCACGCATCAACCTGGCCGCGTGGTACGGCCTGGGTACCGCGTGCGAGGAGCTGGGCGATCTGGAGTTGCTGCAGCGCGCATACCGCGAGTGGCCGCTGTTCAGCACGTTCATCGACAACATCGAGATGTCGATCGCCAAGACCGACAACCGCATCGCTAAGATGTACCTGGCGCTGGGCGACCGCGATGATCTTGCCGCGAAGGTGTTTGATGAGATGATGCTCACGCGCTCGTGGGTGCTGCGCATTGTGGGCGACGCGTGGCCGCTGGAGCACCGCCGCGTGCTCGGCCAGGCGGTGCGTGTGCGCAACCCGTTTGTGGATGCCCTTTCGTTGGCGCAGGTCCGTGCGCTGCGTGAGGTCCGCGCCAACCAGGACGAGCTGTCCGAGGAAGCCAAGGCCGAGTACATGAGCCTCGTGCTGGAGACCGTGACCGGCGTCTCCGCCGGCCTGCAGAACACGGGGTAATCCGGAGTACGATGCTCCCACAGCGCCCCCGCAGGTTGCTTTGCCTGCGGGGGCGTTTTTTTGTTCGCGGCGGTACGTGGCGTCAGCAGGCACCGACCTCGACGCGTGCCGCGCCCGCAGGAGCCGGACCCCGCCACGTGCCGGACCTGTAAGAGCCGCACAACGCCGCGCGCCGGACCTACGGATTGACATTGCCTATGCTGCCCATAGGCAATCCCGGCCTGCCCATAGGCAATCCCGGCCAAGGGCGGAAGCTGATGACGAAACCCGGTTAGTCTATGCGCCACACGGGATCGGCAGCAGTGCCGGTGACCAGCAGCTCGGGTTGGTTTCCGTGCCATGCCAGCGCGTAGTCATCTCGCGCGACGGGGTCGACGCCGTCATCGCACCCGAATGCCGCGTAGTATTCACCGAATCCCACCCCGCCCGGCACGACGTATGCGGTCGTTTCCCCATAGAGCAAAAAGTTGTAATGGACGGCGACAACGCGGTCGCCTGCCGGGCTTGGCGGATTGAGGACGTGGGTAATTTTCAGAGATAGCAGAAGCCCTTCGGCGAATATCGTCCAGACGGATGCGCATAGGGCGCATGTGAGCATGATGCGACTCAGGTGTCGCATGAGATGGCCGGGGCAACGTGCGGCACGGCTCGCGTCTCGTGCGAAACGACCTCGGGGGCGTATGAAGCGGTCCATGCACCGCGCGGAGTGGTCGAGGCTCCGTACGAAATGACCCGTGTGTTGCGTGAAGCGACCCGGGCGCCGATCCCGGGATGTCGGTTCGGCGTCGTCTCGCCGGTGCTTCCGATACAAACGCGAGGCGAGCACCAGCGTGGGGCATGTGAGCGCCACCAGGAATATGGCGAGGCTTCTGCATGACGCGATTGCGACCGGTCCAATGAGGAGGGGCGCATCGAGGGTGCTCGGCACGGAGGCGTGCAGCGCAAGAGCCGCCCCGCCTGCGACGAGCGCCGCGAGATCAGCGCGCATCGGCGCCACGGGAATGGAAATCCCCGTCATGCTCCGGCACGTATTCCAGAATGTCACCTGGCTGGCAGTTGAACTCCCGGCATATGGCTTCGAGCGTGCTGAAACGGATGGCCCGGGCCTTACCGGTCTTGAGGATGGAGAGATTGGTGGTGCTGATACCCACGCGCTCGGACAGTTCGCCGAGCTTCATCTTGTGCCTCGCGAGCTCCACGTCGAGGTTAATCCGAATTCCCATGGCTACACCGTCAGATCTGCATCGTCTTTGAGCTCGGTCGCACGCATGGTGAGGTGGACGAGCGCGAATGCGATGGCACTCAGGCAAAGGCTTCCCATGAGGAGCGACAGGGCAACGATGAGCGAGTAGGGGGCCGCGGCGGCAAGTGGAATCCACAGGAGGGCGCATGCGAGCCACGCGGTCGCGGCGGCTCCGTACCAGAGCGTCGCCCGTGAGAGGAGTCCGGCTGCCCTGCGTTCGAATCCCCCATTATCGCCGACGAGCGTGAACACGCGCCAAATGTGGGAATGGTGCAATTGGGGACGTACCCCAATTGCACCATTTTGCCTTACAGCGCCAGCAATCCCTGGTCAAAGGCGCTGGGGAACAGGAACGTGCGGTGCTTGGGATTGCCGTGCTTGTCCAAGCCCAAGACGACCTCGATGCGTCCGCCCTCTCGGTCGATGTCCACGTTCACTTCTTGCTGCTCTCTATAGGGGCATTTGACTGCTGTCGTACTCGATGGACGCCGCAACGACCCCGTCAAAAGTGAAGTTCAACCGTACGTTGTCATGGGGAATCACATCATACTCCCAGGGTTTACCGTTGTGATCGGCGTTCCATTCGGTAACGGCTCGGCAGTACTCTCGCGCAGCCTTTGCCTTGGCACGAACGTCTTCATTGTCGACGTCCTTCGCCGCTTTGGTTTCGATCATGTAAATGCGATTGTCGGTCTCAACGATGAAGTCGGGCTCATACCGTTTCGTGGCGGCAGAGTCATAGTAGATATTGAACTGCTTCGGCGAGGGTCTCATCCATCGTAGAACAGCGCCATCATTTTCGAGGATTATAGCGAGTGTTCTCTCAGTGTTGCTGTCGAACTTGTATAGGGTGTGGCACGCCTTCTTGAACCCTCCAAAAACCTTTGAGTGCACCTCTCCAACGGGCACGTTGGAGTGCAGGTCGAAAATGTCTTCGGCTGCCATCTTGCTGCCAAAGCCGCTCTCTATCTTCGAGAACGGACGCATCTGGACGGTCTCGTACCCGGTCTCCTCTCGGTAGAAGTGCTCATTCATTTGAAGGTAGATCATCTCGGCGATGCCCTTCTGATGTTCGCGCATCACCTGCTCGGCATCGTCTTCATTGAGGTAGGTGAGAAGGTGTTCCTTGAGCTCGCCGATGAGCGAGTACAGCAGGTCGGCGCACTCGCCGTATTCGATGTTGTCGCGCACGATGATGTGGCGAACGATTCCATTTTCCGGGGTATCGACGTGCGTCTCGGCAGCACTGCTGACGTCCAAGCTTACGGTGCGGCCACCTTCTATGAGTTCGGTGCCAACGAGTTTGTCTCCCGTCGGCCTCCAATTCATGTTTCGCGTGTTCAAATGGAACGGGTGGTAGCCGCGCTTCACTTTGGCGAATGGCAGAACAACAGCCCGGGGGATTGGGATGATGCTGTCGGTGAGCGCCTGCACGCAGGCTTTCATGGTGGTTTTAACGACGGATGTTAGTCTTTCCTCGGAGAGGCTGAGTCCCGGGAACTGGCGCATGGTCTCGTGGGCTACGCTTGTCGTGGCTATCTCGAGGGTTCGCTCATCGCTGATCGCATCGAACGTCCGGACCTGCTTGTTGAGCTCCTCTGTCGTTTTCGATGAGAGGGCGGCGACGAACCGAGCGACTTCTTCCATCTTCTCGGCAGTTTCCGTCTCTTCGGGCGAGGTTGCGCCGACGGCGTCTTTCAACGCCAGGGCGACATGGCCGACAAAGCTCTCATCGCCGGTGGCGGTGTCATAGACCGTGGGCATCTCGACCGTTGTCTGCGCTTGGGGGACATTGCCTCCAAGGGAGGGATCAATGAAGTAGACTTTGCGGACGAGCGAGTTTGGGTCATTCGCCTGCTTGATGATCTCGGCGTATTTGTTGTGGCTCACAATGGTGAGGCGGTCGATATGCTCATCTCCCGTGCGGCTGCCGTAAGGCAGGCGAAGGCCGCGGCCAATCGTCTGCTCAGTGAGGGTGTCGGAGGCGGAGGTGCGCAGCGGAACGATGGTGTAGAGGTTGGTGACGTCCCAGCCCTCTTTGAGCATGTTCACGTGGATGACGATTTCAACTTTGTTGTCCGGTCGCTCGAGGGAGAGCAGAAGCTCAATGTTCTCGTCCTTCTCGGCGCCCTTCTTTGTGGAGTTAACCTCTATGACCTTGCCGTGGTAATAACCCCCGAAGAAATCGTTGGACGTAACGTACTCCATGATGTGCTTCGAGTGCTCCGTGTCTTTTGCGACCACCAATACAAATGGCTTGACGAATGGTTTGCCGAAGGTGCGGGAGTAAACCTCGAGACGGCTTTTTGTGTCCTCGTGGAGGCGCAGACCGTCAAGGAGCTTGATGCGGTCGAGTTGCTCTTCGGTGTAGTCCTCGGGTCGGAAGTTCTCTCGAGTGGCAACGAGGGGCACCTTTACGTACATCCCGTCGTTGAGGGCATGCGCCAGCGAATATTCGTATACGACGTTTCGGAAGTCGATTTTCTTCGCGCCCTTTTGGATCTGAGGGGTCGCGGTCAGCTCCACGCCGAGAATCGGACGCAGGTCGTTGATGACCTCGAAACTCTTGTCGGCATGATAATGGTGGCTCTCGTCCATGAAGATACAGAGGTCGGGAAGGGATTGGAGGTACTCGAAGTAGGACTGGCCGAGTATCTCGTTAAGCCTTTTTGTTCGAGCACCGCCCTTCTTGCCGTCCTTGCTTTCGGAATTGAATTTGGCGATGTTGAAGACGTTGATGACGACGTCGTTGACGCCGAGGGCGCCCTGTCTGAAGTCTCCGTAGTTATCGCCGTCGATGATTCGGGGAGGGTTGACGAACTTGTCGAGCCCGCGGAACACGTACTTTGGGTTTGCAGGGTTGCCGAGATCGTCCTTGAGCTTGCGGTAGATCGTCAGGTTGGGGGCCATGACGAAGAAGTTCCTGATTCCCTTCTCATAGTGTAAGTAGGCGATGCAGGCGCCCATCAGCCTCGTCTTGCCGATGCCTGTGGCGAGGGCGAAGCATATGGAAGGGAAATCGCGCTCGAAGGACGTGAGCGTGGGGTAATGCTCGCGTACATTGCGCAGGTCCTCGTCATAGAACGAGGAATCCGCGTCTGCAGGCTTCTTTGTGAGGCTCAGAATGTCGCAGATCCGCGCGAACACCTCGAGACTCTCGTGCTGAGGGGTGCGTAGAGAGAGCACGTTGCTGATGTACTTTGAGCTATAGCTGTAGTAGCGCTTGCTATAGGGTTCCTTAATCATCTTCCCGCTCCTCGTCGTCGCAGACGGGCAGGTCGACGATGTTCAGGTTGTAGTTGTCCACGCCGTACTCGCACTTGGCGAGGACGGACTGCGGGATCTTCTTAACGGTGATATTGTCGTACCGCTTGTTGAGATCGAGGTCGAATGCCGGGGCGCACACGAGAAGGCTCTCCAGCGGATCCATATCGGAGGCGATCCCATCGAGCATTCCTGCGGTCAGGTATTGCGTGGTGACGTAGATGTAGCTCTTGTCCTGGCTGTAACCCTGTTTCCAGAACACGTCTGGATCCGGGGCGTAGCGGAAGCCGTTGAGCTTGGTGACGGCTGCAACGAGCATCTCAGGGCTGTATTGCTCGGAGAATACAGGGTTGCCGCGACTATCGATTGCTATGAGGCTGGGAGCAAGTTCGAAAAAGCGGTATCCTCCACCTCCACGCCAGCTGACCAAATCGGTAATTCCCGTTTCGTCATTTCCATCGATGACCTTTTTCAATCTCGGTATGCAATGCGTATATGCATGGCCCCCCAGCTCGATGCCAATCCATCTCCTGTTCATCTTCTGCGCAACAGCGGCGGTTGTTCCCGAGCCGAGAAAAGAGTCGAGAACAAAATCGCCCTCATTTGTGCAAAGCGAGATTACTTTCTTGATCAGCCTTTCTGGTTTCTTGCTGTTCGCAAACAGGACTCCGCCCTCTTGGCCGACTCCACCAGTGGTCTTTATATCCAACCAGAGGTCTCCCTGATTCTGAGACAAATTATCCGATGCGAATATCACTTGGACGCGCGGCTGCTTTGCATTCATGTCGACACGCGTATTGACGAGATAGATCAGGCCCGATGATGATGGGACTGCCATAACATCTTGGTCTAGCAGATGTGTGTTCTTTGCTATCTTAAAAACACTTGTCGAGCCTACCGCCTGGATAATGTACTTCGCATGCGCGAACTTCCAAGACTCCTCTTCTTCTTTCGGAAGTCCCAATCCCTTGAAATGCTTTGCGAGCGATACAACCTTGCCTCTTGATAGTATTGAATTGCATCTGTTTAACGTCGCTTCCGTTGCCCCTTCAGAGGAATGCAGTATATTATGCAGCTCGTCGATCTCGTCATCGGAGATGCCAGTGAGAAGCTGCTTGTATTCGTTGTTCCATTCCTGCAAGGGCACTTTTTCAGGAGTAATTAACGGTGGTTGCGCCTTATAATAGACAAGGATGTATTCTTTCAGTTTTGGGAGGCGCTTGTCGGCGTGTGCCATTTTCACGCCAGAAGCCTCACTCATTTTAACGGTTATAGTGTTGAGTCGATTCTTTCTGCCGAATATCTCATCGAGCAGAACCGTCAAATAGGCCTGCTCGTTATCATCTATTTGAACGAACAAGAGGCCATCATCGGCTAATAGACTGCGGAGAATCTCAAGTCGGGGCTTCATGAGATCAAGCCAAATCGAGTGCTCTAGATTGTCGTCATAATATTCGAACGCAGCTCCAGTGTTGTACGGCGGATCGATATAGATGCATTTCATTTTGCCGGCATAGTCCTGTTCAAGCGCCTTGAGCGCGAGCAGGTTGTCGCCGTGGATGAGCATATTACCAGTATCAGGATCTCCGTAGTCCATCGATGGATCGTGGATAAGGATGCGAGGCTCAACCTCAGGCTCTTCGCCCTTACCGATCCAAGTTAGCTCGAGTCTCTGCATATTATTCTCCTATTCAACCTCAAAGGAAATGGTCATGATTCGTTCGAGCTCGCTGTTGCCGCGAAGCTTCTCGCGCATCTCGGCTTGGAGCTGCTCGTTTTGTGCTTCGATTTCGTCCTCACGGTCATAGAGGTCTCGCTGCATCCGCTTTCGCTTACGCTTCAACTCTTCCAGCTCGTCCTTGACGGCAAGCATTTCGTCTAGGGGGAGGTCGGTGCTGTTGCGGAATTCACGGTTCTTTTCGGTGACCGCCTTTTTTATGTCGTTCAGCTCGCGCTGGAGACCTTCCTTTAGGTCCTCGCTGTACGCGTCCAACTTGGCGCATTCGTCTAAGTAGTACTGCTTGTTTGCCGCCTCGATGGCTCGCTGACGCTGTTCGACGCGCTCCTTGCGGAGTGCTTCCACCTCACCGTTAACGGCACCCGCCGCATCGGTCAATTCGGCGGGAAGTTCGAAAAGGGTGTTTACGAGGTCTTCGTCTAGCTGGCGCCCATCGTCCGTGACGGCGGTGATGACCAAATGCTCTTCCTCTCCAATGCCGGAGTAGGAGAGCTTGTCGATCGTGATGACACCCCTGATCCCAGGGTGCTCATCGAGATAAGAGACTCGCCTGTCGCTGTTGCTGTAAAGGAACTTGACCGATCCAAAAGGCAGGTCAATGGACTTCGCCTCATCAATCCAGTGAAGATACCTTGGGTCATCTCGACGCAAGAAGGTGTCGCCTTCATCCTCAGCGTCTCGCCACTGCAGGTTGTACACACGCCCGCTCGGGTCTCCGCCGAATCGGAATCTCAGCTTGTTTTCGGGGGTAACGCGCTCGGCCCCGTGGGCAAGCAGGAAGAACAACGTCCATTGACTGAACTTGTCTAGGCTGGCGACGGTGCTCGTTTGACAGTCCTTGAGACGGGCTGCCACATCTTCGTCGAAGTTCTCGAGGATTGAGTGACGGGCCTCGACCATCTTCTCATCGATGCTCTCGGCGAGCTCGTCCTGCAGCGCGTCGAACTCCGCCTGTATCTCGTCGGAGGTCTTGCACTTCTGATAGATCCCGGCGATGCGTTTCTCGAAGTCGACGCCGGACTCGATGGACCCGATGACCTCGTCCGAGGAGCCGAAGACTCCATTGAAGAGGTTGAACTTCTCGGACAGCAGCTCGTAAACACGGACGTCCGCGGCGTTCCTCTTGTTGAGGAAGTTGATGACCACGACGTCGTTCTTCTGGCCGTAGCGGTGGCATCGTCCGATGCGCTGCTCAATGCGCTGGGGGTTCCAGGGGAGGTCGTAGTTCACGAGCAGGCTGCAGAACTGGAGGTTGATTCCCTCGGCAGCCGCCTCGGTGCCAATGAGTATGCTGGCACGGTCGCGGAATTCCTCGACGACGGCCGCCTTCATATCCGCCTGCCGCGATCCCGATATTGCTCCGTCGCCGTCGTGGCGTTGCTTCCAGTCCTCGTAGATGCGCTTTGACACCTCGTCATTGTTCGAGCCGTTGAGGAATACGATCTTGTCCTCGTAGCCGTTGTCCGAGAGCAGCCTTAGCAGGTATTCCTGCGTGCGTCGCGACTCGGTGAAGATGACCGCTTTGCGTTTTCCACCGAGCTCCTCAATCTTCGCGAAGCCTTTCTCAAGCGCGAAGAGGAGGTTATCGCCCTTTGCGTTGTGTGTGATGCTGTTTGCGAGTGAGGCATACTCGTTCAGTCGCTCGAGCTCGAGGAGTATCTTGTCGCGCTCTTGCACAAGGTTGGGGGCGCCGATGTCTTCCTCGTCTTGATTTCCGTCCATAAGGTCGCCGTACGCGTCGTAGTCACTCATATCCAGATCGCCTTCGACGCCTGCCAGTAGTCCCTCCAGGCGTTCGATCAGCGAAGATAGCGTGCCGGAGATGGCGAACGACGACGAGGCGAGCAGCTTCCGCAGGACCATCGTGATGAGGGTGCGCTGACCTTGCGGGAGCGCATAGAGCTTGTCTGATTGGAGGTAGTCGGAGATGCCGTTGTAGAGTTCTTCCTCCTCGGCAGAAGGAGCGTATTCCTGCAGGATGGCGTGCCTGTTCGTGTAGCGGATGTATTCAGTTACCTGTTTGCGCAGTGTGCGGTGGCAAATGTGCTGGAGCCTGTCCTTAAGGTTCTTGTTCCGCAGATCAACGTTCGAGGCCGTAACATACATGTCTCGGAACGTCCTCGCGTCGCCAAATGCGTGATCATCGATGATGCTGGCGAGGCCATATAGCTCCATGAGGTTGTTTTGAAGCGGCGTTGCCGTGAGAAGTAGTTTTTTGCGGCCGTCTAGGGCGCGCTTGAGCTTCTTACCAGTGACGTTGCTCTTTTTGTAGACGTTTCTCAGGCGGTGCGCCTCGTCCATGATGACAAGGTCCCATGGGACCGTGCGGATTTCGGCATCCTTCCTTGCGGCGAAGTTGTATGAGCAGATCACCACGCGGCCATCGATGTCGAAGGGGTTGGGCTTGCCCTCACGCTTTGCCTTATTGAACGGAGTCGCCTCCATGAGGATGGAGTCGATAAAGAATTTCTCGGTGAGCTCTTGTCGCCACTGCATGCGCAGTGACGCCGGAACGATGAGCAGGATTTTTCTTTTGCGTTCAGCCCAGAACTGGGAGAGCACGAGTCCCGCCTCGATGGTCTTTCCGAGTCCGACCTCATCGGCGAGAAGCGCTCCAGAGGACAACGGGGACCTCAGTGCAAAGAGCGCGGCGTCAACTTGGTGTGGGTTGAGATCGACCTTTGTGCCCGACATTGCGGACGCGAGATTGTCGACGCTGGACTGCGGCCTCTTGAGCGAAAGTTGTTCGGCGAAGTAGCGCGTCTGATATTGGGTGTACTTGGGGGCTGCCATTACCGCATCGCCTCCACCTGCTGAATCGGTCCCTGGCGAACGGGTGCGTTGGGATTCATGTCGAGCATGGCGTTTACCTCGCGCTCGTTGGTAAACACCTCGCCGTGGTCTTGCACCCGCTGCTTTGATTTGACCTGCTGAGCCATGCCATTTCTCCATGTGTACGATATATAGTACAGCAGTGTAGCCCAATTCTGGTATGTACGAAATATCAGACACTGTACGGAATATGAGTCAATACGATGGACTCATGAAGAGAGACGAGACATGTGAGTACGTATGCAAGAAGGTGGGCGAGAACATCGGCCGTCTTCGGGAAGAGCATGAAGTTTCACAGGCTGAGCTTGCCCGGCGAATCGAGGTAAGCCGTCCTAATCTCAATAAGGTTGAAAGCGGCAATCAAAACTTCTCGCTCGACTATCTCGTCCTGATCGCAAATGGTCTGGACATTCCCGTTATCGAGTTCTTCTCCGGCTTGGAAAAAGATTCCCCGCGGGTCATCCTCGAGAAGAGCAGGGCCGCCGACCGGCAATAGGGCCTGTCCGTCGTCCGGTGACAGCGCATTGTCCCTTTATAGCAGCGGATTCTCCCTGCTCATGTGCTCCTAATGTCGAATGGTGGAAGTTCCTAATGTCAGATTTGGGAACATTGCCAACCATTTAAATGGAGCTGGATTAGACCCATGTGCACACAAGCGATGGCTGTTGCAATGTCGAACGTGTCGGCTCGGTTTCAGTCTATGTAGGTCCGATAATGTATCAAATCGTGATTTATATAATCGTGATATGATGAATCCAGATTCTCAAAAAGAGGGTGGGCAGCATGGGCTTGATCGAGTGGAACTTGTTGACGCCGTTGACCTCGTGAGCTGATGTTCGGGGTGTTGGGGCGGTTGACCTGCTGGGCAAACCGTTCGGGGCTCTTGCCGCCATGTAATTCTGCCATTGGCATGCCCGACCCCACCCTCCAATGTTCCCAGCGTGTTAAGACCGCGTGAGCCGGGCGCTCTTCTGTGATGGAGTGCCCTGCTTTCCGCTATCCTAGTGAGCTGTCGCGCGCGGAGGGCCGCTGTGGCGAGGGGCGATTTCATCGTCGATCCCGGCAGCCGGAATCCGTGTTCGCGATATGCCGAGCCGCGCTGTCTACGCGCCCCGGCAGTCTGTACACCAGCCGCCCGCTTACGGCACGGGGCGGCACAGATCAACAAGGAGGAAGCAGTGGCACAAGACTGCACCACCAACCCCGCCAACATGCATTCCATGCACACCCGCACCTGTGGCGAGCTCCGCTCCGCCAATATCGGCGAGGAGGTTACCCTCACCGGTTGGGTGAGCCGTCGCCGCGACCACGGCGGCCTGATCTTCTGCGACCTGCGCGACCGTGAGGGCATCACGCAGATCAACTTCGACCCCGAGCACTCCGACGGCGACGCCTTCAAGATCGCCGAGACCATGCGTCCCGAGTGGCCCATCCTCGTGCACGGCATCGTGCGCGACCGCGGCCACGACGCGGTGAACCCCAAGCTCGCCACCGGCGAGATCGAGGTCCTCGTCGACCACGCGCAGGTGCTCAACCGCTCCAAGACCCCGCCGTTCCAGATCGAGGACGGCATCGAAACCGCTGAGGACACGCGTCTGCGTTACCGCTACCTGGACCTCCGCCGTCCGGAGATGGCCGCGCGCCTGCGCCTGCGCTCCGATTTCACCTTCGCCATCCGCTCGGCTCTCCACGACCGCGCCTTCACTGAGGTCGAGACGCCGGCCCTGTTCAAGTCCACGCCCGAGGGCGCTCGCGACTTCGTGGTGCCCAGCCGCCTGCAGCCCGGCAACTTCTACGCCCTGCCGCAGTCCCCGCAGCTGCTCAAGCAGCTGCTCATGGTCGGTGGCGTCGAGCGCTACTACCAGGTTGCCAAGTGCTTCCGCGATGAGGACCTGCGCGCCGACCGCCAGCCCGAGTTCACGCAGGTGGACATCGAGATGAGCTTCGTGGAGCAAGACGACGTCATGGCGCAGCTCGAAGACGTGCTCGCCGACGCGTTCGCCAAGGTGGGCGTCGAGATGCCCACGCCGCTGCGCCGCATCTCCTACTGGGACGCCATGGACACCTACGGCTCCGACAAGCCCGACACCCGCTTTGGCATGGAGCTCGTGGAACTCACCGACGTGTTCGCCGGATCCGCCTTCAAGGTGTTCGCCAGTGCCGCGAACACGCAGGGCCACGTGGTCAAGGCCATCAACGCCAAGGGTGCCGGCAGCTGGCCGCGTGCTCAGATCGACAAGCTCGCCAAGGTCGCCGCGACCTTCGGTGCCAAGGGCCTGGCATGGATCGCCTTCCGCGAGGACGGCTCCATGAACAGTCCCATCGTCAAGTTCTTCACCGACGAGGAGATGGCCGAGCTCCGTCGCCGCTGCGACGTCGAGCCCGGCGACCTGGTGATGTTCGCCGCCGGCCCGCGCCTCGAGGCAAACGAGATCCTCGGCGGCATGCGCTGTCACATGGCCGACGCGCTGGAGCTCCCGCGCGAGGGCCACGACTTCCTGTGGGTCGTGAACTTCCCGCTGTTCCATTGGGACGAGGAGGGCAAGCGCTACGAGGCGGAGCACCAGCCCTTCACGCTGCCCCACATCGACGAGCTGCACCTGCTCGACGAGGACCCGCTCAAGATGGGCTCCTGCACCTACGACTTCGTCATGGACGGCTTCGAGGCCGGCGGTGGCGGCATGCGCATCCACGACTCCGAGCTGCAGCTCAGGATGCTCGAGTTTATGGGCTTCACCGAGGAGCGCGCCCGCGCGCAGTTCGGCTTCCTCATGGAGGCCCTCGAGTTCGGCGCCCCGCCGATGGGCGGCTTCGCGCTCGGCCTCGACCGCGTGTGCATGCTGCTTGCCGGCACCGACTCCATTCGCGACGTCATGGCGTTCCCCAAGACCAGCAGCGGCTCCGACCTCATGTCCGCGGCTCCGTCCGAGGTGAGCCTAGCGCAGCTCAAGGAAGTCGGCCTGCGCCTGGAGTAGCCTCGCTTTTCCAGGCACCCCACCTCGCCCTTCAATCGTCGGGCGCCGCACGCAAGGCGTGCGCCCTCCTCTTTCAGAGCGATCTGGGGCACCTGGAAAACCGAGCGGCTGCGCGAGGCGCCCGACCTTGCCCCTCAATTTGGGGACAGACACGTAATTGAGGTTCAAATCTTGCACTTGATGGGGAGGCAGCCAGTTGGCCGCCTCCCCATCTTACAAATAACGACAATTTGTACCAATGGGGCGCGATGTTGGAACTCTCGGCGCCGGTGGTTCTAAAGAAGACGAACAAATAATGGAAATATGTCCAATATCGTCATCGCGTGGCATCGCTTAGGGAGTCTCAATCGCGTCTGTTTCTCAAAAATGTCTTCGCCGACGTTGATTTTGGTACAGATTATCGATATTTGTATATGATGGCGCCGAGATGACATAAGGAGTCGGGCTGCGCCTGGGGTAGCTCGCATGTTCGTATCTCAATTTAGTGCCTGTTCCTCAAATGAGGTACCAATCACCTCCGTTGACCATATGGACGGGTATTGGAGTTTTATACTGGGGTGACGGATGAAGCCGACCCGAGGGAGGGCGTTATGGACCAGCAGTTGATCGGTGCGATCGAGGCGGGTGGCACCAAGATGGTGCTGGCGACCGGCTATGCCGATGGAACGATCGTGGAACGTGCGAGCATTCCCACCGAGGAGCCAGCGAAGACGGTTCCCGCCATGGTCGAGTGGTTCGCCGATAAGGGGATCGCCGCTCTGGGTATCGCTGCCTTTGGTCCCACGGCGGTCAATCCCAAATCGCCCGACTACGGTCACATCCTGCAAACGCCTAAGATCGCTTGGCGCGGCTATGACTTCCTTGGCGAAATGGCCCGTGGGCTCAACGTACCCTGCGGCTACGACACCGACGTGAACGGTGCATGCCTGGGCGAGGTCATATACGGTGCGGGCAAGGGCCTCGACAACGTGATCTACATCACGGTGGGCACCGGCATTGGCGCGGGCGTGTACGTTGGCGGGCATCTGCTCCACGGCATGCTGCATCCCGAGGCCGGGCATATCGCGCTTGCGCGCGTGCCGGGCGATGAGGGCGTCGCGTGCAACTGCCCGAGTCATGAGAGCTGCTTCGAGGGCCTCGCCGCCGGTCCCGCCGTGGTCGCCCGGTACGGCGTGGAGCGGGCGTCCGACATGGCCGACGATGAAGGATTCCTCGAGCTCGAGAGCACGTACATCGCCCAAGGTATATGCACGTATATCTATACACTCTCGCCGCAGCGCATCGTGTTGGGCGGTGGCGTGCCCGATCACGCCCCCAAACTCATGGCCCGCGTGCGCGCCAAGGTACTCGAGCAAATCAATGGGTATCTGGCGACGCCCGAGCTCGCGGATATCGATACCTATATCGTGTCGCCCGCCTGCGACGGCAACCAGGGCGTGCTTGGTGCCATCGCCTTGGGCGCCAGAGCACTCGAGGGCTAACACGGGGTTCCCTGCTTCTAACACGAGCACGGTGCCGTAAGGATATCGGATGGCGCCGCGCGGCCAGTTAGATGGCCGCGCGGCGCCCCCGTAAAACGCGCTTTTGTTGCATTAGCGCTCGAGCGCTGCCAGGTAGTCGTCCACGGCCGCCCCAAGGGCACCGAGAGTCCCTGGTTCCGGCGTCAGGACATCGCTGCTCCACTCTTCGGGCGTGAGGGAGATTCCCAGACTCGGCCCGCCGATGATTTGAACACCCATGGCGCTGAACAGCCGTTCTAGATCCTTGCGCATGCCGGCGGTGGCGTTTCGTCCGCCAACGCCGCTGATGGCAGCGCGCTTGCCCTTGATGGCGGACGGGCTGGTGCGGTCATGCTCGTCGAGGGGGCGCGAGAGCCAGTCGAGGAGGTTCTTGAGCCCTCCCGGAATCTGGTAGTTGTATTCGGGCGAGAAGAACCACAGGCCGTCGGCGGCGAGTACGGCGTCGCGAACGCGTTGCACCGCCTCCGGGGCTGGCCACTCGATGTCCTGGTTCATGAGGGGCACATCGCCCCAATCGAGGAAAGTGACCTCGGCGCGATCGCCGATAATGCGTTCGATCTCACGTGCGAGTTGATGGTTAAACGACTGCTTGCGCAGCGAACCGACGATCATGAGGATACGGGGCATGCGAGCTCCTTTCGGATGGTGGGCGCCTTCGCGCGCCCGTATTCACATGGTTCCCGCAGGGCATCAATCAATACCTACCGAATAGGTATACATAAAACGTACGCGAGAGAAGCGTGGGTTCATCATGATGGGGGTGCCTGGCCTACGGGACCCTATCGGCCGCGTGCGCCCCATCGCTTCGCGCGATTCCGCCATCCTGTGACGCTGGGGGGGGGTGCGTGCGGAGGCCCCGCGGCGCTGTGCCGTCGATTCTCTCAGCGTACGTAGTGGGGCGTGAGTACAATAGAGGTCGGATCGGGCGTGCGTGCCTTCGATCCGAATGTCGATTCGCAGGAGAGGATGTAGGCGATGGATTCGATCATCAAGCTCGTGCCCGATTTCAAGGGCAAGATCTGGGGCGGACGCCGCATGGCGAGCGATTTTGGGTATGACATCCCGGATGGCCCCGTGGGCGAGTGCTGGGCCATCTCCGCGCATCCCAACGGCGATGACGTCATCGCCACGGGCGAGTCCGCCGGCAAGACCCTCTCCTGGCTGTGGGCCAACCACCGCGAGCTGTTCGGCAACTGCGAGGGCGACGTGTTTCCGCTGCTCGTGAAGATCATCGACGCCGCCGCCGACCTGTCCATCCAGGTGCATCCCGACGACGCGTACGCCGGCGAGCACGAGAATGGCAGCCTCGGCAAGAAGGAGTGCTGGTACGTCCTGTCCGCCGACGAAGGCGGCACCATCGTCGTCGGTCAGAACGCGCGCTCGCGCGAGGAGTTCGCCCAGATGGTCGAAGAGGGCCGCTGGGATGAGCTGCTCAACGTGATTCCGATCCACGCCGGCGACTTCTTCCAGATCGACCCCGGTTGCGTGCACGCCATCAAGGGCGGCACGGTGATCCTCGAGACGCAGCAGTCGAGCGACGTGACCTACCGCGTGTACGACTACGATCGCCCTGGCGACGACGGCAAACTGCGTCCTCTGCACCTCGAGCAGTCCCTCGACGTCATCGACTACGCCATGGATGCGCCCGAGTCCGGCGAGATCACCGCGCCCGAGGTCGACGGCGTAACGGTGCTCGTGTCCAACGACTGCTACACCGTAGAGCGCCTGCGCGTCGACGGTGAGCTGAAGTTCGCGACGCCCTTCCCCTTCACCTGCGTGAGCGTCATCGAGGGCGACGGCTCGATCAATGGCGAGCCAGTCGTCAAGGGTAGTCACCTGCTGGCACTTTCCGCCTGCGATGAGCTGGTGCTCACGGGCGACATGACGATCATTACCTCGCATCTATAGCGTTTTCATCACGCCGCGGCGCATCGTCGCCATTTCTGCCCGAAAGGGCTCCCGGGTTTCCGAGGTCTTTCCTGTCTTCAATCGAATGCGGCCTTCGGTCGCGAAATCGTCTCGATTTCGTAGCTGAAGGCCACTCTCGGCACGAGCCGGCGAGATATGCGAGCGAGGGCGGTCTTCAATTGCGCGTCCTGGCTGTCCCTCAGCGCCTTGTTGTCCTATACTCACCTGTGTACCAACGGGGAGCTGGCGGAGGCCGGCTGAGAGGAAGCCCGTGGGAGCGGATGCGCTCGCCCGTCAATCGCGGGGTGCCGCGCGTCCATCGGCGATATGCAGCGTCGTCGCCTTTCCCGCACCGCTTCGACCCACAACCTGATCCGGGTAATGCCGGCGTAGGGATTGAGCAGCCTTGCTCCGAGTGAACAGATGCGAGCGGGCCCCTACGGAGATGAGGGGCCCGCTTTTTTGTGACCCCGGAAAGGAAGGCCTATGGAGGCAAGCGTCGCGATCCAGGTCCTGCCCCAGCGCGTGGGCGGCAACGACGAGGTGTGTCGCATCGTCGACGAGGCAATCGCCTACATTCAGACCAAGTTCCCCGACGCATATGTGGGACCCTTTGAGACCACCATTCAGGGCGACTACGACCTGTGCATGGAGGTCGTCGCGGGCGTGAACCGCATCTGCGTCGAGGCGGGCGCGCCCGAGGTCGCCACCTACGTCAAGATTTTCTTCGCACCCGAGGAGGGCGTCCTCACCACCGAGGAGAAGATTTCCAAGTACCACGAGAACGATGCGTAAGGACGCGGGCACATCGAGCACCAAGGCGTGCGGGGGTACCGACGTTCGCGATGGTTCCGCATCACCGGCGACACGAAGTGCGGATATGAACAAGGTTCATGTCGCTGATGGTGCGCATCTGGAATGCAAGGCGGGGTCCCGGACGCGGTCTGCGATGCTCACGAAGCTTGTGGCACCGTTGACCATCGTTGCGCTGCTTGGGCTGTGGCACCTCGCATGCTCGACAGGCCTGGTGCCTCCGTTCATGCTGCCGAGTCCGGTGCGCGTGGTGCGGGCGCTCGTAGATGACTGGCCCTTGCTCGCGGGTCACGCCGCGACCTCGCTTGCCGAGGCGGGCATGGGCTTGGCCACCGGCGTCGCGCTCGGCTTTGTCGCCGCGCTTGCGATGGATCGCTTCGATCTGCTGTACCGCGCGTTCTACCCCATTGTGGTGCTCACTCAGACCATCCCGACCGTCGCCATCGCACCGCTGTTGGTACTGTGGTTTGGCTACGGGATGTTGCCCAAGGTGGTGCTCATCGTGGTCGCCACGTTCTTTCCCATCACGGTGGGATTGCTGGAGGGGTTGCGCTCCGTCGACCCGGACGAGATCGACCTCATGCGTGCCATGGGCGCCTCGCGCCTGCAGATCCTGCACCACGTCAAGCTGCCCGCCGCCCTGCCGCAGCTCTTTAGCGGCCTCAAGATCTCGGCGGCGTATGCCATCGTGGGCGCCGTGATTGCCGAGTGGCTCGGCGGTTTTTCGGGTCTGGGCGTGTACATGACGCGGGTGCGCAAGGCGTATTCGTTCGACAAGATGTTCGCGGTGATCTTTTTGATTTCCGGTCTGAGCTTGGTGCTCATGTGGGTAGTGGATGCGCTTCGCCGCGCGCTCATGCCCTGGGAGCGCCTGTCGCGTGAGCCGTAAGGGACCCGTCGCCGTGGTGTGCCTGCCGTCGTGGACGAGAGGGGTAGGAATGTCGAAAATACCCCTCGTTTTGAAGCGATTTTTCGTCATTCCTGCCCATTTGCTGATCGACACCATATCGCAATGATTTTTTAGAAAGAGGTTTTCCATGTTTACAGATGAAAACAGCCTGATTGTTTCACGCAGGGCGGCGTTGGGCGCCGGTGCCGCGGTTCTAGGCACTGCCGGCGTTTTGGCGCTTGCGGGCTGCGGCGGTGGTAGCTCCCAAGGATCCGGTTCCTCGTCGGGAGAGGGCTCCGGCCTTCGCAAGGTGACCTTTGCCCTGGACTGGACGCCCAACACGAACCACACGGGCGTGTACGTTGCCGCGGAGCGCGGCTACTACAAAGAGGCGGGCCTCGAGGTCGAGATCGTGCAGGCCCCCGAGAACGGTGCCGATGCGCTCGTGGCCGCAGGCGACGCCGAGTTTGGTGTGAGCTTCCAGGACACCATGGCAGCCTACGTTTCCGGCGATGACAAGCTGCCGGTGACGGCCATCGCTGCGATCATCCAGCACAACACCTCGGGCATCATCAGCATGAAGGACAAGGGCATCACGAGCCCCGCCAAGATGGCAGGTCACACGTATGCCACGTGGGAGATGCCCATCGAGCAGGGCGTGATCGAGCGCTGCGTCGAGACGGACGGCGGAGATTTCAGCCAGGTCGAGATGATTCCCTCCACGGTGACCGACGAGGTCACCGCGCTTTCCACCGATCAGGTTGACTCGATTTGGATTTATTGGGCCTGGGCGGGCGAGAAGTGCAAGCTCGCGGGCCTCGATACCAACTACTTCGCCTTCGCCGACATCGACTCGGTCTTCGATTACTACACGCCGGTGATCATTGCCAACGATGATGTCATCAAGCAGGATGCAGATATGGTGCAGGCCTTTGTCGATGCGACCCGCCGTGGGTACGAGGATTGCATCGCCGATCCCGAGGGTGCGGCCGAGATCCTGCTGAAGGCTGCTCCGGAGCTTGAGAAGGAGTTGGTCGTTGCGAGCCAGACGTACCTGGCCGAGCAGTATCAGGCCGATGCAGAGGCTTGGGGCGTGATTGACCAGGACCGCTGGGATGCGTTCTTCGAGTGGGTGGGCGACCAGGGCTTCGCCGATGCGATTGAGCCTGGTGCCGGCATGACAGACCAGTTCTTGTCGTAGCGCGGCGGTATCGGCGGATGCTTGCATTTCGATAGGGCATGAGATCAAAGAGCGGCTTTTGGGGAAGGTTTACTGGTATTCGTTACCTGCGGTTTCTTCTGCAAACGATGCAGGATACTCGAAAAACAGCGAAAAACTGCCCCCCAAAGCCGCGCTTTGCTCAGAGGGAGTGAATTTTAAAGTGGCGCACTTGGAAATACAGGGGGTGTCAAAGGGTTTCGACGGTGTCGATATCCTTGAGGGCATCTCGATGACGGTCGAATCTGGGCAGATCGCCTGCCTACTCGGCCCTTCCGGGTGTGGCAAGACCACGCTGTTCAACGTGGTGGCAGGGCTTTCTTCTCCACAATCGGGGCGGGTCTTGCTCGATGGCGAGGACATCACGGGGAGCCCAGGGCACCTATCCTATATGCTGCAGAAAGACCTACTTCTGCAGCACAAGCGCATTATCGACAACGTTTCGCTGCCGTTGGTGCTGCGTGGTGTCCCTCGCGATGAGGCACGTGTCCAGGTCGCGGGACTCTTTGAGACGTTTGGGCTTGAAGGTACGCAGATGCGCTGGCCCAGTGAGCTCTCGGGCGGGATGCGCCAGCGTGCCGCCCTGCTACGCGCCTACCAGTATTCACGCAATTTCATGCTGCTCGACGAGCCGTTCTCGGCACTTGACGCCTTCACGAAGGCGGACATGCACACGTGGTTCCTCGACGTCGCCGAGCGCATGGGCACGACTTCTCTTATCGTGACGCACGACATCGATGAGGCGATCATGCTGGCAGATCACATTTACGTGATGCGCGGAAACCCCCAGGCGGGAGTGCCCACCACCATCGTGGGGGAGGAGCTCATCGCTTGTCCCCGCTCCGCCCGCGCCGAATTCGCCGTGAGCGAGACGTTCCTCGTCCATAAGCGCCGGATTATGGGACTGCTCGGTCGATAGCCCCCTCCTTTCCTCTCTTTTGTTCACGCTTGGCACATGATGTTGAGGTTTTTCGTACTGTTCTTGCATACTTCTGAGTAGCGATCGATTATGTCCCAACGCGACCTGCGGTTTTATCGACTCAAATGAGGGTGTACGTGCCAATTCGCAAAAGTAATACGAAAAACCTCAACTTCTGGCGAGAAGTGGCATGTGGGTCCGTTGTGCCGCGCCCGTCAACGCCCGCGAGAAGTGATTGCGTGTTATTCCGATGCAACCTGCAGCACTGGTGTGAAGTGACGCATGAGCAGTTGAACGCCTCAAAAGAGTGAGGTATTTCAAAAATGTAACAGATGGCAAACTTTCTAGTGCCAATGTGCTTCCGTTGTGTTAGTTTACTTAGGTGAACATTCCAATGGAGGTGCTTCGTCATGCAGAAGATTGGTCAGACTTTGCCGTTGTCGCTGGTACGAGCTGGTGAGACGGTCACTGTATGCCGGGTTCGCGGCAACGAGGACATGAAGCGCCACCTGCAGGAGATCGGCTTCGTCGATGGAGCCGAGGTGCATGTCGTCTCATCATCGGGGTCGAACATCATCGTCCTCGTTAAGGGGGCACGGTTTGGCATTGACGCCAAGGTTGCACAGCACATCATGGCGGCCTAGCCGCGCGTGTGAGGCTTGCATCGTGCAACGGAGTCGGGCACACCGGTGCGTCTGTGCTCACGGGTACGCCCGAGACCTCTGTGCGTTCGATCGGTATGACGAGACCGCCTACGCCCGGGATGTTCAAGATCTGCAGAAAGGGGGAAGTATGAAAACGCTGGCAGAAGTAGAGGTGGGGGATAGTGCCACGGTGGTTAAGCTCCACGGCGACGGTGCCCTTCGCCGTCACCTTATGGACCTGGGGCTCATCAAGGGCACGCCGTTCAAGGTCGTGAAGGTCGCTCCGCTGGGCGATCCGGTGGAGATCACCGTGCGCGGCTACGAGCTGTCCATCCGCAAAGAGGAGGCCGCGATCGTCGAGGTCGTCTGATGCGCCGGATGCGCATTGTCATATCGGTAGAGTTAGCCATATCTAACAAGTGAGAGGGAAACGGGGACATTTCCAAAAGGTGCATTGAGTCGCAACCGATCAGCATCTCGTGAAATCGCTCCCGTCCTCACCTGGGCGAACTCAGCAACGAATACGTTTCAAAGCCAAGAGAGAAGAAGGATCGCATGGCGAATCCAACACTGCATATCGCGCTTGCCGGCAACCCCAACTGCGGCAAGACCACCCTATTCAACCTCATCACCGGTGCCAACGGGTACGTGGGCAACTGGCCGGGTGTCACGGTTGAGAAGAAGGAAGCACCCCTGTCGCGCGACAAGGGCGTGATCATCACCGACCTCCCCGGCATCTACTCGCTGTCCCCGTATAGCCCCGAGGAGCGCGTGAGCCGCGACTACCTTATGAGCGGCGAACCCGACGTGGTCATCCAGGTGATCGACGCGACGAACCTTGAGCGCAACCTGTATCTCGCGCTCCAGGTCATCGAGACGGGGCTGCCCGTGGTCGTGGCCCTCAACATGGCTGACCTCGTGGAGAAGAGCGGTGACCGGATCGATGTCTCCGCCCTCGAGAAGAGCCTGGGTTGCCCGGTCGTCATGATCTCCGCACTCAAGAACAGGGGGGTGGACGAGCTCATCGCCGCCGCCCGCAAGGCCGCCACGGCGAGATGCGGGACGTCGGAGGCCACCGCATGCCGACATGCCTTCGACGCCGCGATCGAGGGCGTTCTCGAGCGGATTGAGGCGCAGATTCCCGCGTCGGTCGAGGTTGGCAAGCGCCGCTACTACGCGGTCAAGTTGTTCGAGCGCGACGCCGAGATCTTGGCGGAGCTCTCCCTGCCGCAGGCGTCCGTCAAGCGGATCGAGGAGCTTGTGGCCGCGTGCGAGCGCGACTGCGACGATGACGCCGAGTCCATCATTACCGGCGAGCGCTACGCCGTGATCGCGCATATCGTGGATGCGTGCCTGCATCGCGCTCCGGCACGCATGAGCACCTCGGAGAAGATCGACCGCATCGTCACGAATCGCTGGCTCGGCCTGCCCATCTTCGCCCTGATCATGTTCGGCGTGTATTACCTGGCAATTTCCACGTTCGGCACCGCCATGACCGACTGGGTGAACGACAGCCTCTTCGGCGATGGTTGGGAGCTGCTCGGTGCCGCTATGCCGAGCGTGCCCGCCCTGTTCGAGGGCTGGCTCACGGCCGCCGGCGCATCCGACATGGTCATCTCCCTGGTTTGCGACGGCATCGTGGCCGGCGTGGGCGCCGTGCTCGGCTTCATCCCGCAGATGTTCGTCCTGTTCGTGCTCCTGTCCTTCCTCGAGGACTGCGGCTACATGGCTCGCGTCGCGTTCGTGATGGACCGCGTGTTCCGCCGTTTCGGCCTCTCGGGTAAGTCGTTCATCCCCATGCTGGTGTCCACCGGCTGCGGCGTGCCCGGCGTGCTCGCCACCAAGACGATCGAGAACGAGAAGGACCGCCGCATGACGGTCATGACCACGACGTTCATCCCGTGCGGCGCCAAGCTGCCCGTGATTGCGCTCGTCATGGGCGCGCTCATCGGCGACGCCGAGTCCACGTGGATCGCGCCGCTCTTCTACTTCCTCGGTGTTGTAGCGGTCATCGTCTCCGGCATCATGCTCAAGAAGACGCGTCTGTTCGCCGGTCGTCCCACGCCCTTCGTCATGGAGCTGCCGAGCTACCACATGCCGAGTGCGCGCAGCTGGGCTTTGCATGTGTGGGAGCGCGTGAGCGCCTACGTCAAGAAGGCCTTCACGATCATCTTCGCCTCCACCATCGTGGTGTGGTTCCTGTCCAACTTCGGCTTGTTCGACGGCGCCTTCGGCTACCTGCCCGCCATGGCGGGAATCCCCGAGGAGTTCACGGACCACTCACTGTTCGCCATGGTTGCGGGTGCGGTGAGCTGGATCTTCGCCCCGCTCGGCTTCGATACCTGGCAGGCCACGGCAATGTCCGTCACGGGTCTCGTTGCCAAGGAGAACGTCATGGCCACCGCCGCGTCGCTGCTGCACCTGACCGACGCCACCGAGACCGACCCGAGCCTGTGGTCCGCGTTCGCGGCGCTCTTCCCCAGCGCGGGCGCCATTGCCGCGTTCGGCGCGTTCAACCTGCTGTGCGCTCCGTGCTTTGCCGCCATGGGTACCATCCGTGCCCAGATGAACTCCGCAAAGTGGACCGCCATCGCACTCGGGTATGAGTGCGGCTTCGCCTGGGTGGTCGGCCTCATGATCAACCAGTTCTACCTAGCGGCGACCGGCGTGGTCGGCGTGTGGACCATCGTCGCCGTCGCATTCGCTGTGGCGATTGTGTTCCAGCTCGTGCGCCCCATGCCCTCGTATGCGTGGGATGACGCGGGCATAGGATGCGCCTGCGCCACAAAGGCTTAGCCCCTTTTTGGCAGCTGGGTCGAATGTGCAGCTATCCACCGTGATGGTTGGGATGCAATCCGGCTGCCTGTGCGGGCTCGCGGCTCGTTTCGACGCGGTGCTCGACGGACATGCTTGCATGCTCGGGCATCCGCTTGCCGCAAATACGGCGTTTTTGTAACGAGTTTTTTGACAGCTCGAGTAGACCCCTGTTTTTGCCAACAAAACCCCAGTTGGCAAGTGCGCAAAATGGGCCTGTACGTAGGAGCCTTCGGATTTCGTTACAAAAACGTCCGATTTCGGGCATGATGGGTTTGTCTTTAGAAAAAGGAGTTGTATGTCGGCTATCGACTTTGTGATTCTCACGTTGGTCGCGGTGGCGTTCATCGCGGTCGTGCGTCGTATTCGCAAAAAGGGGACGTGCGCTGATTGCGCGAGCGCGGGATCGTGCAGCGGGTCATGCTCCAGCTGCTCCTCGTCTGGGCACGCGGCTTGCCCCGCCTGCGAGGGCGTGGACCGCGTGGCCGAGAAGCTCGCTCGCAACGTCGACAAATCGTGAATCCGCGGCGTCCCGTGCTAAGCTGGGCGTGAACGCTCTGCCAGCCAGCGGGAAGGAATAACCGTGAATTCGTTCGGTCGGACCGACCAATCCCTCAAGTACTTGCGTCTTCTTTCCCAGCAATTCCCCACGCAGCAGTCCGTCTTCACTGAGATCATCAACCTGCAGGCAATCCTCAACCTGCCCAAGGGCACCGAGCATTTCATGAGCGACCTGCACGGCGAGTACGAGGCGTTCCTGCACATCCTGAACAACTGCTCGGGCGTGGTACGGGAGCACGTCGACGACATCTTCGGCGACACGCTCGCCGAGGAGGAGAAGGCGGACCTCTGCACGCTCATTTACTATCCGCACGAGAAGCTCGAGCTTGCGCATCGCATGCACCTCGATTCGCCGAGCTGGTACAAGACCACCCTCGACCGCCTGCTGGTGGTGACGCGCTCGCTTTCCAGCCGGTACACGCGATCCAAGGTGCGCAAGGCGATTCCCCACGATTACGCCTACATTATCGACGAACTGCTGCACACGCACCCGGACGAGAACAACTACCGCGTCCGCTATCACGAGCGCATCATCGATTCGATCTTCGAGACCGATGCGGGTGAGGACTTTATCTGCTCGCTTTCCGACCTGATCAAGCGCCTGGTTATCGATCATCTGCATCTGGTGGGCGACATCTTTGACCGCGGCGGCGGGGCCTCGAAGATCATGGACCGGCTTTCGAGCTACCACTCCTTCGACATCCAATGGGGTAACCACGACCTGCTATGGATGGGTGCCGCAGCGGGCCAGCCCGCCTGCATCGTCACGGTGCTGAGGAATAACCTGCGCTATGGGAACTACGAGATTCTCGAGAACGATTACGGCATCTCCCTGCGCGAGCTCGTCGCGTTCGCGGAGCGTACGTACCGTCCGGTTCCCGAGGGCGTGTCGGGATTGGCGACGACGCTCACGCCACTCATGAAGGCCGTGAACGTCCTGCTTTTCAAGCTCGAAGGCCAGATCATCATGCGTCATGCCTGCTTTGACATGCACGATCGGTTGCTGTTGGAGCGCATTGATTTGGAGGCGGGTACGGTCCGACTGGCGGATGGTCGGGATTACGCGCTCGCGACGTGCGATTTCCCCACGTTCGACCCAGAGCGCCCCTATGAGTTGAGCGAGGACGAGCAGCACATTGTAGACCGCCTGGTGGCGGAGTTCACCACCGCGGATCACCTGCATCGCCACGTCAACATCTTGTACAGCCACGGATCCATGTATCTGGCGCATAATCGCAACCTGCTCTTCCACGGGTGCGTTCCCATGAACGAGGATGGAACGTTTTCGAGCATGAACTGCCTGGGCACGTGGCGGAGCGGTCGTGACTACCTGGACTTCTGCGATGAGATTGCCCGTCGCGCATGGCGTACGCACGACCAGGATGCCCTGGATTGGATGTGGTACCTGTGGATTGGCATGAAATCCCCTGCGAGCGGGCGCCTGGTCAAGACGTTCGAGCGCACGTATATCGATGACCCTTCCTGCTGGCAAGAACCCATGGATCCGTATTTTGAGCTGACGCGCGACGAGGGCGCCTGTGACGCCATCATGGCGGAGTTCGGCTTGGCATCCGGAACGGGACACATCATAAATGGGCATACGCCCGTGCACACCTCCGAGGGCGAGCAGCCCATCCGTGCGCACGGACGCCTCTTGGTGATCGATGGAGGGTTTTGCAGCGTATATCATCCTAAGACGGGGATTGCGGGGTACACCCTGATCTCGAGCTCACGCGGGTGCCGCCTCAAGGCGCATCAGGCATTCGAGAGCGTTGAGGCGGTGCTCACACGTAACGCCGATATCGTGAGCGAGACCGATCGGTTCGATGTCGCCGAACGTCGTCGTATGGTGAGCGACACCGATACCGGCGTGCAAATTCGCGAACAGATCGCCGACCTGCGCGCCCTGCTTGAGGCGTATCGCACAGGTGTGTTGGAGGAACGCCTGTAGGTGACTTTCCCATCGGGATCGAAGCGGCTTTGTTGCACCAGGGTTTGGCTACCGGAGCAACTCCCAGGGTTCTTTGCCGAGGGCGAAGGCGAGTCGGTCGAGTGTCGAGAGCTTGAGGTTATCGCGTCCCTGTTCGATAAGGTCGAGCGTGACCCGGCTGATGCCGAGCTGCAAGCTGAAATCGACCTTTGACAGGCCGAGATCTTTGCGAATGGCGCAGATGTTCCTGCCCAGGGTATGTTGCGAGCTCTCATTCATGCTACGAGCATGCCCGCGCAAAAAAGCGAAACGTAAACTGCGCTTTACGTTTCGGCCTTTCGCATAGGGATTACAGAAGTGCGGCGAGGGGCGTCCCTTCCTGTCATTGCGCATCGAGTCGTCGCCGTTCATGGCGACGCGGGCTTTGCTGCATGCGGAGTTATCCACATGAGGGATACGCCGAGATGCTCCAACCTTACGGCGACCCGACAATAATCTGCCGTCTGTCCGCCTTCTTTCAACACTGACGGAATTGTAGGTATCTTCGAAAATGAATAGGGGGTACGTAAAGTGCGCCTACAGCGATATGAAATGCAGAAAGTATGCGCAAAGATAGAAATATAGCCACAATTCATACAGAACGGGAGGTTGGCCTGGAATTGCGGAAAACCTGACACGCATCTGACGCAATGCCAAGCGATCAGACATATACCTGACGTTGTGCCATCGACGTTTCGTACCGTTGTAGACGAGCGGTATCGGAAAAAGGAGAGCGGATATGGCACAGGTAAAGACGTGCGATTTGGTCGAAACCGAGCAGAAGGCACCAGAGGGTGAGACGGGTGGAGCCCAAGAGGGGGTGTCAGTTCCAACGCTGAGGAGAGCCGTCCATCGTGCTCGCATCTTGAGGGACATTAAGCTGCGCACGAACGAGGTCAGTGCGACCATTGTGATAGCGCCCGACGGGTTTGGAAAGACGACCCTGCTTTGCCAGCGCGTGGCGGAGGTCCAACGGGACTCCAGTCGCGGCGTCGCACGCATGATCGATGCGGCGGGGATGGATGGCGAGGAGCTGTATGGGCTGCTGGGAGAGTTGGAGATGCATCTTGATGCCCGCATGCGCCCGCTGGTTGCAATCGACAACCTTCCAACGCTCCACGGCGCGGCACTCGAAGGAGTTGCGGGAAGGATGCGCTCGCTTCATCGGAGGGGCTTCGAATTCTTGCTGGCGTGCCTTCCTGGCAATCGCGCATTCGCGAACGGTATGGGCGATGCCTATAAAGTCACGCCTCAGGCCCTCGTGGTCCGTCCGCGCGAATACTCGGATTGGACGCGGATGCTCGGAATCTCCGGTGAGCTCGACGTGTACGATTTGACCCAGGGGATACCCGCGCTCGTCGCGATGCTCGGCATTGTCGACGGTCGGCAGCTGAGCTTGGAGGCGTTTTCTCGCGCAGCCGCGGCGTTGTACCGGGGCGCGCTCGAGGAGATGCGTCGCGGAAGGGATTCCCTGTACCGAACGGCTTGCCTGCTCGTATTGACGGGCGCGGGATCGCTCCGCGACTTCGAGCGCATCGGCATGCGTGTGCGCGTGCAGAGCTGGTCGCGCATCGCGCGCGAATACCCGTTGTTCGGAGTGGATGTTGAGCAGGGGACGTATCGCTGTCTGGTGCAGGGAAGCAAGGCAATGGGCGAGCTATGTTGTCAGATGACGCGCGCACGCCCACTTTTCGCGGTGCGTGCCATCAAGATCCTCATGGCGGCGGACAACGTCGACCGTGCCGTGCGCATCGCGGGCATGCTCGAACATACCGAGGATGCACTGGGGGTCCTGACGGAGCACCCGACTTCGTTTGCGTTGAGCGGCAATGTGGCGTTCGTGCGCGACATGATGGAGTCGATGGGGGATGTCTCCGCGGCGTCGACGCCAGTGGGAGGCGTGCTGGCGCTGTATCTCTCGGCATTGATGAGCGGGGAATTTCGTCTCGCCCGTGCATTGGGCAGTGAGCTCAGGCGCAGGAGGAACGAGATCAAAGGGGAGGTTGCGCCGGAGTCATGGGCGCAAGCACGTGCCTTGTGCAACATGTGGCAGGATTGTAGGGGCATCGGCCTGCCCGAGATCGACGCCGCGTTCACGCAGGGGCATGCGACCGTCGCATCCCAAGATCTAGAGCTTCATGCCAGGATATATGCGGAGCTCATCGGTGGATCTGGGGACGTCACGCTCGAAAGTCACATACAGGGCTTTACTGAGCTGTCCGGCGAAGGAGTATCCATTCCTCGGGTGCTGCTTGCGTGCGATCGTGCACTCGTCGATGCGATGTGTGGGGATATGGGCGATGTCCGAGCGATGGATGCGAACATGCAAAGGATGGCGACGAGGCTTTTGGAGCGCAAGGTAGCGCCCATAGCCACGCATATTCGCATGGTTGCCGCGACGTGCAGATTATTCTCCGGTCTTCCCGTTGCCGATGAGCGCGCGTTCATCGATGCCGGCACGCTTTCCGTTCGCACCTCGGATCTTGCGACGCAATTGTTCTGCCTGGTGGGAGAGGGTTGGCAGGCCCTTGTTCTCGGGCAATGCTCCAACGCCCTGTTTCGCGCACATCAGGTGCTCAAATTGGCAACTGAGGACCAGCGTGTGGTGATGGCATGGGCTCGCATGCTCGAATGCTGTGCGCATCTCGCCGACACACCCCGTATGGCACTTGATGGCGAAGCGGACCTGCTTGATCTTGCAGAACCGGCGCAGACACCGGCCGAGGCTTGGACGGCTGCGTTGAGACTCGCTGCGGCCCATAGATCGTCGGAGCTCAGCGCATGGTGCTCGCTGAACAAGAAGATGCTGCTCACCAAGGGCTTCACCGCGTTCGCCCGTCAGGCGGTCGCCGTGCTGGGCGATAAGGTGGGGCTGATCACCCGGGTGCTCCCCGGCGATTATGCGATGGCCGCCGGAATGGATTCGGAGCCCGCGCCGCGGGAAGGCGAAGCGCCTTGGGAGGGCTCAGACGATGCGGATCTGCTGTTAGGCCAGGTGAATGTGAGGCTCTTTGGAGGATTCCAAGTTGAGCGCGGTGGCCATGTGGCGACCGACGCAATCTGGCGACGCAGGAGGGCGTGCATCATTGCCGCCCGCCTCGTCTTGGCTGCGGGGGCCTTTGTGGGGCGCAAGGAGATCGGAGAGGAGGTGTGGCCCGACAAAGACTATCTTCATGCGCGTGAGACGCTGTACGCCGGCCTTTCGTCGTTGCGGTCGGCTTTTGGCCAAAGTGACGATGGCCCCCAATATGTGCTGACGCAAGGCGAGGGGGTTGCCATCAACACGGAGTATGTGGTTTCGGATACGATGCGTTTCGATGCTCTTGCCAGGGACATTCTTCTCGGCCGCGCGAGGACGACGGGCAGGCAGCTCATCGAGGCGTGTTTGCGGCTGGATGAGCTTTATACCGGCCCCTTGTACGTCCCGAACTTTGGAGATACCTCATTCTATGTGCGGCAGCGGCGCCTGTACCAAACCAAGTTCGTGGACTGCATGATGCGCGGCGCGCATGTGGCGCTGGAGCTGGATGATCTGCCCGTCGCGTCATGGCTTATCGATGCTGCTTTGCGCCAAGCCCCGCTGCGGGAGGACGTCATCCGTGCCGCGATGCACATATACGACAAGGGCGGGCGTCGTCGCGAGGTGGTCGAACTGTACAACAGCCACGTGCATGTGCTGGAACAGGAGCTGCACTCCCTGCCCGAGAGGGAAACGCAAATGGCGTACGAGGCGATAATTCACGGTGATAGAGAGGTGGAACTCTTGGCTTAGCGTCACCAGGGTCCACTGCAGAGCGAACTCGTGCAAAAAGGGGCGACCCGCTGGCCGCCCCTTGAGTTGATCGAGCAGGTAATCGAGTAATTAATCGAGTGTGATGTGCTCGATGTCCTTGCGGCTGCTGACGCGGTACAGGGCAAAGCGATGACCGATCACCTGGACGACTTCGGAGCCCGTGCGCTCGGCGAGTTGGTCGGCCGCCTCGCGGCAGGAGAGTAGGCTGCCATCTTGGACGGCGCACTTGATGAGCTCGTGCGCCTCGAGGGCCTCTTCGGCCTGCTTGGCGATCGCGTCGGTTACGTCGGCTTTACCGATGAGGACGACGGGGTTGAGGTGATGGGCGAGGGCGCGAAGCTGACGGACCTGCTTGCCGGTGAGTGCCATGTATCTACTCGCTTTCTGCGGGAGCGGTTTTTGCAGGTCAACGATACCGCACCCAGCCTCGTCCGACAAGCTGTTTGCATATGAAGACCACGTGGGTGAGCATTTAAAATACGATTTCGAGGCGAGCGAGAATACCCGACTACATGGTCCGCGTGTGCGGTTTTGATTTTGGCGCGCGGCAATCTCGTTGCTTCTTGTGTTTCCACTTGTTCCGGTGCGCAGGTGGGAAAGCGCGCGCGCTAAAATAGAGAGAACGCAAAACATGAACGTACGATCCGCAAAGGAGACCGCCATGTCCATTACGCCCCAGGAGATCGCCGAGACACGCGGTATGGTCTCAGAGCACAATTTGGACATTCGCACGATCACCATGGGCATATCGCTCATGGGCTGCGCCGACGAGAATCTGGATCGCATGTGCACCAAGGTGTACGACCACGTTACCCGCACGGCGGAGCATCTTGTCGAAACGGCAGAGAGCCTTGAGCGTGAGTACGGTATCCCCATCGTGAACAAGCGCGTTTCGGTGACCCCGGTCGCCCAGATCGCGTCGGCGTGCCCCGATGAAGATCTTGTGCCCCTCGCGTATGCCCTCGACCGCGCCGCCGAATCCCTTGGCATCGATTACCTCGGCGGTTATTCGGCGCTCGTCCACAAGGGCATTGGCAACGCCGACCGCCGTCTCATCAGCTGCGTTCCGCGTGCGCTTGCTGAGACGAGCCGCGTGTGCTCCAGCGTGAACGTCGCCACCCTGCGCGCTGGCATCAACATGGATGCGGTGCTCATGGCGGCCCAGACGATCATCGATGCCGCCAAGCTCACCGCCGATCGCGAGTGCGTGGGCGCGTCCAAGTTCGTCTGCTTTGCCAATATGGTCGAGGACTCGCCCTTTATGGCGGGTGCCGTGCATGGTTCCGGCGAAGCTGACGCCGTCATCAACGTGGGCGTATCCGGCCCCGGCGTCATGGCAGCCGCCCTCGAGGAGCTGCCCGAGGACGCCGATATGATGCAGGTCGCGGAGCGCATCAAGCAGACCGCCTTTAAGATTACGCGCGCTGGCGAGCTCATGAGCCGCGAGGCCGCTCGCCGTCTGGGCGTCGACAAGGGCATCGTCGACCTCTCGCTTGCCCCCACACCCGCCATCGGCGACTCCGTTGCCCGCATCCTCGAGATCATTGGTGTCGGCCAGTGCGGAGGCCCCGGCACCACGGCGGCACTCGCACTGCTCAACGACTGCGTTAAGAAAGGCGGCGTTATGGCGAGCTCCTCGGTGGGTGGCCTGTCTGGTGCCTTCATCCCCGTCTCCGAGGACGCCGGCATGATCGAGGCAGCGGAGGCTGGTGCGCTCTCCCTCGAGAAGCTCGAGGCCATGACCTGCGTGTGCTCTGTGGGCCTCGATATGATCGCCGTTCCTGGCGACACCGATGTCGAGACCATCGCGGGCATCATCGCTGACGAGATGGCCATCGGCGTCATCAACAACAAGACCACCGCCGTCCGCATCATCCCCGCTATCGGAAAGGGCGTCGGCGAGTCGGTCGATTACGGCGGCCTGTTCGGTCGGGCTCCCATCATGCCGGTCAACAGCCATGCCGGCACGGTGTTCGCCCATCGCGGCGGCCGTTTCCCGGCACCCATGAATTCGCTCAAGAACTAGCGAAGCGTCGAGGTAATCTCGGTTGATGCGCAGGTGAAGTCAAGCGCGGACGGGGTCTTAGGACCGGCCCGTCCGCGCTTTTGTCCGCTTAGGTCGATTGCGGCGTTGATTCGACAAAGATGTTGAGGTTTTTCGTATTCATTTCGGGTTTTGTCAGGTAGCAGCCCCAAATCCCCAACATGTACCTGCGTGTTTGTTGGGAAAAACCGAGCTCTACTTGGCAAAACCGGAAAACGATACGAAAAACCTCAACTTCCAAGCTGGATTGCGTTAGCCGAAGACTTTTGCGGCGATGCGTGCGGACTCCGCGGCGTCTTTGGCATAGAAATCGGCGCCGATCTGCTCTGCATATTCGGGCGTGAGCACGGCTCCGCCCACCATGACGAGCGTTCCTGGGGCCTCGCGGTGCAACAGGTCGATGGTTTTCGCCATATTGGGGACGGTCGTGGTCATCAGTGCGGACAGGCCCACGAGTTTAATGCCGTGTTCGCGCACCGCATCGAGCACGGCCTGCGGCTTTACGTCGCGTCCGAGGTCGATCACCGTGTATCCGTAGTTGTCGAGCAGCATTTTGACGATGTTCTTGCCGATGTCATGGATATCGCCCTCAACGGTGGCCACGCAGATCGTTCCCTTGTCGAGCTCCTTACTGGCGGGCATCTGCTCCCGTATGATGTCAAAGCCCGCACGCGCCGCTTCCGCCGAGGCCATGAGCTGCGGCAAGAACAGCTCTCCTCGATCGAAGCGCGTCCCAACTTCGTCAAGGGCGGGGATAAGGTGAGCATCGATGAGGTCGAGCGGGGGGAGGGTGTTCAGCAGTTCGCGTGTGAGCTCGGCCGTCTCGCGTTTGCGCCCGGTGAGCACGAAATGGCCGATTGACCGCTCGGAGTTCGGGGAAGGCGCGCTCGGCGCATTCCCATCGACGCGTGTGGAGGCGGTAGCGTCCGGCAAACGGATGGCCTTGTCGTCGGACTTCGCGTATGGATCGCGCCATCCCGCGTAGCGCTCGATGTAATCGCGTGCGCCGGCATCCTCGCCATTGAGGACGCGGAAGGTGCGCACGGCGTCCATGTAGCGATCCGAGCCGGGGTTGAGGATCGGGGTGTCCAGTCCGGCTCCGAGGGCAGCGGCGAGGAACGCGCCGTTGAGCAGGGGCCGCTGCGGCAGTCCAAAGCTGACGTTCGACACGCCGAGCGTGCACTTGACCCCCCAGGCGTTCCTTGACCATCGAGATGGCACGGAGCGTCTCGAGCGCTTGACGCTGATCGGTCGAGACGGTCATGGCGAGGCAGTCGATGAGGAGGCGCGTGCGCGGGATGCCGTGTCGCTCGGCTTCTCCCACGATGCGCGTGGCGATTTCGAACCGCTGCTCGGCGGTGGTGGGGATGCCCGCCTCGTCGAGCGTGAGGCCAATGACGTTGGCTCCGTATCGCGCGGCGATGGGCAAAATCTCGTCCAGGACCTCTTGCTTGCCGTTGACGGAATTGATGATCGGCTTGCCGGGGTACCGCCGGACGGCGGCCTCGAGCGCGGCGGGGACGGTGGAGTCGAACTGGAGCGGCAGTGTGACGGCCCCCGAGAGGCGTTCACCGGCGACCTGTAAGGCATCGACCTCGTCGATATCGGGGAGTCCCACGTTGACGTCGAGGATATCGGCCCCCTGCTCCTGCTGCGCGATGCCCTCGCTTACGAGATAGTCGAAATCTCGAGTGCGGAGCGCCTCCTTGAGCCGCTTCTTGCCCGTGGGATTGATACGTTCGCCGATGACGGCGATGGCTCGGCTTTCGGTGGGAAGCGAGATGAGTGCTTGGGCGCTCGTGACGGTGAACGCCTGGGGCACCTCTCGCTTGCGCGGGGTGCGCCCCCGCAGCACATCGGCGATGAGGGCGATGTGACGGGGATCGGTGCCACAGCATCCTCCGAGAATACCAATGCCGTCGTCCACCATGCCACGAACTGCCGCGGCGTACTCCTCGGGCCCGATGTCAAAGACGGTGCAGTCGTGTTCGACATGGGGAAGACCCGCATTCGCCTGGACAATCAGCGGCTTTTCCGTGACGGCGAGCATGCGCTGGGCAAGTGCGCGCAGCTCGTGCGGCCCTTGGGAGCAGTTGATGCCCAGCGCGTCGACCCCAAGGGCATCGAGGGTGACGGCGGCGACTTCTGGGGAGGTGCCCAGGAACGTACGGCCATCCGCCTCAAAGGTCATCGTCACGAAGATGGGAAGCCCGGTGTTTTCGCGGCAGGCAAGGATGGCGGCCTTGACCTCGAGTACGTCGGTCATCGTCTCGATGATGAAGAGGTCGGCGCCGGCGTCCGAAGCAGCTCGAGCCTGCTCGGCGAATGCGTCGTATGCCTCATCGAAGCTGAGCGTGCCCAAAGGGCGCAAGAGCGCGCCGAGCGGACCGATATCGGCGGCGACCAGGTGAGCGCCGGCAGCACGAGCGCACGAAACGGCGGCAGCGTAGACCTCGTCGACCGTGGCACGGCCATCGAGCTTCAATCGGTTCGCCCCAAAGGTGTTGGTGGTGATGACATCGCTGCCTGCCTCGACGTACGCGCGATGGATGGCCTCGATGTGCTCGGGGTTCGTGAGGCAGAGCAGTTCGGGAAGTTCTCCGGCAGCTAGTCCGGCGGCTTGGAGCATGGTTCCCATGCCGCCGTCGAATAGCAGGTGACAGTCTCCGCTGATGGCTTTGTGCAGCAAGGTGTCCATGAGTCTCCTTGTCGTTGGATGGTCTTTCATCCTAACAGGTGGTGCCGCGTTTGCGCATGGAGCAGGAGGCGCGCATGCGGCAGATGGCGCATCGCGCCGGCGCATCGGCGGCACGGGGCGGCCCCTCAAAAACGCCGATCATGGCGCTTACGGATTTACTGGGCACCATGAGGTTGGTGGGTGTGACGGTGAGCCCGATGCGTCGGGTGGCGTCAAGGGATGCGAGGAGCCGCCCCTGCGCCTCGAGCGGGCAATCGCCATATCCGCACGAGAAGCGCCAGTTGCATGAAAGGCCGGCGGCGGATGCCGCGTCCTGCACCATGGAGTCGAGATGTCCGACGGCGGACTCGATGAGCGCGGAGGACGCTGCATCGTAGATTGCGGCATCCAACGGGCTTTGTGCGCCGAGCGCGCGCAGGCGCCGCTCGTTGTCCATGCCGAGCGTGCATGCGAGCACCGTGCACCAGCGTGCGTCCTTGAGGTGGCGGTAGATGTCACGCCCCTTGAGGGTTGCGACCGTTCCCGTGAGGCGAATACACGCCTTCCCCTCGTCGTCAAGGGTGGAGGCGTCTACGGGAAACGTCGCGAAGACGCCTCGCGCCCGTCCATGGGCTTCGACGTCGCGTGCGACCCGCTCGATCCTGCACGCCAGGTCGTCTTCGATGTTCTGTCCCGTATGCCCCAGATATCGCAGCATTTCATTGCGGTCAATCGCGAGGGGATCCTCCGTGCCTCCAAGCGTGACGACGCGCGGCCCCGCAAGCGCGCCGGGGAGTTCGCGCATGTTCGACGACGTGGCCTCGGTTTGCGTATCCACGGCTAGCGGGTCTCTTGACGAAGGGCACTCATAGCGGCACGGGCGACGCTCGGTCGGTTCATGGTGTAGATGTGCAGGCCGTCCACGCCGTGGTCGGCGAGGTCCTCAAGCTGGCGGCACGCATATTCGATGCCGGCGGCACGCAGGCTGTCCGGATCGTCTTCAAAACGCGCGAGCAGTTTGATAACGGGAGAGGGAAGCGAGGCGCCGCACATGAACACCATGCGGCTGATCTGCTGCTTTCCCATGAAGGGCATGATTCCGGCGGTGATGGGGACGGTGATGCCCGCGGAGTCCGCAAGCTCGCGGAAGCGATAGAAGTAATCGTTGTCGAAAAAGAGCTGCGTCACGAAGAAGCTCGCTCCCGCATCCTGCTTTTGCTTGAGATGGCGCATGGAGCGCGCGAGGTCGTCGCATTCCAGGTGGCCTTCCGGATACGCCGCCGCGCCGACGCAAAAGCCCGCCTCGACGAGCGGCGGGATGATGTCCTTCGCATAGCGGAAATCGGCGCAGCCCGGGCCGGTCGGGGCTCCTTCGGGGACATCCCCGCGCAGCGCGAGCACGTTTTCCACACCCGCCGCGCGCATCTCGTCGATCTTCGCGGCGAGGTCCGCGCGCTTGAGCGAGATGCAGGTGAGGTGGGCGACCGAGGGGATAGCGAGTTCCGTATCGATCATCTGGGCGATCTGCGTGGTGGCGGCGTTGTTGCCCGATCCTCCAGCCGAATAGGTGACGCTGATGAAGTCGGGCCCCAGGGGCGCGAAGGAGGCGGCGACTTCTCGAGCTCGCTCGAGCGTGAGCTCGCCTTTGGGCGGAAACATCTCGAACGAGACGGGGAGCCTGCGGAGCCGCTGCGCCGTTTCGAAGATATCGGATATATACATGGTGAGCCTTCCCCTTGCAATGGTAGCGATTCACTATAGCGCAGCGGAGCGCTGGTGGGCGGGAGGGGCATCCACGATATATATTGGTTACGAAGGGAAGGATGCCGCGCGCAGCCAGCTTTGATTGCCGCTGTGCTCACCATAATCTAACTGGTATTTTGTGTGTAATGCCAATCTTGCCCCGCATAACCGTTCACCGTTCGATGGCGCACGCTGGCGGCTCCGCCGGGAAGCGGACGGTATAAAACTGACATGCTGTACCTCATATATGGCGAAGCTATGCGTCGACATCGGGTCGACGATAGAAGGAGGTTGCATGAGTACATTGCACACCCAAAGCCGCCCCAGGAAGGGGGCGCACCGTACGCGTGCGAAGCGCGTGCTGTGCGCGGCGCTGGTGGGCGCTTTGGCGCTTGGTGCTCCTGCGGTGTCGGCGGTCGCGGCGGGGCTGGGTCCCTCGCTGCGTTCGCAGTCGACGACGCAGATGAGTTCCAAGCCCGAGGTCGTCTACATCAACAGCGTGACCGATCCGGCTCAGCGCGTGCAGGGGTTCAACGAGAACTGGAAGTTCAAGTTGGGCGAGGTCTCGGGTGTAAACACCGAGGCGTTCGACGATTCCTCGTGGGATGTCGTCGACCTGCCGCATGATTACAGCATCGACCAGGATTACACCAAGACCGGCGAGGCGGAGAGCGCCTACAAGCCGGGCGGTATCGGCTGGTACCGCAAATCCTTCGAGGTGGGCAACGACCTTGCCGGCAAGCAGGTCCGCATCGACTTCGACGGTGTCTACATGGACGCGACCGTCTACATCAACGGCCAGGAGCTGGGCAGCCATCCGTACGGTTACACGCCCTTCTCCTTCGATCTCACGCCCTATCTCAAGGTGGGCGAGCAGAATGTCATCGCCGTTCGCGTGAACAACCAGATCCCGTCGTCCCGCTGGTACTCCGGTTCCGGTATGGGCCGCGACGTCGACCTGGTCGTGACCGACCCCGTCCACGTTGCCAAGGACGGCGTTCAGGTGACCACCCCGCAGCTGGAGTCCCAGAAGGGCGGCAACGTCACCACGCATCTGAAGACCTCCGTTGCCAACGCGGGCAAGTCCGAGGCCGCGGTGACCCTCGTCCAGACCGTGTTCAAGCGCGGTGAGAGCGTCGAGCAGGCCATCGGCACCCAGACCACGCAGGTCACGGTTGCCGCTGGCGAGACGAAGGCCGTCGAGGCCGACCTCACAGCGACCAAGCCCGAGCTGTGGAGCACGGATAGCCCGGTGCTCTACACCGTGCGCACGCAGGTAAAGATGGGCGACAAGGTCATCGACACCTACGATACCGATTTCGGCTACCGCTTCTTCAAGTTCGACGCCGCCAAGGGCTTCTCGCTCAACGGCGAGTCCATGAAGATCAAGGGCGTGTGCATGCATCACGACCAGGGCGCCCTGGGCTCCGTCTCGACGCGCGATGCGCTCGAGCGCCAGGTGAAGCTCCTGAAGGAGATGGGCTGCAACTCCATCCGCACATCGCACAACACGCCGGCCCGCGAGTTGGTCGAGATCTGCAACGAGCAGGGCATGCTGCTCGACCTCGAGTTCTTCGATGGCTGGACGTCGCAGAAGAACGGCAACTCCAAGGACTACGCTCGCTTCTTCAACAAGGCCATGGGTGAGTCCGAGCTCATCGGCGCCTCCGCGGACAAGACCTGGGCGCAGTTCGATCTCGAGCAGAGCATCGCGCGCGACTACAACGCGCCCGCGATCATCATGTGGTCCATCGGTAACGAGATGACCGAGGGTACCGGTGGCATCTCCAACTTCAACCAGGTGCAGCAGAACCTGATCGATTGGGTCAAGGCCGTCGATACCACGCGCCCCGTCACCACGGGCGACAACCAGTACAAGAACAATGGCAGCACCACGCTGAACCCGCAGGGCATCGCGAACGCCAAGGGCATCGTCGGCCTCAACTACGCCGACGGCAACGTGTATGACAAGGCTCATCGCGAGCATAGCGATTGGATCTTGATCGGTTCCGAGACCGCTTCCGCCATCAACAGCCGCGGCATCTACAACACGCATGGTCAGGATGGCAGCGCCCAGCAGCTCACCGCTTACGATTACAGCGCGGTCGGCTGGGGCCACGTGGCCTCGAAGGCTTGGTACGATGTGCTCACCCGCGACTTCATGTCCGGCGAGTACGTGTGGACCGGCTTCGATTACCTGGGCGAGCCCACGCCGTGGAACGGTACGGACTCCGGTGCCAAGGGCACCTGGCCGTCTCCGAAGAACTCCTACTTCGGCATCATCGATACCGCCGGCCTTCCCAAGGACTCCTACTATCTGTATCAGAGCCTGTGGAACGAGGACGTCAACACCCTGCACATGCTGCCCGCATGGAACAGTGATGTGGTGAAGAAGGACGGCCAGAACAAGGTCGATGTCGCGGTGTACACCGATGCAGCAGCCGTCGAGCTGTTCTTCACGCCGAAGGGTTCCACCGAGCGCCAGTCGCTGGGTAAGAAGGCCTTCACGACCAAGACCACCGAGGGCGGCGTTTCCTATCAGATCTACGAGGGCGATGGCGCCTACACCGGTAACGATATCCATCGCAACCTGTACCTCACCTGGAAGGTCCCCTATGCCGACGGCACCATCACCGCCGAGGCATACAACGCCAAGGGCGAGAAGATCGACACCTCGACGTGGCAGGGTCGCCAGAGCGTGACCACCACCGGCAAAGCCGCGAAGCTCAAGGCCGAGGTCAATCGCGAGGGCATGACCGCGAACGGTACCGACCTCGCATACGTTACCGTGAGCGTGACCGATGCCGAGGGCAACGTCATTCCCAACGCGACCAACAACGTGACGTTCAAGGTGACCGGCTCGGGTAGCCTCGCCGGCATCGACAACGGCAGCTCGCCCGACCATCAGTCTTATCGCGATGACAACCGCGATGCGTTCTCCGGCCAGCTGGTGGGTATCGTGCGCGCGGGCGAGAAGGCTGGCGATGCCACCGTTACGGTGAGCGCCGATGGCCTCGAGTCCACCACCATCACGATCCCCGTCGCCGCCTCCTCGGATGCTCCCGAGGCGAAGACGGCCGACAGCCTGTACTTCGCGCGCTACCACTACGTGAAGACGGGCTCCGCGCTCGAGCTTCCCGCCGCCGTTCAGGTGCGCTATAGCGACGGCGCGTCTGAGAACAAGGCTGTTACCTGGGATAACGTTCCTGCTGATAAGCTGGCGACCCCCGGCAGCTTCACCGTAAGCGGTACGGTCGCCGATACGCCCGTTCGCGCTACCGCCGTGGTCACGGTCGTCGACGATATCGCTGCGCTGCTCAACTACTCCACCACCGTGAGCAAGGGCGCCGAGCCCGTGCTGCCCGATAGCCTCCCGGCCGTTATGGCGGACGGCACCGTGCTCAACGCCAATTTCCCGGTGACGTGGAGCGCTGCCGAGGACGGCGCGTACGACAAGGCGGGCACCGTGATGCTTGCCGGCACGTCCAACGTGTTCGGCAAAGATGTCACCGTTACCGCTTCGATCCGCGTCCAGGAGGAGACCATCACCATCGGCGGCAACATCGCCAAGGATGCGATGAAGATTACGCAGAGCGTGCCCGAGGGCAAGCAGAGCGATACGCTGATGGCGATCGTAGACGGCAAGACCGAGCCCGGTGCGAATACCGGCGGCGGTGCAAATCCCACGCTGTGGTCCAACTATGATTATTCTCAGGATGGCAACAAGACCGCGCAGGTTACCTTCGAATATGCAACTCAGCAGCGTTTCGGCCAGTTCAAGGTGACCTTTGCCAAGGACAGCTGGTCCGCTCGCTTCCCCGATGACAACGCGACGAAGTTCGAGGTGTCTGAGAACGGTAAGGATTGGACGCCGCTGACCGTTACCGAGACGCGCGCGGATGCCCAGGGCAATGCTCGCCTCTACACTTATGACTTCGCTCCCGTCACGGCGACCTTCGTCCGCATGACGGTGACGAACGCCGACGTGCAGACCGGCACTACTGCAAAGCCCTGCACCGCGATCACCGAGGTCGAGCTGAATACCGCTCAGGGTAGCTTCGTGACGAACGCGACCGCGAAGCTCGCCTCGCTCAAGGTGAACGGCACCGCCGTGCCGGACTCCGCCCTGAAGCAGGGTGGCTATAACACGCCCGCCGAGACCGCTAAGGTCGAGCCGGTCGCCGCCGATAACGCCGCCGTGACCGTGCTCCCCGCGCACGACGACAAGGTCCTGATCATCATCGAGTCCGAGGACCACAAGACCCGCAGTACCTTCACCGTCAACCTCGGTGCCCCCGAGACGATGGATCCCGCCGACGATTCGCGCGACTATCCGGTCGACAAGATCGTCAATACGGAGACCGGCAGCGTGCATGAGCCCGCTTCGGGCAACGAGGGTCCGCTGTCCTTCGCCTTCGATAAGAACAACGAAACCTACTATCACTCCCACTGGACCGCGACCACGCTCGACAACCTGTGGGTAACCATGGAGCTCGAGGAGCCCACCGCCATCGACGGCCTGCGCTATCTGCCGCGTCCTGCCAGCAGCGGTAGCCACAACGGCACCTTGTTCGGCGCCAAGCTCCAGTACAGCGAGGACGGCAAGACCTGGAAGGACGCCGGAACCGCAACCTGGCTTTCTCCCGAGGATGCCGACTACACGCGCGATTGGAAGCTGCTCCAGCTCGCCAAGCCCGTGACGGCCAAGTACTTCCGCCTGCAGGCTACGGCCACCTATGCCGACGGCGGCCGTAACAATGCGTTCCTGAGCGCCGCCGAGCTGCGCTTGACGAAGGCGAAGAGCACGACGACCGACATCGCCAGCGATGCCGTCTCCATCGAGGTTCCCGCTTCCGTTACCGTCGACCGTGTCGACGCCGAGCATCCCGTGGATGCCTCCGTGGTATCCGTCGTGGTCAAGCATGGCGAGAAGACCTTGGAGAACGGCGTGGATTACACGCTCGAGTTCGCCGACAACACCGCTGCCGGCACCGGCAAGGTGACCGTCAAGGGTATGGGCAAGTACGCCGGCTCTGTCGAGCGCACCTTCGAGATCAAGGTTGCCGAGCCCGTGCTCGAGGGCATCGCCATCAAATCGGCTCCCTCGAAGACCACGTACAAGGTCGGCGAGAAGCTCGAGCCCGCAGGCTTGGTGCTGATGCTGAGCTACTCCAATGGAGACGCCGTCGATGTTGAGTACGGCGCCGATACTGCTGCGGCGTTCGCGTTCACGCCGGGTCTGGACGAGGCTTTCGCCGAGGAAGCCGCCGCGCTCGAGGTAACCGTTGCCTACGAGGGCAAGACGGCTGTGTTCGACGTTCGCGTCGAGAAGTCCGCCGAGCCCGAGCCCGAGCCCGAACCCGAGCCCGAGCCCGAACCCGAGCCCGAGCCCGAACCGGAGCCCGAGCCTGGCGTCAACTACGCCGGCAAGCTCAAGGAGCTGCTGGCGAACAACGCGAACCTGGTCGAGTCTGATTACAAGCCCGAGGCCTGGGACCGCTTCGTCGCCGCCCGCGACGCCGCGCAGGCTTTGCTCGGCAGCGGATCGGCTACCGACGAGCAGCTCAAGGATGCTTTCAACGAGCTGAACGCGGCTGTGAAGGGCCTGCTGGAGAACCCCTCCGACAAGCCGGCTACCGGTGACAAACCCGCCGCGGGCGACAAGCCCGGTGCGGGCGGTGGCCTGGCGCAGACGGGTGATCCCGCCGGCATTGCCGCCGTCATCGCCATGGGTGGTGCCACAGCCATCGCTGCAGCCCGCCGCCGTCGTCGCTAAACGACGATCATGCAACGGGGGAGGGCGCAACCGCGCTTTCCCCCGCTTTTTATTCAGAGCCCCCTGCCTCAAGTAGCTGGGGGAGCGAAAGGTTGGACAGGGTCATGAAGATGACACGAATGATTAAGGGGGCGAAGTTTCCCCTGAAGGCGGCGACCGCGGTGGTCCTAGCGGCGACCGTGGCGCTTCCGGGTGTCGGTTGGGCAGCGTCTCGCAATGCCGACGCGTCCGACGTCACGGTGAATGCCGTGACCGTCGGCAACCCCTTGAGGCTTCGCTATGACGAAGCCGCGTCGGCCGCCGGCGATGCAGCGGGCGATGTGTGGCAGAAGCGCACGCTGCCCATCGGCAACGGCGACATGGGCGCGAACGTGTACGGCGAGGTGCAGACCGAGCACCTCACCTTTAATGAGAAGACGCTGTGGACCGGTGGTCCGAGTGATTCCCGCAAGAACTACAACGGCGGCAACAACGTCTCGAAGGGTGCCAACGGCGCTACGATCAAGCGCATCCAGCAGCTCTTCTCCGAGGGCAAGAACACCGAGGCCGCCAATATGTGCGACCAGCTCATCGGTGACCAGGAAGGCTACGGCGCCTATCAGGCCTGGGGCGACATCTACTTGAAGTACACCGACCTGGGCAATGGCTCCGCGTCCGATTACGAGCGCTCGCTGGATCTTACGACCGGTATCGCGGGCGTCGAGTTCGATGCGGCCGGCCGGCACATCGCGCGCGAGTTCTTCGCCAGCCATCCCGACAAGGTCGTCGTAGGCCGTCTCGAGGCGAGCGGCAAGGCAGGCGTCAACGTCGAGATCACCTTCCCGTCCAAGCAGGCGGGCGCCAAGGTCAGCGCATCGGGCAACCAGATCACCATGACCGGTGCGGTGCAGGATAACCAGCTCAAGTACGCTTCCGTGCTCAAGGTGGTGGCAAACGGCGGCAACGTGAAGGCCCAGGGCGACAAGCTCGTGGTCTCGGGTGCCGACGACCTTACGTTCTACGTTGCAGCGGCGACGGATTTCAGGAATGATTATCCGGTCTATCGCACCGGTGAATCCGATGCCGAGCTCCTGGCGCGCGTGCAGAAGACGGCGGACGACGCCGTGGCGCGCGGCTACGACGCCGTCCGTGCCGACCACGTCGAGGACTTCTCCGCGCTCATGAACCGCGTGGACCTCGACCTGGGCTTTGACGGCGTGGTGTCCGAGCGCGCCACCGACGACCTGCTCACCGCGTATCGCAATAAGACCGCGACCGCGGCCGAGCGCCGTCAGCTCGAGACCATGCTGTTCCAATACGGCCGCTATCTCACGCTGGGTTCTTCCCGCGAGGACTCGCAGCTGCCCAGTAACCTGCAGGGCGTGTGGAACAACGTCAACAACCCGCAGTGGGCGTCCGACTACCACATGAACGTCAACCTGCAGATGAACTACTGGCCCGCGTACTCCACGAACCTCGCCGAGTGCGCCACGCCGCTGCTATCCTACGTGGATTCCCTGCGCGAGCCCGGTCGCGTGACCGCCGCCGTGTATGCAGGCGTCGAGACTCCCGAGGGCGACACCCAGGGGCAGGGCTTCATGGCCCATACGCAGAACACCCCGTTCGGCTGGACCTGCCCCGGCTGGTCCTTCCAATGGGGCTGGTCGCCCGCTGCCGTGCCCTGGATCCTTCAGAACACCTACGATGCCTACCGCTACAGCGGCGACCTCGAGCTCCTGAAGAACGACATCTACCCCGCCCTGCGCGAAGAGGCCCAGCTGTACAGCAAGACGCTCATCAAGGACGAGAGCGGCAAGTACATCTCGTCTCCGGCGTACTCGCCCGAGCAGGGTCCGCGTACGGCGACGAACACCTACGAGCAGGTGCTCGTGTGGCAGCTCTTCCACGATGCCATCGAGGCCGGCAAGCTGGTGGGCGAGGATGAGGCGGTGCTCGCCGTATGGCAGGACCGTTTCGACAACCTGCGCACGCCCATCGAAATCGGTTCGGACGGCCAGATCAAGGAGTGGTACATCGAGGACGCGTACAACAAGGACGCTGATGGCAACACCTTGGGCGAGGGCTATGGCCACCGCCATCTCTCGCATATGCTCGGCCTGTTCCCCGGAACGCTCGTGTCCCAGGACACGCCCGAGTGGTTCCAGGCGGCGCGCACGTCCATGAACCTGCGCACCGATTCCAGCACGGGCTGGGGCATGGGCCAGCGTATCAACACGTGGGCGCACCTGCGCGACGGCGACCGTGCGCTCAAGTTGATCGGCGACCTGTTCAACAGCGGTATCTATCCCAATCTGTGGGACACCCATCCGCCGTTCCAGATCGACGGCAACTTCGGTGCGACCTCCGGTATCGCCGAGATGCTGCTGCAGAGCTCCAACGGCTACATCGACCTGCTGCCTGCCCTGCCGAGCGAGTGGGATCACGGTAGCGTATCGGGCCTGGTGGCACGCGGCGACTTCGAGGTCGCGATGACGTGGGCTTCCGGTGCGCTGGTCACGGCCGATATCACGTCGAACAACGGCGGCGTGGCCACGGTGAACGTGCCCGATGCCGCGCTCGCCACCGTGACGGATGGCACGGGCGCCCCCGTGGCGTTCACGGCGCTCTCCGCCGATCGCATCAGCTTCGATACCACCGCTGGCGGTACGTACCGGATCGCCCAGATTCCCGCTGTCGAGCGCCCCGCCGTGCCGCAGAACGTCGCCGTCGCCGCAACGGGCGAGGGCGAGGCTACGGTCACCTGGGATGCCGTGGCGGAGGGCGCCCTCTATACCGTCGAGCGCCGCGTCGACGGCGGCGACTGGACGGCCGTGGGCAACAGCGTGTCCACGACCACGTTCGCGGACGAGGCCTGCCCCGCGGGCTTTGGAACGGTTGAGTACCGCGTCCAGGCGATTCTTAACGGCCTGCGCGGTCCCGCCAGCGAAGCGGTCGCGCTGCCCGAGGCGCCCGCCGTGTGCGAGACGCTCGGCCGCGTCGACGACCAAGACCCGCATGTGATCTACAGCGGCGCTTGGGCCAATTGGAACAACAGCACCGACGGCAACTACGGTGACACCATCAAGTACCTGCAGAATCCGACCGGCACCGAGACCGCGAGCCTCACGTTCCGCGGAACGGGCATCGAGGTCGTCACGGTGACGAACTACGACCGCGGCTACTACGAGGTGACCATCGACGGCAAGGTCGTGGCAGAGCGGGTCGACACCTACTCCGCGACGAGCGTGCGCCAGAAGATCGTCTACTCCAAGACGGGTCTCGAGCCCGGCGTGCACACGATCGTGCTGCGCGCGACGGGCACCAAGAACACCTCGTCGTCCCTGGCCAAGGTGGAGCTCGATGCATTCAACGTGATCGATACGTCTGCCAAGCCGGTGACGGGCGTGACCGTGCGTTCGGAGAACGGCATGACGCTGCTGGCAAAAGACGGCTCGACGCTCCAGATGGTCGCGGACGTGAAGCCTGCCGACGCACGCGTGCAGGACATCGCGTGGTCGGTTGCCACGAAGAGCGGTTCCGCCACGGGCACCATCTCCGAGGACGGTCTGCTCGCGGCGAGCGGCGAGGGCGTGCTTACGGTCACGGCTGCGTGCGGCGACATATCCGGCTCGCTCGATGTGACCCTGGCTCCTGCCGGGACCGTGTCCACCGCGGTCGAGGACTGCAAGGGCACGCCTCCCGTGGATGCAAAGGGCACCCTGAACGATGATGAGCGCCTCACCTGGACGGGTGGCTGGTACAGCTGGGGCGAGGCCGGTCACCACGGCGGCTCCAAGGGCGAGAGCAACACCCTGGGCGATTCGGTGAGCCTGCGCTTCGAGGGCACGGGCATCCGCGTGTACTCGGCGTTGAACAACGATAACGTGGCCTTCAAGGTCGAGATCGACGGCGCCGTGGTGAACGAGGCCCTATCGTTGGGCGGCAATGACCAGAAGAACGTGAAGGTCTTCGAGAAGCTCGACCTCAAGAACGGCGAGCACACCATCAAACTCACCTCCGTCGCGCGCGCGGGCGCCGGCCAGAGCAAGTCGAACGTCGACTGGTTCGAGATCATCGCGCCGAGCGACGCGGCAAACAAGGTCGAGCTGCAGGCGCAGATCGAGGCGGGAGCGGGTCTGCTCGAGGGCGCCTACACCACTGAGAGCTGGGACGTCTATAGCAAGGCGCTCGATGCTGCGGTGAAGGTCATGAACGACGCGAACGCCACGAGCGAGACGGCCGCCGAGCGCGCCACATCGCTGAAGGAAGCGCGCGAGCAGCTCGTTTTGATCGACGACGCTTCCATCGAGTTTGACACCGAGGCGCATCTGGCATTTCCCGCGATCGAATCGCGCGCGGTGTGCACGAGCTGGGACGCCGTTAAGGATGCCGCGACGTATCGGGTGCGCGTCTTTGCAGCCGATGCCGAGGGCGCGCCCACGGGCGACGCCCTGTCCGACATCGTGGTCGACGGTGTGCTCGCGCGCGTGAGCGGCCTCGATCCCGAGACGTCCTACGTCGTGCGCGTCGATGCACGTAACGAGGCGGGCCGCGTTATCAAGCGTATCGAGGGCGCGGTCGACACCCTGCCCGTCGCATCCGAGGATGCCCTTGAAGCCCCCACGGGCCTGGCGGTGCAGCCGAGCGAGACGAAGGGCGAGGCCGTGCTTTCGTGGAACGCCGTCGAGGGTGCTACGCGCTATCACGTATACGTGAACGGCGTGAAGAGCGCGACGGTCGACACCGCGTCGGTCATGCTGTCCGGCCTGGTGAAGGACGGCGTGTACTCCGTCAAGCTCGTGGCGAGCAGCGACAGCGGCGCCACATCCCTGCCGGCATCCCTCGTGTTCACGTACGAGGGCGCCCAGGAGCCCGCCGTTGACTACGCGGGCAAGATTCGCGACCTGTTGGATGCGAACAAGAACCTGGTCGAGTCCGAGTACGAGGCGGCTGCTTGGAAGCAGTTCGCCGAGGCCCGCGATGCGGCTCAGAAGCTGCTCGACGACGACTCGGCAGACGAGAGCGCTCTGAAGGCGGCGTACGAGAAGCTGGTGGATGCGCTCGAGAATCTGGCGGACCATCCCGCCAAACCCGAGCCGGGTGTGGACTATGCCGAAATGATCCGCAAGGTTCTGGAGGAGAGCAAGGGCCTGGCCGAGGACGAGTACGAGCCCGAGGCGTGGACGCGTTTCGCTGCCGCCCGCAACGCGGCGCAGGCGCTGCTCGACGCGGGGTCGGATGACGCCGAGGCGCTGAAGGCCGCCTACGACGAGCTGCTCGCCTCCATCGCGAACCTCAAGGAGCATCCGGCGCCCGAGCCCGAACCCGAGCCCGAGCCCGAACCCGAGCCCGAGCCGAGCCCCGATCCCGATACCGGCGGCAACGGCGGCGGTAACGCCGACGGCAACGGTGGTAGCGCCGGTGGAAACAATGCCGGCGGCAACGCTGCATCGGGCGGTGGAGCAGGGTTCTCGAACGGTCTGGCCCAGACCGGCGACCCCGCATCCCTCGCCGTGGTGTTCACGGCGCTGGGTGCCGCGGCAATCGCTGCAGCGCGCCGCAAGCGCTAGGACGTCATGCCCGCGGTGCCGGCTGCCGGCTTGTGAAGCCGGTATGCGGATGCCCACGGATAAAGGACCAAGCGTGAAGGCCCCGTCGCATGGAGCGGCGGGGCCTTTTACTTTTGAAGGCCCGTCCGCCCAAAGGGCGTACGCCGGCGGAAGATTTGAGTTCCAACCGTGTTGTCAATTGTTGTTTGAGGATGGCTCCGCTATGCCTAGCTGCATGCTTCCCGCTGCGATCGCACCGGGGAGCGAGGTGTAGCGCCTGGCGCGAGGCAGCGCGGGGCGCGTCTGTATCGACCGACCATCTCGGGGCGGCGCCGCGGCGCCGCGGCTTTTTGACCTATGAAAGGGAGCTCCCTATGGCTGATCTTACCGAGCGTTTTGGAACCATGGTCTTCTCCGAGGACGAGATGAAGCGGTGGCTGCCCAAGGACGTGTACAAGAGGCTCGCCAAGACCATCGAGGAGGGCGAGTCGCTCGACCTCGATGTGGCGAACGCCGTGACGCACGCCATGAAGGAATGGGCGCTGCTGCACGGCGCCACGCACTACGCGCACTGGTTCCAGCCGCTCTCGGGTATCACGAGCGAGAAGTACAACAAGCTCATGAACATCGAGGCGACCACCATGGTGCGCGAGGCGCGCCGCGCCGTGGACGCGATGGAGGAGATCGTCGCCGCCGACTACTGGCCCGTTCCCACCTACGACGATATCCTGTTCTACGTGCAACCTCTCAGAAAGGGGACAGGCACTTTTCTGAGGTCGCGAGCTGAGGCTACAGCGCGAGCTCGCGGGCGACCTCGTCTGCACAGGCCAGGGCGTCGGCGATGGCGTTGACTACCAGTGAGGAGCCGGTGCGCGCATCGCCGCAGGCGAAGACCGCGGCCCCCGGCGCGCCCTGCGTCTTGGGGGCGCAACGGTGGGAAGCCCCCTCCATGACGGTCAGGGCGCGCCCCTGGTCGGAGACGAGCGCGCCGAAGGCGTCGAACGTGCTCGTCTCCGGTCCGGTGAACCCGCAGGCGATGAGCACCAGCTGTGCCGGGATCTCATGCTCGGATCCCTCGATACGGCGGGGGGTGCCGTCGCTCCAATCGAGGTTGGCGACGAGCAGCCCGCGCACGCCGCCCCGTTCGTCCGTGAGAACCTCGATCGTGTCGGCAGCCCACGTGCGCATCTCGGCGCCCATGAGTTCGATGGCCTCTTGCTGCCCGTAGTCGGTCTTCTTCACGTTGGGCCATTGCGGCCAGCCATTGCCCTCGCGCGGGCATGCGGGCGGCTCCGGCAGGAACTCGAGCTGGCGCACTGATTGCGCTCCCTGGCGCACGGCGGTGCCCACGCAGTCGTTGCCAGTGTCGCCGCCGCCGATCACGACGACGTCGAGGCCGCGTGCCGATATGACGCTCGAGTCCGTATCGCCCGCGAGTACCGCGCGGGTCGCCGCCTCGAGGTAGTCGACGGCGTATACGACACCCGCCGCATCGGCGCCCGGGGATGCCAGGGGGCGCGGCGTACGCGCCCCGCATGCGAGGATGACGGCGTCCGACTCTTCGAGCAGCCCCTCGGCGACGTCTGCGCGAGAGGCGTCGACGCCCAGCCGGAATTCAATGCCCAGCGACTCCATGAGGTCCACACGGCGCTGGACGATCGACTTTTCGAGCTTCATGTTGGGGATTCCGTACATGAGCAGACCGCCGGCTCGGTCATCGCGCTCCACGATGGTCACGCGCGCGCCGCGCCGGGCGAGGTCCCACGCCGCCGCGAGCCCGGCGGGGCCGGATCCCACGACGGTGACGCGCGGCGCGTTCCTGCCAGGGGCGGGGAAGCGTGCGGGGCCGCCGTGCTCCCACTCCCAGTCGGAGATGGCGCGCTCGTTGTCGTGGATCGTGACGGGCTGGCCGTCGACGGTCCCGAGGTTGCACGCCGCCTCGCACAGGGCCGGGCATACGCGGCTCGTGAACTCGGGCAGGGGTGAGGTGAGCGCGAGGCGTTCGGCGGCGGCCTCCATACGTCCACGGTAGATGAGCTCGTTCCACTCGGGGATGAGGTTGTGCAGCGGGCACCCGCTCGTGCGTGCGCGCCCGAACGATATGCCCGATTGACAGAAGGCGACGCCGCACATCATGCAGCGGCTCGCCTGCTCACGCCGGACATCCTCGCCGGGTTCGCGATACAGCGGGTCGAAGTCGCGCGTGCGTTCATCGGTCGGCCGCAGGACGTGGGCCTGCCGATCCGTGGTGAGAAAAGCTCCGGGTTTACCCATGGTGGGCCTCCTTGGTGCTCATGGGACTGCAGATGGATGAGGGAATGGTGCTTGCAGCGGATGCTGCGCTTGCTGAGGGCGCGGTCATGATTTCGAAGGCGCGTTCGACGGCCGCCTCGTGGGAGTGTCCGGCGCGTTCCTCCTCCGTCACGATCTCGAGCATGTGCCGGTATTCGGTGGGAATCACCTTGATAAAGGCGTGCTCGATGTCGGAGAAGCAGTACAGAAGCCTCATGCCGCGCGGACTCGCCGTGTACCTGACGTGCTCCTCGATGAGTGAACGGATGCGGGCGAGTTCGGAGGCGTCCGGCCGCTCGAGCGTGAGCGTCTCCGCGTTCACGCGGCTGGCAAGCGTGCCGTACTCGTCGTAGACGTAGGCGACGCCGCCCGTCATGCCGGCGCCGAAGTTGTGCCCGACCTCGCCGAGGATGAGCGCGACACCGCCCGTCATGTACTCGCAGCCATGTGCGCCCACACCCTCGACGACCACGGTCGCACCCGAGTTCCTCACGGCGAAGCGCTGGCCGGCAAGGCCGTTTACAAAGCCGCGACCGCCCGTCGCGCCCATGAACGCGACGTTGCCCACGATGACGTTCTCGTCGAACTTGAAGGTCGCGCCCTCTGGGGGTGCCACGGACAGGACGCCTCCCGAGAGGCCCTTGCCAAAGTAGTCGTTCGCGTCGCCGCGCACGCTGAGCGTCATGCCGCTGGGAACGAATGCGCCGAAGCTCTGGCCCGCAGAGCCCGTGCACCGTACCGTGATGGAGCCCTCCGGCAGCCCGTTGGGGTGCGCACTGGTGACGGCATGTCCGAGCATGGTGCCCGTGCAGCGGTTGATGTTGGCAATGTCGACGTCCAGCTGGACGGGGACCATGTGCGAGCGGGCGTGGGCGGTGCGAGGGATGAGCAGCGTGGCGTCGAGCGTCTCGTCGAGGTTCGAATCGGCCGCCATGTAGGGCAGGTAGTGGCGGCAATCGGCCCCGGGGATATGGGAGCCGAACTCGCAGCGAGCCGGCGCGAGGACACGGGAGAGGTCGAGGAGGTCGGACTTCCAGTTTCCGGCGCCGCGCACCTGGCGCAGGCATTCGACGTGCCCGACCATCTCGTCGACGGTGGCGAAGCCCAGACGCGCCATCACGCCGCGCAGCTGCTCGGCGACGAACAACATGAACCGTTCGACGTGCTCGGGCTTACCGGCGAAGCCGTGGCGCAGGCGGCAGTTCTGCGTGGCGATGCCGGCCGGGCACGTGTCCTGCTGGCAGTCGCGCTGCATGAGGCACCCCATGGCGATGAGCGGCATGGTGGCGAAGCCGAACTCCTCGGCGCCCAGCAGGCACGCCACGGCGACGTCGGTGCCGTCCATGAGCTTGCCGTCCGCCTCGAGCACCACGCGGGAGCGCAGGCCGTTGCGCACGAGCGTCTGCTGTGCCTCGGCAAGGCCGAGCTCCAGCGGCAGGCCGGCGTGCCAGATGGAATCGCGCGGGGCCGCGCCCGAGCCGCCGTTGTGGCCCGAGATCAAGATCTTGTTGGCGGCACCCTTGGCGACGCCGGTGGCGATGGTTCCCACGCCCGCCTCGCTCACAAGCTTGACGCTCACGCGCGCACGGGGGTTGGCGCACTTGAGGTCGAAGATGAGCTCGGCCAGGTCCTCGATGGAGTAGATGTCGTGGTGCGGAGGAGGCGAGATGAGGCCGATGCCGGGCGTCGACTGTCGGACCTCGGCGATCCAAGGGTAGACCTTCTTGCCGGGCAGGTGGCCGCCCTCGCCGGGTTTCGCGCCCTGCGCCATCTTGATCTGGATCTCGGTTGCCGAGGAGAGGTACCGGCTCGTCACGCCAAAGCGGCCAGAAGCGACCTGTTTGATGGCGGAGTTCACCGAGTCGCCATCCGCGAGCGGCGTCTCGCGGCGCGGGTCCTCGCCGCCTTCGCCCGAGTTGGACCGGCCGTGCAGACGGTTCATGGCGATGGCGAGACACTCGTGGGCCTCGCGGCTGATGGAGCCATAGCTCATGGCGCCGGTGTTGAAGCGCGTGGCGATGGAGCGCGCGTCCTCGACCTGATCGAGCGGGATGGGCGCGCGATCGGATGCGTCGAAGTCGATCAGGTCGCGCAGGCGCACGACGCGGCCCGGGCGGTGCAGGCGGGCGCTATACGCTTCGAATGCCTCGGCGTCGTCTTCGTGCACGGCACGTTGCAGCAGGTAGACGGTTTGGGGGTCGATGAGGTGGTCTTCGCCGCCCAAGGGGCGCCACTTGGTGAGGCCGAGCGTGGGGAGCTGGTCGGGCGCGGGAGAATGCGCGATTCTCTCCGCGGCATCCACCCGCTCATCGAGTTCGCGCTGAAGCTCGGCGAGGCCCATGCCGCCCACGCGGCTGACCGTGCCCGAGAAGCAGCGGTCGACGAGCTCAGGTGCGAGGCCGACGGCCTCGAAGATCTGGGCGGAATGGTAGCTTTGCATGGTGGAGATGCCCATCTTGGACATGATGGACACCACGCCCGCTGTTGCCGCGCGGTCGAAGCGTTCGATGCCCTCTCGAGCGCAAAGCACACGGCCGTCGGCTTCCACAAGGTCGCCCTCGTGCGCCAGACGCGCGATGTGCGTGTGGGCGCCGTACGGGTAGATGCCGCTTGCCGAGTAACTTACAAGCGCGGCGAGGTCGTGCGCCGAGAGCGCGTCGCCGCACTCGACGATGAGGTCGGCGAAGGTTCGCAGCCCCGAGCGCATCAGGTGGTTGTGAACCGCTCCGACGGCGAGGAGCGACGGGATGGAGACCTCACCTGAGCCCGCGCGGTCGGAGATTGCCACGATGTTCACGCCGTCGCGCACCGCCCGCTCGACCTCGCGGCACAGCTCATCGAGCGCGCGCTCAAGCGCACCTTCTCCCGCATCGCGCAGGTAGACGGCGCGGAAGGTGCGGGCATGGAAACCCGTGCGGTCGATTGAGGAGATTGCCTTGAACTGCTCGCCCGTGAGGATCGGGGAATCCAGGCGAATGAGCTGGCAGGCGCTGCGGCTGTCCTCCAGCAAGTTGCCGTGATTGCCCAGGTACAGGATGGTCGAAGTGACCACGTGCTCGCGCAGCGCGTCGATGGGCGGGTTCGTCACTTGGGCGAACAGCTGGTAGAAGTAGTCGAAGAAAGAGCGCGTCTTGGTGGAGAGGCAGGCGAGCGGGGCGTCGATGCCCATGGAGGCGAGCGGCACCTTGCCCGTCAGGGCCATGGGGCGCACGACCTCATCGACGTCATCCCAGTGGTGGCCGAGTTTGGCGGCCTCGACGGCCGACAGCATATCTGCCCCGTCGGTGTCTGCATTGCTGCCAGACTCGTCCGCGATGTCCGCAAGGGTGAGCATCTCCTCGGCAATCCAGTCGCGGAACGGCTTGAGCTTGGCAAGGCCAGAGCGAAGCTCGTCGTTGTAGATCACGCGCGCCTGGGAGAAATCGACCTCGAGCATCTCGCCCGGACCGAGCAGCCCGGAGGTGAGGACGTTGGCAGGGTCGACCTCGATGGTTCCAACCTCGGAGGACAGCAGGAAGCGGTCGTCGCGCGTCACGTAATAGCGAGCCGGGCGCAGGCCGTTACGGTCGAGGGCGGCGCCGAGCGTGCGTCCATCGGTGAACGCGATGGCGGCAGGTCCGTCCCAGGGCTCCATGAGCATGGACTGGTAGGCGTCGTAGGAACGGCGCTCCGGCGTGAGCGCGTCATTGTGATCCCAGGGCTCGGGCATGAGCATCGAGACGGCGCGCGTGAGGGGCCTGCCGTTTTGCACAAGGAATTCGAGCACGTTGTCGAGGATCGCGGAGTCCGATCCCTCGCGGTTGATGATGGGCAGCACGCGTTCCAAATCGTGTTGGAGCACGGGCGAATAGAGGTTGGGCTCACGCGCGCGGATCCAGTTGACGTTGCCCTTCAAGGTGTTGATCTCGCCGTTGTGGATGATGAGGCGATTGGGGTGCGCGCGCTCCCAGCTGGGCGTGGTGTTGGTCGAATAGCGGGAGTGGACGAGCGCGACGGCCGTCTTGACGGCGGCGTCGTTGAGGTCGATGTAGAAACGGCGCATCTGGGTCGCGACGAGCATGCCCTTGTACACGATGGTCCGCGCGCTCATGGAGCAGATGTAGAAGATCTTCCCGTCGAGGGAGGGCTCGGCATCGGCGCGCTTCTCGATGGAGCGACGGCACACGTAGAGGGCGCGCTCGAATTCGTCACCGGCCTCGATCGAGTCGGGGCGTCCCAGGAACGCCTGCATGATGGTGGGCATGCAAGCTTGTGCGGTCGAACCGAGGTCGTGCGGATCGACGGGGACGGTGCGCCAAAAGAGCAGGGGGATACCGCAAGCGGCGCATTCCTCTTCGAAGATGCGGCGTGCGTCCACCACTCCGTGTTCATCGCGCGGCAAAAAGACCATCGCCACGCCGTAGTCGCCCTCTGCGGGCAGGAGATGCCCGCACTTCTGTGCCTCCTTGCGGAAGAATCGGTGGGGGACCTGGAAGAGAATGCCCGCGCCGTCACCGGTGTTGCGCTCGAGCCCCACGCCGCCGCGGTGCTCGAGGTTCACCAAGACGGAGAGGGCGTCGTCGAGGATCTGGTGGCTGCGCTCACCCTTGATGCTCGCCAGGGCGCCGATGCCGCATGCATCGTGTTCGAATTCGGGTTTATAGAGGGTCGGCTGGTCGTCCTTGCCTGTGGCGGGCGATATGGGTGTCTGTTCCATGCCTGCTCCTTTGCTCTTGATGCCAGTGAGAATCGTTCGGCAGGAATGGTACGTTCGGTTGGTTGCGTGTGGTTTGCAGGTGTGTTTCCCGATGGTTTCCGGCATGCGAACATCTGAATACGCACATTTCACACCCATGCTGAGCTGGGATTATCCAAAAACGGACGAAATACGCCGTCGCATGATTTTTTTGCCGCAGGTGTGCTTACGACATTCTTTCCGCAGGCAGCATGCGGTACGCTACGATATGTTTCACGCTTGCAACGCAGCGGTAATTGCATCGAAACGTATGGCGTATAGGCTGCAATCGTCCGCTAGCACCAGCGTCGCTCACGCGCGGCGCGCCACGAAGGGAGCATCTGATGGCCGATCTCACCGACCGCTTCGGCACGATGGTCTTCTCTGAAGACGTCATGAAGAAGTGGCTGCCCAAGGACGTGTACAAAAAGCTCGCGGGAACCATTGAGGAGGGCAAGCCGCTCGACCTCGACGTCGCGAACGCCGTGGCCCACGCCATGAAGGAATGGGCGATCGCTCACGGCGCCACGCATTACGCGCATTGGTTCCAGCCCCTGTCGGGAATCACGAGCGAGAAGCACGACAGCTTCCTTGAGCCCAACCACGATGGCACCGCCATCACCAAGTTCTCGGGCAAGGCGCTCATCAAGGGCGAGCCCGACGCCTCGAGCTTCCCCAACGGCGGCCTGCGCGCCACCTTCGAGGCACGTGGCTATACCGCATGGGACGCCACGAGCCCGGCGTTCATCAAGGACGACGTGCTCTGCATCCCCACGGCGTTTTGCTCCTACACCGGCGAGGCGCTGGATAAGAAGACCCCGCTGCTGCGCTCCATGACCGCCCTCGACGAGCAGGCCAAGCGCGTACTCGCCCTGTTCGGCAAGCATCCCAAGCGCGTCGTGCCTTCCGTGGGCGACGAGCAGGAGTACTTCCTCATCAAGAAGGACGCATACCGTAAGCGCCGCGACCTCGTTATCTGCGGCCGCACGTTGTTCGGCGCGGCTCCGTGCAAGGGCCAGGAGCTCGAAGAGCACTATTTCGGTGCCATTCGCCCAACCGTCTCCGCGTACATGAAGGACCTCGATAACGAGCTTTGGGCACTGGGCATCCCGGCCAAGACGAAGCACAACGAGGTGGCGCCGTGCCAGCACGAACTCGCGCCCGTGTATTCCGAGCTCAACGAGGCCGTTGACAACAACCTCCTCATGATGGAGAAGATGAAGCTCATCGCCAGCCGCCACGATCTGGTGTGCCTGCTGCACGAGAAGCCGTTCGAGGGCATCAACGGTTCGGGCAAGCACAACAACTGGTCGCTCGGTACGGCCGACGAAAACCTCCTCGACCCCGGCGACACCCCGCTCGAGAACTTGCAGTTCGTGGTGTTCCTTACTGCGGTCATCGAGGCCGTCGACAAGTACCAGGATCTCCTGCGCGCCAGCGTCGCGAGCTGCGGCAACGACCACCGTCTGGGCGCCAACGAGGCGCCGCCGGCGATCATGTCCATCTTCCTGGGCGATCAGCTCACCGAGGTCGTCGAGATGCTGATGGACGGCGAGGCGAGCGTCCACGCCACCACCGACACGCTCACCTTCGGCACGGTGCTGCTGCCCAACCTCGAGCAGGACAACACCGACCGCAACCGCACGAGCCCTTTCGCCTTCACGGGCAACAAGTTCGAGTTCCGCGCCGTGGGCTCCGAGGCGAACGTCTCCGACGCGAACCTGGTGCTCGACTGTGCCGTCGCCCAGGCCCTGCGCGACTTCGCGGACGCCCTCGAGGGCACGCCCGAGGACGACTTCCAGGAGGCCGCGCTGGCCTACTGCGCCGAGCATCTGCGTGAGCATCGCCGCATCCTCTTCTCCGGTGATGGTTATTCCGAGGCGTGGGAGAAGGAGGCCGAGTCTCGCGGCCTGTGCAACTTCCGCACCGCCGCCGACGCGCTGCCGGCATTTGTCGCCGAGAAGAACCTCGCGCTGTTCCAGGAGCTCGGCGTGCTTTCCGAGGCAGAGGCCGTGTGCCGCTACGAGGTTAAGCTCGAGAAGTACAACAAGCTCATGAACATCGAGGCCACGACGATGATCCGCGAGGCGCGCCGCACGTACCGCCCGGTCATCACCGCCTACGCCACCAAGGTCGCCAAGGGTCTTGAGGCCATCCGCGCCGCCGGTGCCGAGGCGGCGATGCAGTGCGAGCAGAATACGCTCAATAAGCTCTGCAACGGCATCACCGACATCAACGAGGCCATCAAGGCGCTCGATGCGGTGCACGTCAAGGCGGAGTCCATGGCAGATGGCCAGGAGCAGGCGAATTGCTATGCGCACGAGGTTGCACCCGCTATGGCCGACCTGCGCGCGGCAGTCGATGCCATGGAGGAGATCGTGGCTGCAGATTACTGGCCGGTCCCGACGTATGATGACGTCTTGTTCTACGTGTAGGAACTCTGTTATACTCTTGCGCGCTGTCCCCATCGTCTAGCGGCCAAGGACGCCACCCTTTCAAGGTGGATATCACGGGTTCGAATCCCGTTGGGGGCACCATCGAATTGCCAGCCCGGATCCCTTGCGGGATTCGGGCTTGTTACGTTGACGGGCCGGGGTTCGAACCCATTGGGGTCGCGAGACTGAGGAAACGCGCGAGCGTTTCCCAGCGAGCGTGCGAGGGCGCTATGCGCCCGAAGCCGCGGACGGCGCAGCCGGACGCGAATCCCGTTGGGGGCACCATCGAATTGCCAGCCCGGATCCCTTGCGGGATTCGGGCTTGTTGTTGTAACGGGGCTCGTTCTTTTCATGAATGGGGGAGCAACATGGACGCCAAGCGTATTGCCCGTGCCGGACTCATGGTGGCGCTATTGGCGGCTTCCGCCCAGGTCATGCTGCCTTTTGGCCCCGTGCCCTTCACCTTGCAGACGTTCGTGCTCGCCATGATCCCCGCCGTGCTCGATCGCCGCACGGCGGTCCTTACGGTTGTCGCGTACGTCTTGCTCGGCGCCGTTGGCCTTCCGGTTTTCTCCGGCTTCATGGGAGGCTTCGGTGCGCTTGCGGGCCCCACGGGCGGTTTTCTGTGGGGATTCATCCTGGGCATGGTAGCAGCCGGCGTTCTGGACAGGGCGCTTCCGGCACGTATCCCCGCGTACCCGCGTGCCCTCGCATCCGCCGCTGTGTTGCTGCTCGTTTCGTATGTATGCGGCACCGTCCAGCTCATGGCGTTTCTGTCGATCGACCTGTGGGGCGCGCTTGCCATCGCGGTGGCTCCCTTCATCATCCCCGATGCCGTCAAGCTCGTCTGCGGCGCGCGGGTCGGGGTGTCCGTTGCCCGCGTCTTGCCATAAAAACGCGCGCCACGGGACGTGACGCGCGCATCTTCGAATATGTGCCACAGGGACTGGCGGCTGCGTTAACCAAGCAGTTTCATCGCCGCCTCGTGTGCGGCGTGCTCGCAGGCATCGTCGAGCATGGCGAGTGGCAACAGCTCTCGCGCCTGTATGTTACCGCCGCGCCCGCGGCGCTCGAGGGCTCGCGTGATGAGCCAATCGGCGAGCTCGGGGTTCTTGGAGAGCGCGGGTCCGTGGAGGTATGTTCCCACCAGGTTGCGGTGGAGGCATCCCTCAGAGCCGTCTTGACCGTTGTTGCCGGTGCCCTCGAGCACTGAGGTGCCGAGCGGATGCTCGCAGGCGTCGAGCACCGTGCGTCCGCCGTGGTTTTCAAACCCTACGAACGGGGCGTCGGCGATATCGGTTTTCACCGCGACGTTGCCCGTGAGGCGGCCTTCGCCACGTACCGTGTCGGCGGCGATGATGCCCAGCCCCTCAACCTTTTCATCGCCCATGTAATACGAGCGCCCGAGGAGCTGGTAGCTGCCGCAGATTGCGAGAACGACGCCATCATCCTCAACGTAGCCCTGCAGCTCGTCGCGCTGGTGGCGCAGCTCGTTGGCAACGGCGAGCTGGTCGCGGTCGGCACCGCCGCCTATGAGCACGATGTCCGCCGTGGACAGGTCGAGCACATCGCCCATGTGCACGTCGTCAACCTCGACGGGAATGCCCCGCCACCTGCAGCGGCGTTCGAGGATGATGGCATTGCCGCCATCGCCGTACAGGTTCAAGGCGTCGGGATAGAGGTGGACGATGCGCAACGGACGGCCCAGGTCGAGCATCTTGTCCGAGTGCTGGGTGTCGTCGTCATCGTGGATGGCCGTTACATCGATGGACACGGTTTTCGCATCGCCGGTCACGACGTCCCCGAGCCCCTCGAGCTCCTTGACGATTGGGGGGAACGCGGTGTAGTTGGCAACGGCATGAAGGACCTCGCCGACATCCTCGCCCGCCAAGGTATCGATGACATCGCCGATGCTATTAACGAGCGAGGCGTCGATGCCGGCGTACTTGAGGCGAACCTGCAGGTCGTGCGCGCGCGATCCGCCCGCAAAGGCATGTACGCCGGGAGCGCTCAGACATTCGAAGTCAACGTCCCAAATCCACGAGACGTCGCGTCCGTCCGCATCTGCGTCGTTGAGGTAGAAGGCCATGAGTTTGCCGCCCGAGGCCTTGACCTGCTGGATCTGACGATCGAAGCCCACGGGATTCTTGGCCAGGTCGGTCGCGACGATGCGCCCCTTCGCCTGCCAACGCGTCATGCGCCCTCCGGTGGGCACATAAGTGTCGAGGACGCCCTGGAAGCGGCTGGAATCGCCGTCGAGCGCGTCGAGGACCCAGGCGGCGGTCCAAGCGGCGGTGATGTTGTAGACCATGTACAGGCCGTTGTATCTGGTGGAGAGGGGCGCGGTCTGCGAGGACCCGTCTTGCTGCGCCTTCAATTCGAAGGAATAACCGGTGCTGGTGAGGTGCACGTTCGAGGCCCCCGAGGCGAGGTCGGGGCGCCTCCAGCCACAGGCGGGGCAGTGGTAGGAGCCCAGCTGACCGTATTGGATGTAGTCGTATTCGAGTGGGGCGTTGCAGTGGGCGCAGAAGCGCGACTCGGCGATGTGCGAGGCCTCGCCGCCGGTGGGGCCATCGAGCCCAAAGGGAAGCGAGGGATTGGGCAGGCGGTCGGCGATGGAGGCGCACAGCGGGTCGTCGGCATTGAAGATCAGCGTGGTCGTTGGCGACAAGGCGAGCGCCTGCGCGATGACGTCCTGGGTATGGTCGATCTCCCCATAGCGGTCGAGCTGGTCGCGGAACAGGTTGAGCAAGACGAAATACGTGGGCTTGAGGCGCGGCAGGATGCGCACGGTGTACAGCTCGTCGCACTCGAACACGCCCACGCGGCGCTTGCCGGCGGTTCGACGTCGATTGGAGTTCGCCTCGAGCAGGGTGCCCGTGATACCGGTCTCCATGTTGTTTCCCGCTCGGTTGCACACGCAGACGGCTCCGCTCGCCGCCACGGCATCGGCTATGAGGTTCGTCGTGGTGGTCTTGCCGTTCGTGCCGGTGATGACCACGCTTGCGTCCAGGAGGCCGGCAAGATCGGCGACGAGTTCGGGGTCGATGGAAAGGGCGAGCTTGCCGGGCAGTGCACCGCCGTTACGATGGAGGACGGAGCGGAGCCCCCAGCGGGCAAGGTCGGCGGTGACGGTTGCGATGTTCGATCTGATGCTCATGAGAGCTCCTATCGTGATGGGGATGTCATGTGCCTGGCGTTCGCTCCCGCCTTCCATGGTGGAGGGCCGGGGAGAACGACGGGCTTACTGGCTGGCAGCTGCGTATCGGGCGCGGCTGCGCTCCTCGGGTGTCATGCGGCTGCGCGGGGAGTAGATGACGTGTGTGCGGCAGCACTCGACGCACAGATCGCATCCGGCGCAGGCATCTGCGTCGATGCGGAACACGGGCGGCTCAAAGCTAATCGCCGGGCAGCCGGTGATTTGCTGGCAGCGGTGGCAGCTCATGCAGGCGTATGCATCGATCTCGGCGGGCTCCGCCTCGTATTCGCCGCGCTGGATTTGGGCGCAGGGCGAGGCGAACACCACGGCGTGGACGCCGGGGCGCGCCAAGGCACCGCAGAGAACGCCCGCGGCGCGTTGGCTGTCGAACGGATCCACGATCACGGCGTCGCCGCAACCCAGGGCGAGGGCACGTTCCGCCAGTCCTTCGATGGCCTCACGCGTGAGGAATGCGCGGCTGGATGCGAGCACGGCAAGGATGGTGACCCGTCCTTCTGCGGAAAGCCCCGCGAGTTCGGCTGATTCGTCATCACGGGCGAGCGCGGCGTCGGGCACGAAGTGGATGCACGCCTCGCAGGAGGGTTCCTGCGGTGTACCGCCCTGGGGCACAGGCGCCTTGTAGCGGTCGAGCAGCGCCTCTTCGCCGCCTACGCACGTGCAGGCGGCCGGGTGCATGGAGCCAACGGCGGCGCAGCCTGCGTCGCCGCAGATAACGCGGGCGCGTCCACGCCCAAGTGCCTCCCTACATGCCACGTATGCCGCGCGGTGGGGGCAACCCGGGCACGCCACGCCGCGCCGGATGGGATGGGACGTCACCATGGTCTACGCCTCCTCATCGGTATAGGGCTCACGGCTCACGAGCGAGAGTTCGAAGGTGAGGGTGTGCCCGGCCATGGGATGGTTGAAGTCAAACAGCGTGTCGCCGTCGTCGGCCACGCGCATCACGCGTGCGAGTTGCTGGTAGCCCTCGCCGTTCATGAGGTAGATGAGTTGCCCGGGTACCAGTTCCTCATAGTTTGGAATCTCGATCGTGGGCATGACGTACAGAAGGCGCGGGTCGTGCTCACCGTAGGCGTCCCTGGGCGCAAGGGTCACGGTCTTCTTCTCGCCGGGCTCCATGCCGAGCACCGCGACCTCGAAGCCTGGGACGACCTCGTGGTTTCCCTCGACATATGTGAGCGGCGTGCGGCCCTCGGTGGTATCGAAGACCTCGCCGTCCTCAAATGAGCCGGTGTAGTGCACGGTGACGCGGTGCTTGAGCGAAAAATCCTGCACGGGCGGTTCCTCCGGAATCGATTGGCAACCCGATAAGCGTATCACGGATGGCCCGGTGCCCGGCGCGCATGGGGGCTAGAACCCATGCCGTAACGCGAACTCCTCGGCACGCTCTCGGATTCCCTCGACGCCCTCCGCCCATGCGGCGAAATCGGGCGTGTCGGCGATGATGCCGTCGGCCTCCCACACGGCTTGGTGCGACAAGTCCCATGCCTCGAGGGCCGCGGGCCGCACGGGCAGGTACGGGTCGTGGTAGGTCGGGTTGATGAGGAAGAACGCCCCGCCGTCGCAGCGCGCCGCGAAATCACGGAGCGCACGGCGCGCGCTGCGACGCTGTCCGAGCTTGTAGAGCAAGATGGTGCGTCCCAAGAGGAACCACGGCAGGTCCTCGGCGCCCTCACCCGCATCGCGCGCAGCCGCGAAGAACCCGTCTTCGTCCTCCAGACGCGCGAGTGCGAGGAAGAGCGTGCCCACGGCGAGGTTGGGGTAGCCGTGCGCGCGCATCACCGTGCGGGCGTACGAGGCGGCGGCGCGGTAGCGGGCTGTGAAGATGCATCCTTGGGCGAGCGCCTCAACGGTGTGAAGCCAGCCGATGACCTCGGGGTCGCGTGCGGTGAGCTCCCCGGCATCCTCGCTTGCCGCGAGTGCGCTTTCACGCCATAGCCCCTCGATATCGGGGTCGAATCCCGGACGGGACATCACGAGTCTCTCCCGAGTTTCACGTTCGAGCTGGAGCATATCGCCCAGGCAGGCATCGAGGGGCACCTCGGCGAGCTGTATGGCGACGAGCCTCGCGTCGACGCAGTGGGGGTCCGTTCGCATGATCGCCGCGAGCTGGGCGCGGGCACGCTCGAAGAGCGCGCTGCGGTCGCGTTCGAAATCTCCGTCGGGCAGGTCCTCCATGCGGAGCAACCCGTCGAGGAGCTCCTCCTGCACGCGCATGTACGACACGAGGGCCCGCGCGCCGTCATCGGTTGCATAGCGATCGGGATCGCGCTCGATCTGTTCGTGAACGAGTTCGCGCGCCGCGTTCGTGAGCTCGGGATGGGCGAGGGCGTAGCGATGTTCAAGGTACGCGGGAACGTATGCACGTGGATTCATCAGTTCTCGCCTCCGGGTGCGTTGCCGCGCGTCTCGGTGTGGGGGAGCGGGTCGCGTGCGTCGAGGGAACGCTGCACCAGGTCGTGTTCGGCGATCCACAACGCAAAGCTCGCCGAATCGGGCGTGCCCATCCCTTCTTGCAGGAGCGGCGTCGCCTCCGAGAGGGCCAGCACCAGCTCATCCTCGCTGCCGGGTTGCACATTCACGCGCGAGAACACGCCGTCGGGGAATTCTGCCTGGAAGTAGAGGGATTGGGCACTGCGAGGGTACACGCGCATGAGCGTTCGCAACGCCGTCGTGGCCCCTGCCATGTCGAAGGAGCGGTATGCCAGGCTCATCTGCGCGATAAGGCTCCACGCGTCCGGTGCGTGGCCGCCGGGTTGTGTGCGGCGCGAGGCGCTCTTGCCCGCAAGTTGATAGGCGGCTGCATGGCGCGAACGGTAGCGTTTGAGTTCCTCGGGCGCCACCTCGAGCTTGGCGAGCGCGAGCATGCCGGTGTGGCGAATGCCCGCCATGTCGAGTGGGTAGGCTCTCAGGCCCTCCTCGGCGCACATGAGGGCCATGCGGTACTGCCCGGCGATGAACAGCCGCGAGGCGAGCATGGCAATCCAGCGTTGGAGGGGCCGCTGCCCCAAATCGCGCGCGAACTCCTCTTCGTAGGGGTTCGATGCGTCCTCGAGGAGGTGCTCGACGTCGCGTTCGACATCTGCGCGATGGTCGAGCAGATAGGAGATGAGTTCGTCGTCCGATTCCGATTGCAGGGTGGCGAGCATGCGCTGGGCATCCCAATTGCGCGGGTCGAGCTCGGTCGCCTCGCGCAGGTAGTTCTCCGCAATGTCGAACTGCGCCTCGGCGTCCTGTTCGGTCGGTGCGAACGGCGCACGGTAGTCGACGACCTCCGTTGCCTTGGATACCAAGTGAAACGAGCGCTCACGATCGGTGTGGATGAGCGACGAGGGGTCGTTTTGGAACGCCTCGGAGGCACGATCGATGTACAAGGGGTCTTGGAGGAGCTGAACGCCTTCGCGTTCCATATTGGCGAGGATGAGGCGAAGGCAGTCCTCCTGGATGGGGTCGAATGCCATGGGTCTCTCCTTTCCGGTTGACTGGTGGCGTGGGCCTGGTCGTTCGTGATGGTCGCGGGACGTGGCTCCGGGGCCCGAGGTATATATCCGCACGTACGGCTCTTATTCGTTATCGAACTAGTGTAGCCGTTTTCTTCTTGCCCATGGCGTGCGTCCCTTTGGGCTCACGCCATTGGCTTGCAGGACGTTGACGCGTCAATGAAGGACGGTCGCCTGTGACTCGTCTTGAACGATTTCGACGACGAGTCCGTGGGGAAGGCATACGATTTCTTCTCCAACGCCCGCAATGGGGTCATGCTCGACACAGACCTGGTTGTTGCAGTTGGCGCTCTCGACCTTTACGGTGCCGTTCGCGATGCGAATGGTGTTGAGGCCTTCGTGCGCATCGGGCCCCGTTCCCGTCCCGGGCGTTTCGACCACATATGTCGTCTCCGTGGAGAGCGGGTCGGTGCGGCGGAAGCCCTCTTTGGTCTGGGTAACCACGAGCGCGCCGCTCGCCGAAAAATCGCCAGCGTTTGCGGAGTTTGCCAACCACCAGATTCCACCTATGACGGCTGCCAGCAAAAGACCAGTAAAAAGGAGGATATCCCCCGTTTTGATGCGCGTTTTCATACACGTTCCCTTTCGCGACCTGCTGCTAAGAGGGCGAAGTATGCAAGAAGCCTAACAGATTTCGAACCTAGTCGGATGGGCGCACGCGATATGATGTGAGCGTCTGTGATTGAACGATTTACCACGCTCTCGTTAGGCACTCGGGAATCCGCGGGGGGCGCCCCCTCGGGCACCTGTTTGGGCCCGAGCGGTGAAACCGGTCGATCTGCGGGCATAGTCCATGTGGGGCTAACGGTGCCCCGCGCAAACGCGGTTGATTCCGCGAAATGGGAGGTAAGTAATGGGACGTTTCACCAATCCTCGCGACCTGTATTTTGGTGAGGGTGCTCGCCACGAGGTCAAGAACCTCAAGGGCTCCAAAGCCATGATCGTGACTGGCGGCGGCTCCATGCGCCGTGGCGGCTTTTTGCAGGACGTCGAGGCGGACCTTAAGGAGGCCGGTTTCGAGGTCGAGATCTTCGAGGGCGTCGAGTCCGACCCGTCCGTCGAGACGGTCATGAAGGGCGCCAAGGCCATGGAGGCCTTCCAGCCCGACTGGATTATCGGCATCGGCGGCGGTTCCCCGATCGACGCCGCCAAGGCCATGTGGCTGTTCTACGAGTACCCGGAGGAGACCTTCGAGCAGGCCGTCGTGCCCTTCTCCTTCCCCGAGCTCCGCACCAAGGCCAAGTTCTGCGCCATCGCCTCCACCTCCGGCACCGCGACCGAGGTCACCGCGTTCTCCGTCATCACCGACTACGAGAAGGGCATCAAGTACCCGCTGGCCGACTTCAACATCACGCCCGATGTCGCCATCGTCGACCCCGAGCTCACCTACACCATGCCGGCCAAGCTCTGTGCCCACACCGGCATGGACGCGCTGACCCATGCCATCGAGGCCTACGTCTCCACCGCCGGCTCCATGTACACCGACGGCAACGCGCTGCACGCCATCCGCGAGATCGTCGAGTGGCTGCCCAAGTCCTACCAGGGCGACCATGAGGCCCGCGCCCACATGCACGACGCCCAGTGCATCGCCGGCATCGCCTTCTCCTCCGGCCTGCTTGGCATCGTCCACTCCATGGCCCACAAGACCGGCGCCGCATTCTCCGGGGACCACATCATCCACGGTTGCGCCAACGCCATGTACCTCGGCAAGGTCATCCAGTTCAACGCGAAGGACGAGCGCGCCAAGAGCCGCTACGCCTTCATCGCCAAGGACATCCTGCATCTCGAGGGTGAGACCGAGGACGAGCTCGTGGAGGCCCTTGTCCAGAAGATCCGCGACCTCAACGACGCTCTCGACATTCCGCAGGGTATCAAGAACTACGGCCAGTACGGCGTGAAGGCCGATGAGTCCATCATCGACTACGATGAGTTCGAGGCTAAGAAGTCCGAGGTTGCCGCCAACGCCATCCTCGATGCCTGCACCGGTTCCAACCCGCGTATCCCCACGCAGGAGGAGATGGAGCAGCTGCTCGAGTGCGTCTACACGGATACCCCGGTCACGTTCTAGTCTCCCTTGGCGTGCGCGCTGCGTGATTCGCGGCGTGCACGTGCGATGTCATCGCACACATGAGCCGCCCTGGGCAGTTTTGAACTGTCCCAGGGCGGTTTTTTTGATGCTTGTTCTTACGATCGCCCGATTTCCGCGCTTGCGTCCCGGCCGATGCCGCTGTTGGTCGGCCCCCGGCCTCCTTCACTCGACGACGCGAAGAAACGTGGGTTTGAAACGAGTGCATTATTTCAAACCATTGATTTCTCACATAAACGGCCTTGGTAATGTGATTTATCACGGGTTTGAAATGAACGCGCTCATTTCAAACCCGTGTTTCCTCACAATCCAGCAGGACGAGCGGGCGGCCAAGGAGGGTTTGATCGATTTGTCAAGCCCCGAATAGGTCGTACGGCCATATTGGGGGTACAGACGGTCGAAAGAACTTTCAATGTGACGCAAGTCGAGCTCTGATGATGCGATTTCGACCTTTGACCCGACCGTTGGCCGATGAATTGCCACCGCCCATGGATAAAAATGCATCGGCTGTGGCACTGAGCTGGGTGTCAGATAATCCCCAACCACGTGCAAGACTCATTCCGTCGTCTCATTGATACCGTAGAGGTTCCGAGGTGTGCGGATGACGGGACGACATATGGGGGACGCAAAACAGCGAGTTTTGGATAAGTTCGACCGGTGTGACCGGCAGGGACTGTGGCTGATGCCGGAGTGCCACGCAGAAGAGGCCTTGCTGCATCGGCTTCGCGCGGCAGGCGAAGTGACCTGCCCCTGTCGAGGCATCTTCGCACGGACCGCGGCGTATGGGTCTGCCCCGCCGCGCGTGCGTTCCTACAAGCTCGTCCGCACTTTGGGCAAAACGCACCCGGAATGGATATTCTGCCTGTATTCCGCTGCGATGGTGCACGGATTGCAGGTTCCGAACCGGCTGCTCGACAAGGCGCACGTGGTGTCGGCGCTCCCAAACAGCCCTGCAAGTCCAATCGCGCGCCACACGTGGGCGCTACGCGATGGCGACGTCGTCAAGGTTATGGGAGTGCAGGTGACGTCCCTTCGGAGGACTCTTATCGATTGCCTCTGCGCGGCGCCGTTTAAAGAGGGTCTGGCGATTGTCGACTCCGCATTGCATTGGGGGATGACAAGTGAGGAAGAGCTGAGTCAGTGGCTGGCGGAGGATGGCTTCCGTAAACGGGGTGTTCGCCAGGCACGCGAGACGCTGTTGTGGGCGGATGGGAGAAGTGAGAACGGAGGAGAGTCCATCGCGCGCGCCGCGATGATCGAGCTCGGTTTCCAGCCGCCTGAATTGCAGGTGGAAATAATCGACCCCATGGAACCGGACAACCCGAAGTACGGTGACTTTGGCTGGTGCTTGAGCAACGGCCACTGGATCATCGGCGAGCTGGACGGGCTGGAGAAGTACCGGGCGAGAGCGGCGAATGCCGGCGATATCGATGCGGTGATTCATGCCATGGCGAAGGAGCGCCGTCGGGAGGCGCATATCAACATGGCCAATGCAACGGTGATTCGGTTCTCCATGGAGGAGGTCTACAACGTCGAGTACTTCGAGAACCTGTTGACGACGGCGGGCGTTCCTCGACGGGATTACGTCGACCGGGCGTCACGACAAGGTGCTGCGCGCGGCGGGACATCGCGCTGATATGGCGAATTGAAACAGCGGGGACGATTTCAAACCCATGATTTTTCACATTTTGAGGCTTGGTAATGTGATTTACCAACGGTTTGAAATTGTGGCGTCATTTCAAACCGTTGATTTCTCACAGAAAGCAGCTTGATAATGTGATTTATCAGGGGTTTGAAATCGGGACCCTCGTTTCGGAGCTCGCGTTTCGAAGCGCGCGTGTCGGCTTTGTTACGAATGTATAAAAGTGAATGAATCAATCAGAAATGATAATATTTACTGTCAAACTTTCGCAATATTGCAAATGTTTTGATGGGCAATGCATATGGAAGCGACGAACGGCCTCGGGTCGGACAACGGTCCCGGAAGCGGCAGCGGACCAGGGCTCGGCAACGGCCCCGGGAGCGACGCACGGCCCCGGGTCCGGCGGGCGGAGCTGCATCGCAGCGTATACATGGCAGAAGGGCGGAACACATGGCGTATCAGGTAGGAGTCGTTGGCGCAGCGGGGTACGCCGGGGCGGAGCTCGTCCGCTTGCTCCTCGCACACCCGGATTTCGAGCTCAAGGCGATAACGTCCAACGCCGATGCCGGTGTGCGGCTCGCGGACATCTACCCCGCGTTTACGGGAGAGACGGACCTCGTGTTCACCAGCCATGACGATCCCGCGCTGATGGCCCTCGATGCGGTGTTCCTTGCCGTCCCGCATACCGCAGCCATGGGGATGGCGCCCAGCCTCTTGGCGCACGGCGTCTCGGTGTTCGACTTGTCCGCGGATTACCGGCTGGCGAGCGCGGAGGTCTACGAGGAATGGTATGGGGTCCCGCACGCCTCGCCCGAACTGCTCGCAGGGCGCGCATTCGGGCTTCCGGAGCTGTTCGCCAAAGATCTCGCCGATGCCCGTGCCAGTTTGGAGACGGGGGAGCCAGCCCTGGTGGCATGCGCGGGGTGCTATCCCACGGCCACGTCGCTGGCGGCTGCTCCGGCGTTGCGCATGGGCTGGTGCCGCGAGGATACGATTGTGGTGGTGGATGCCGTCTCTGGCGTGACGGGCGCGGGAAAGGGCTGCAACGCCCGCACGCATTATTGTTCGGCCGATGAAAATGTCGAGGCATATGGTGTGTGCAAACACCGTCACACGCCGGAGATCGAGCAGATCTTGCAGGCGAAAGACCGTGTGGTGTTCACGCCGCACCTCGCGCCGCTCAAACGCGGACTGCTGTCCACCGTGACGCTGAGGCTCACGCAGGAGGCGGCAGCTATGGATGTTGAGGAGGCCGTCGAGGCGTACCGCTCGTTTTACGAGGATGCGCCCCTTGTCACCGTGCTCGATGCGGGCGCCATGCCGCGAACTGCCTCAGTGGCGGGCACGTGCCGGTGCCAGATCGGCCTCGCCGTGGACCCGCGCACGGGAGTGCTGGTGGCAACGGGAGCCATCGACAACTTGTGCAAGGGGGCTGCCGGTCAAGCTGTGCAGTGCGCCAATATCGTCTTTGGGCTCGAGGAGCGACGAGGTTTGCCGCTTGTCGCCATGCCAGTCTAGCCAAAACGAGTCCTAAGGGATGCATTATGAACACGACCTTCAACACGACCTCGACATCTTCCGCCGTATCGTTGCGCCCCATCGCTCGGGGCGGCGTGACGAGTGCGCAGGGCTTCACCGCCGCCGGCGTCCATGCCGGTTTTCGAAAGAACCCGGGCCGCGCCGACCTCGCGCTCGTGGTCGCCGACCGCCCCGTTGCCGCAGCCGGCGTCTTTACCACCAACCGGTTCTGCGCAGCCCCCGTGCAGGTGAGCCGCGAGCAGCTCGGCGGAATCGAGCGCGGATATGGCACGATGCGCGCTGTGGTCATCAACTCCGGTAACGCCAACGCTGCGACGGGGGAGCCCGGTCTCGCCATCGCACGGGAGACCTGTGGCGTCGTCGCGGATGCCCTAGGTTGCAAGGCAGGTGAGGTGCTTGTCGCCTCGACGGGGGTCATCGGTGTCCCCCTCGATATCGAGCCCTTCGAGCAAGGGGTCCCGCAAGCGGCGGCGGCGCTTTCGCGCGAGGGCGCCCATGATGCGGCCCGCGCGATCATGACGACTGATACGCATGCCAAGGAGTACGCGGTTGCGTACGAGAGCACGGCGCCGGGTTTTGAGGGCTGCGCGTTCACTGTGGGCGGTATGTGCAAGGGCTCGGGCATGATCATGCCGAACATGGCGACCATGATCGCCGTCATCACCACCGACGCCCCCGTTCAGCCCGCCGCCCTGCACGAGATCTTGCTCTCGCAGGTGCGTGTGACATTCAACAAGGTGACCGTCGATTCGGACAGCTCCACCAACGACACGTGTGTGATATTCGCCTCGGGTGACGCGGCACCGGGCGTTGCGCTCATCGAGCAGGGGACGCCGGCCTACGCCGAGCTGTGCCAAGCGGTCCATGCCGTGTGCGAGAACCTTGCCCGTGCAATCGCCGCGGACGGCGAGGGTGCCTCGAAGCTCGTGACCGTGAACGTTCACGGTGCCGCTACCAAAGCCGATGCCGATACCGCCGCCCGTTCCGTTGCCAATTCGCCGCTGGTCAAGACTGCGATCGCCGGTCACGATTGCAACTGGGGGCGCATTGCGGCGGCCCTTGGCAAATGCGGGGTGCCGTTCGATCAGAGCCGGGTCGACATCGACATCATGGGGATGCCCGTGTGTCGTGCCGGCCTCACCGTGCCCTTCGATGAGGCCGAGGCCCTGCGACGATTCGAGGAGCCCGAGATCGTCATCGAGGCCAACCTGGGCGCGGGCACGTGCTCCACGACGGTGTGGACCTGCGACCTCACGCACGAATACGTGTCCATCAACGCCGATTACCGTTCCTAGGAGCAAGTCATGAAATACGCACGCGACAGCAGGACCTCGCTTTCAAGCGAGGAGACCGCGCAGCTGCTCTTCGAGGCGCTGCCTTGGATGAAGAACCTGACGGGCAAGACGGTCGTCATCAAGTACGGCGGCGCCGCGATGGTGGACGAGCGCCTGCGTGCCGATGTGATGAGCGACATCGTGCTGCTCAAGATCATGGGGATGAAGCCGGTCATCGTCCACGGCGGTGGTAAGGATATCAACGCCGCGCTCAAGCGGCACGAGATCCCCGTGGAGTTCCGCGGCGGCCAGCGCGTTACGAGCAATGAGGCGATGGAGCTCGTGCGCGAGGTGCTCGTGGGAAAGGTAAACGGACAGCTCGTGTCGGCGGTCAACCAGCACGGCAATCTTGCCGTGGGCGTGTCGGGCTCCGATGCGGGAACGATTGTGGCCGAGCAGCTCGCGCCCGAGTTGGGCCGTGTGGGGCGCATTGTCCGCATCAACGGCGGCTACCTTAACAACCTGGTCGAGAACGACTACATTCCCGTCGTCGCGACCGTGGGCGTTGGCGAGGACGGCGGTTTTTACAACATCAACGCCGATGTCGCCGCAGGGCACATAGCCGCTGCGCTTGGCGCCCACAAGGTGATCTTCCTCACGGACGTCGACGGCCTGTACGAGGACTTTTCCGATAAGTCCTCCCTCATATCGAACCTCACGGTCGACGAGACGCGCGCCATGTTGAAGGACGGTGCGATCGACGCGGGCATGATCCCCAAGCTCGAGAGCTGCATCGCCGCCCTCGCCGGCGGCGTGCTGCGCGCCCACATCATCAACGGGACCATGCCGCATTCGCTGCTGCTGGAGCTGCTCACCGACGCGGGCATCGGCACGGTGATTCACGCGTCCCGCAATGCCTACGAATACGACCGCCATCCCGATCCGTCGGCGTATGACGCCGAGGCCTGCGCGCCGTCTTCGCCAGCACCGCTTGACGCGTTTTCCGCGCGCTTGACCGAGAACAGCTAAACGAGAAAGGGGAGGCGTATGTCGCTTGCGGCTCAACAGACGCTCGAGTCTTCATATGTAATGCACACCTTCGGCAGGTCGGAGGTAGAGTTCGTCGGCGGTCACGGCATGACGCTCGTCGACGACGCGGGACGCGAGTACCTTGATTTTCTCGCGGGAATCGGCGTGTGCTGCCTGGGTCATGGGCACCCGGCGGTTTCGCGTGCCGTGGGGGAGCAGGCGGATCGGCTGGCGCACGTGTCGAACTACTTCTATATCGAGCATCGAGGCGAGGTGGCGGCGCTCATCTCCAAGCTTGCCAACGGCGATGTGGAGGGTGCGCGGGCATTGGCTCATGCCATGGATGCAGGTGATGAGGAGGCGGTGCGCGCCGCGTCTGCCCCGGCGGAGGGCGAGCAGGTGTGGAAGACATTCTTTGCGAACTCGGGTGCGGAGGCAAATGAGGGTTCGATGAAGCTCGCTCGCCTGTACGCCAAGCGTGTCGGCAACGGCGGTAACACGATCGTGTGCCTGCGCGGCGGTTTTCACGGGCGCACGCTCGAGACCATCGCGGCGACCATGCAAGATTGGCTGCAGGATAGCTTCCGGCCGTTGCCGGGCGGCTTTGCGGCGTGCACGCCGAACGACGTTGATGAGCTGAGGGCCATCTTCGATGCCCTGGGCGATGAGATCTGCGCCGTCATGCTCGAACCCATCCAGGGGGAGAGCGGCGTGCATCCGCTCACGCGCGAGTTCATGGAGGCAGCGCGCGACGTGGCGCATGAGCATGGAGCGCTGCTCATTGCCGATGAGGTCCAGACGGGCATCTTCCGCTCCGGCAAACCGTTTGCGTTCCAGGTTCTCGGGGTAGAGCCCGACATCATGAGCCTGGCAAAGGGTATCGCCGGCGGCGTTCCGGCGGGGGCGTGTGTGGCCAAGAAGGAGATTGCCGACGTGTTCCGTCCCGGCGACCACGGGTCGACGTTCGGCGGGAGCTGCTTGGCAGTTGCGGCGGCGGCAGCCGTGCTTTGCGAACTCACGCTCGGCGCATATGACGACCGCGCCGCCGAGGTGGGAGCCTATTTTGCGGAGCGTCTTGGCAGCTTGGATGCGGTTCGCGAGGTGCGTGGCATCGGCCTCATGGTGGGCTGCGATATCGCCGAGGATGTGGGAGATGCCCATGATGTGGTGGCGGCGATGCTCGCGGAGGGCTTCGTGATCAACGCTACGGGCCCGCATACGCTGCGGTTCCTACCCCCGCTCATCTGCGGTACTGCGGATATCGACCGGCTCATTTCCGCTCTCACTCGCGTTTTGGCCTAGTTGCCGCTATACTGTTCACCCACGGGCGATTGGCGCAACGGTTAGCGCAGGTGCTTTACACGCACAAGGCTGGGGGTTCGAATCCCTCATCGCCCACCATAGAACGTCAACGCGGGGGTCACGGCGCCCCCGCGTTTTCGTTTGAATTGCGTGGATTCGAACCCCGTTCGGGGTGCGGAGCTGAGGAAACGGCGCGAGCCGTTTTCCAGCGCAGCCCGCAAGGCGCGCGAGCGCCGCGGCGGGAGGAGGGCGGCGCCAGCCGCCCGGCGAATCCCTCATCGCCCACCCATGTTTTTGAACGCGGGGGCAGAGAGTGCCCTCGCATTTTTGTTTATGATGGTGAGGACGAACCTGCATCGCGAGAAAGGCTGCCATGAGCGACTTCGACCTCTCGAACTATCCCGTCCTGCCGTGCGAACCCACGGGTGGGCTGCACGACAAGCTCGCCCGCGTGAAATACGTCTTCACCGACCTCGACGCCACTATGCTGGCGCCTGGCTCCTGCGCCCTCTCGGACAACGACGGCAACCCGTCAACCACACTCGTCGAGGCCATCGTCGCCCTCAAGCGCGCCGGTATCGAGATCATCCCGTGTTCCGGCCGTGCCCGCGTGATGATGCACGAGGACTCCCGCATCCTCGGTTTCAACTCTTACATCGGCGAGATGGGCGGCCTGCTCATGCTCGACTTGAAGGCGAACCGGTGGGAGTACTTTACCGGCGACATGCCCTACGACCCCGATTGCGGCCTCACACCGCATCAGGTCATCGAGCGGGCAGGCGTGTGCCAGGGCATCATCGATCGCTGGCCGGGGCGCATCGAGTACCACAACGACATGGCCAACGGCATCAAGTACCGCGAGGTCACCGTCGGCATGCGCGGCGAGGTGCCGGACGATCAGGCACAGGCGATGATCGACGTCGCCGGGCTCGGTCTCGTGTGGGGCAACAACGGCTATCTCACCCACGTGTCCAAGCCCACCACCCTCGACCTCGGCGAGGACGGTCCCGGTCGCGCCTTCAACATCATGCCCGCCGGCCTCAACAAGGGCCGCGGCATCGAGCGCTTTTGCGAGCTGTGCGGCATCGACCGCTCCGAGACCCTCGCCATCGGCGATTCCGAGTCCGACTTCCTCGCCGCCCCCTACGTGGGGACCTTCGTGTGCGTGGAAAATGCGCTCAAGGACCCGGCTGCGCCCGCGCTCATCGAGGAGAACGACAACGTCTACATCACGCGCGGCAAAGTCGTCGAGGGTTGGATCGCGATGGCGAACGCCCTGCTGGCGGCTAAGGCGTAGAAAGACCACGCGGGATTGCCCCGTATCGCGCAGGCGAAATATCACACGGTGCCGCTCCGCACGGTGGGCACGGCAAGAGGGGAGAGCGTTTGATGCTCGATAGCGAACGACCGATCGGTGTATTCGATTCCGGTTTGGGTGGGCTCACGGTGGCACGTTGCATCGCCGAGGCGCTGCCGCATGAATCGATCTATTACGTGGGTGACACCAAGCGCTGCCCGTATGGCGTGCGTTCCGAGGAGGAGGTCCGCTCGTTCGTCCTCCAGGCGGGGCGCTGGCTGGCCGAGCGCGACATCAAGATCATGGTGATCGCCTGCAACACCGCGACGGCGGCGGGTCTGCGCATCGCACAGCAGATCCTGCCCGTACCCGTGATCGGCGTGATCGCGCCCGGAGCGCGCGCCGCCATCAATTCGACCCGCACCCGCAAGGTCGGCGTGCTCGCCACGCCGCTCACCGTGCGTACCGGTGCCTATACGCGCGCCATTCAGGACTTGGACGCGGGCGTCGACGTGTATGGCTGCCCCGCTCCCAGCTTCGTCGAGATGGTCGAGCGTGAGCTTGCCACCGGGGCCCACCTGCAGGAGCGCTGGCTCCAAGACGGCGACATCTTCGACACGCCGGAGAACCGCGTGGAAGTGGAGCGCACGTTGGCGCCGATTGTCGATGGCGGGGCCAAGGTGGATACCGTGGTCTTGGGCTGCACGCATTTCCCGCTGCTTGCAGGACCCATTCGTCATGCGCTCGGCCCGGGCGTGCGCGTTGTGTCCTCTGCGGAGGAGACCACGCGTGAGCTCGAGGACATCTTGCGTCGCCGCGACCAGCTGGCGCCGGAGCCCGTCCGTCCCGAGCATCGCTTTGCCACCACGTCCGACAACATTGCCGAGTTTGCCGCGGCCGGCAGCTTCATCTTCGGTCAACCGCTCAAGAGCATCGAGCATATCGCACTCGACGAGCTTCGCGGGCTGTAGGGACCGCTGCGGGGACCGCCCCGTGGGCAAGACCGAGGCGGGCCGCGAACGTTGAGTGCCGTTCGCCCGTCAGCCTGAAGTCGGCTGCCCGCGTTTGGTGAGACCCCAACCCATATACGACTCACAGGTACGTGTCGCGCCATGCGCGCTCAGATCGAAAGGAACGAAATCCATGGACCGCATGCTCATCGACCGCTCATACGGCCGCGCAGCAAACGAGATGCGCCCCGTCAATCTCACCCGCGACGTCATGAAGAACGCACTGGGCTCCTGCCTGGTTGAATTCGGCGATACGAAGGTGCTATGCGCCGCCACGATCGAGGAGGGCGTGCCCGGCTGGCGCAAGGCGAGCCGCCAGGGTTGGGTCACTGCGGAGTACGCCATGCTTCCCGCGTCCACCAATCGTCGTACTCGTCGCGAGACGAATAGCCGCAAGGGCCGCTCCATGGAGATCGAGCGCCTGATCGGCCGCAGCCTGCGCACCGTGGTGAACATGAAGGCCCTCGGGGAGTGCACCGTCACCGTGGACTGCGACGTTATTCAGGCCGATGGCGGTACGCGCACGGCCAGCGTCACCGGCGCCTGGGTCGCGCTCCACGACGCGCTCATGGCCTGGGTGGAGGCGGGGAAGATCTCCCGTCTACCCCTCACCGGCCAGGTCGCCGCCGTTTCCATGGGCCTCGTGGACGGCTGCGAGCTGCTCGACCTCGATTATTCCGAGGACAGCCATGCCGAGATCGACATGAACCTCGTCGCCACGGATTCCGGTCAGATCATCGAGATCCAGGGCACCGGAGAGCAGACGCCTTTCGACCGCGCGCGCCTCAACCGGCTGATCGACCTCGGGGAGCTCGGCATACGGGAGCTCATCGACCTGCAGAACGACGTGACGGCCTTCCGCGACTGAGGAATGCGGGGCGCCCAGGTTCCCACTCGACCCATCAGACGCCCGTCCGGGCGCACGTAAATCGACAGAGCACATGAGAGGACAGGAGGCGCACATGGCGCTGGATAAGATCGACATCGATACCCTCGACTCCGAGCGCACCATCGTGGTGGCGACGGGCAACGCCCACAAGCTCACGGAGATCGAGGCGATTCTGGGCGCGGTCCTGCCCGAGGTCCGCTTCGTCGCCCTGGGACAACTCGGGGACTTCGAGGACCCGGAGGAGAACGGGACGACCTTCGTGGAGAACGCCATCATCAAGGCCGAGGCCGCCGTCGCGGCGACGGGGCTCGCCGCTATCGCCGACGACTCCGGCCTCGTGGTCGATGCGCTCGACGGAGAACCTGGCGTCTATTCCGCCCGCTATGCCGGCGTTCACGGTGACGATGCCGCGAACAATGCCAAGCTCCTGAGGAATCTCGGTGATACGCCGGATGTGGAGCGCACCGCACGGTTCATGAGCGTCATCGCCCTCATCGAGCCCTCGGGTGCCGTCCTCACCGGCACGGGAGCCTGCGAGGGTACTATCGGCCATGAGGGCCGCGGTGACCACGGCTTCGGCTACGACCCGCTGTTCCTGCCGGACGACACGCCCGGCAAGACCATGGCCGAGCTCATGCCAGAGGAGAAGAACGCCATCAGCCATAGGTTCCACGCGTTGCAGGACCTCTCGCGCCAGCTCGTCGGCTCGGCGGGCGACGCCGCGGCGGAGGGCCGCTGACGTGCGCGCCGTCGTCCAGCGCGTGTCTCATGCCCGTGTGAGCATTGGCGGCGAGCTCGTGGGGTCCATACGCCGCGGGTACCTCATCTTGCTCGGCGTTGGTCATGCCGACACGCGTGAGACTGCCGAGAAGCTCTGGGGCAAGATCTTTGCCCTGCGCATCAACGATGACGCGGAAGGCAAGACCAACCTCGCCCTCGACGATGTAGCGGGCGAGGTTCTCGTCGTGTCGCAGTTCACGCTGTTCGCCAACTGCAAAAAGGGCCGCCGCCCGTCCTTCACCGAGGCCGCGCCCCCGGCGCAAGCAACGGAGCTCTACGAGTACTTCGTCAGTCTCGCCCGAGCCGATGTGCCGCACGTCGCGACAGGCCGCTTTGGAGCCAACATGCAGGTGGAACTCGTCAACGACGGCCCCTTCACCATCGTCCTCGACACCGACGAGCTGTAACTCGCAAGACGAATCGACACCCACCCCGGCACACCGATTGCCGGGATTGCCTATGCCCACCGGGAGATTGCCTATGGAAAACATCCTTTTCGCAAGTCCAAAGGGACGAACGTCATAGGCAATCTCCCCCGTGCCATAGGCAATGTTGTGCCCATGGCCGGCGTGACCTTGAGGGACACGCCGTCTCCCTGCTATACTTCCAGCGTTTGTATATTTTGGGTGCAATCTGTACTTTTGCGCCCCAACGGAGGCTATAGCATGGAAGAGCTGGAAGTTAACCACGTCGCGGAGATTCAGGATGCGCTTGCTGGAATGGTCGGCGACCGTGTGAAGGTTAAGGCCAACATGGGCCGAACCCGCGTTATCGAGCGCATGGGCGTCATCAAGGGCGTGCACCCTGCCGTGTTCATCATCGAGGTCGACGAGCGTCGTGGTCGCAAGTCCCGCCAGTCGTATCAGTACGTCGACGTGCTCACGGGTACGGTCGAGCTGTTCGACCCCGAGAGCGGCGAGCACATCTTCACCCCGCTTGGCACGCAGCTCGAGGAGCACTAGATGTCGGCGACCGGTCAAATGACGGGCACTGTGCCCAACCCGGCGTTCGACCCGTATCGCGCAACCGCTCGTGCGCAGGGCACCATAGCCCCGCAGGGCCGGTTCATGCTTATCACCGCGCCCGCCAAGATCAATCTGTACTTGGGGGTTCATGAGGGCACTGGCGAAGACGGCTACCACCGTGTCGATACGGTCATGACGACGCTCGACCTCACGGACACCTTGGCCATCGCGCCGTCCGATCGCCTCATGGTCAAGACGGTGCCCGAGGCCGATTTTCCGCAGGAGAGCAACACCGCCTACAAGGCCGCAGTCGCGATGGGCAAGGCGTTCGATCGCGAACCGAACTTCGCCATCCTCATTGACAAGCATATTCCCATCCGCGCAGGACTCGGTGGTCCGTCCACCGACGCCGCTGCGACTATCATGGGTATCTGCCGCTATTGGGGTGTTGACCCGCGTGATGGACGCATCGATGCCGTGGCTCGTTCCATCGGCGCCGATGTGCCGTTCTTCCTCTACGGGCCACCCGCCCACCTGGATGGACGCGGAGATCGCATGAGCGAGTTGTTCCGCCCGCTCACCGGCACTCCTGTGGCTCTGGTCAAACCCATGACGGGTGGCGTGTCCACGGTCGAGGCATACCGCCGATTCGACGAGGCCCCCGTTGCGTCCGGCCCGCTCGAGCCCATGCTCGAGGCGATGCGGTCCCACGACGAACAGGCCATCTTCGAGCATGTCTCGAACAACCTTGCACCGATCGCGCGCGAACTGTGCCCCCAGATCGGCGAGATCGTGGACTGGATGCGCGAGCAGCCCGACGTCCGCGCGGTCGATGTCTGCGGTTCCGGCGCGACCGTCTTTGCCGTGTGCAACACGCAGATGGCGGCCGAAAAGATTGGCATCGCGGCCATGAAGGAGCATGGTTGGTGGGCGCAAGCTGCGAAGATGGAAAAAACTGGACCAATTATCGCTGTGGGCTAGATTTTCATCCGAGGCTTTGATACTATAGCGAAGCTTCGGGTTGTGGCTCAGCTTGGTAGAGCACCGCGTTCGGGACGCGGGGGTCGCTGGTTCAAATCCAGTCAACCCGACCATCGATTTTTACAGGGTCGCCTTCGGGCGGCCCTGTTGCGTAAGGGGCTCTGCGAATGCTGGCATATGGCAAGAAGCGTGCAAGGCCCCATAGATTGTCTAGAAGCCGTTTACCGAGTCCTTACGAAGGGCCTCGATCGCCCGTGTAAAATAGGCGGATGTTGTGCAGAGCCATGGCGGCGGGTTATACTCATTCGAGCTGTAACGCGCACGGTGTTTCGCCGTTCACGCCAAACGGAAAGTTTCTGGGAGGAAATGTATGTTCCCTAAAGGTTTTGAGTGGGTTGTCATCCTGATCGTCGCCCTGCTGATCTTCGGTCCCAAGAACCTGCCTAAACTCGGCAAGTCCCTGGGCAAGACCGTCAAGAACATCCGTGAGGGCATGTCTGGCGAGGAGTCCACCACCGAGGACGCCGAAGTCGTCGAGGAGGACGACGAGGTCGCCCAGCTCGAGGCTCAGCTCGCCGAGGCCAAGGCCAAGAAGGAAGCCGCTGCCAAGGACGCCGAGTAACCCGCTCGCAAAAGGGTTGATCGCGGCCGGTTGACCCGCTTTGGGTTCACCGGTCGCTTTGCTGTTATTCTGCACAATAAGAAGAGGAGTTCGACGCATGGATGCAAGCCAGATCGTACTGACCGCCGAAGGCCGCAAGAAGCTCGAAGAGGAGCTCGCCTATCTCGAGGGTGAGAAGGCCAAGGAGATCGTCGAGCACATCAAAGAGGCCCGTGCGTTCGGCGACCTTTCCGAGAATGCCGAGTACGATGCGGCCAAGGAAGACCAGGCCCGCAACGCCGCCCGTATCGCCGAGATTCGCGCCACACTCGCCAACGCTCAGGACGCCGTCGCCGGCTCCAATGCGATCGTCTCCATTGGCAGCATCGTGACGCTGATTGACGGCGACGGCGAGGTCTCCGACTTCACCATCGTCGGTACCACCGAGACCAACGTGCTTGAGCACAAGATTTCCAACGAGTCTCCGGTCGGCCGTGCCATCATCGGTCATGCCGAGGGCGAGAGCGTTGAGGTCGTGCTTGCATCTGGCAAGAAGCGCGTTTTCACCATCGCCAAGATCACGCGCTAGGGTTCGCGCTCCGTATTTCCGGTAGAACCCTAGCGCTCGTTCCGCTCCCTGGCGCCTCATGGCGCTGGGGGGCGGTTTTCGTTTACGTTGCTTATGGCGGGGACGATGTCCGCGTCTCCCGTTGACCATCACTGTCCGACGGACCCGATTCCGTCGTATGAGAGGAGCTGTTCGCATGGCCGAGAACCTCGTTGCCACCGAGGCCGTCAACACGCTGAATGACGAGCGAGCCCGCCGTCTCGCCGACCGCGCCGCCCTGTACGCCGCCGGCAAGAACCCCTATCCCGAGCACTCCAGCGTGACCGACCACGCGGCCGATTTGCTCGAGCGCTACGAGGGGCTTGCCAATGAGGAGTTTGCTCCCGAGGTCGTCACCATTGGCGGCCGCGTGGTCGCCAAGCGCGGCCAGGGCAAGATCATGTTCATCGTCGTGCGCGACCCCTCCGCCGATATCCAGCTTTTCTGCCGCGTGAACGATGTGGAGGAGGAGTCCTGGGAGGTGCTGAAGGAGCTCGACCTCGGCGATATCGTCCAGGCGACCGGCCAGGTGACCCGCACCAAGCGCGGCGAGCTCTCCGTCGCCCCGCGCACGGCGCAGCTGCTCTCCAAGGCCGTGCGTCCGCTGCCCGAGAAGTTCCACGGTCTCTCCGACAAGGAAACCAGGTATCGCCAGCGTTATGTCGACCTCATCGTGAACGAGGGTGTGCGCGAGACCTTCCGCAAGCGCTCCGCCATCGTCTCCGCGTTCCGTCGCTACATGGAGGACAACGGCTACATGGAGGTCGAGACCCCCATCCTGCAGTCCATCCAAGGCGGCGCCACCGCCAAGCCGTTCATCACGCACTTCAACGCGCTCAACCAGGAGAACTACCTGCGTATTGCCACCGAGCTGCACCTCAAGCGCCTGCTCGTGGGCGGCTACGAGCGCGTGTTCGAGATCGGCCGCATCTTCCGCAACGAGGGCATGGACCTCACCCACAACCCTGAGTTCACCACCATGGAGGCCTACCGCGCCTACTCCGATCTCGAGGGCATGAAGGAGCTCGCCGAGGGCGTCATCAAGGCCGCCGCGCGCGCCATCGGCCTCGAGGGCATGATCGACTACCAGGGCCAGGCCATCGATTTGTTCTCCCCGTGGCCGTCTCGCCCCATGACCGACGTCGTGTCCGAGGTCCTCGGCCGCGAGGTCACCATCGACACTCCCGTCGAGGAGCTCCGTGCCGCCTGCGACGAACACGACATCGAGTACAAGCCCGAGTGGACCGCCGGTAAGCTCATCGCCGAGCTCTTCGACGAGCTGGGCGAGGCCATCCTCATCAACCCGACCTTCGTCGTGGATTACCCGGTCGAGGTGTCCCCGCTGGCCAAGCGCCACGAGGACGACCCGCGTCTCACGCACCGCTTCGAGCTGTTCATCGCCGCGCACGAGTACGCCAACGCGTTCTCCGAGCTCAACGACCCGGTCGATCAGGCCGAGCGCTTCGCCGCGCAGATGGAGGAGAAGGCCGGAGGCGACGATGAGGCCATGGAGTACGACGAGGATTACGTGCGCGCCCTCGAGTACGGTATGCCCCCGGCGGGCGGCATCGGCATCGGCATCGACCGCGTGGTCATGCTGCTTACCAACTCCACGTCCATCCGCGACGTCCTGCTGTTCCCGCACATGAAGCCCGAGAAGGGCTCCAAGTCCGGCGCCGCTGCCGCCAAGGCCGCCCAGATGGCCGAGGCCGCGGGCGCCGCGAGTCCGTTCCTCACACCCATGAAGCCCACGGTCGACTACTCCAAGGTGGTCGTCGAGCCGCTGTTCGAGGACTTCGTCGACTTCGACACCTTCGCCAAGAGCGACTTCCGCGCCGTGAAGGTCAAGGACTGCGTCGCCGTGCCCAAGTCCAAGAAGCTGCTGAACTTCACCCTGGACGACGGTACCGGCACCGACCGCACTATCCTGTCCGGCATCCACGACTACTACGAGCCGGAGGACCTGATCGGCAAGACGCTCATCGCCATCACCAACCTGCCCCCGCGCAAGATGATGGGCATCCCGAGCTGCGGCATGATCATCTCCGCTGTCCATGCCGAGGCAGAGGGCGACGAGACCCCCGAGCGCCTCAACGTGCTGATCGTGGATGACAGCATCCCCGCCGGCGCCAAGCTGTACTAGGCTTTCCCAGGCACCCGATCTTGCCGTTCAAGCGGGGGCGCGCCACCCTAAGGTGTACGCGCCCCCGCTTTCGCGTCAATATCGGGCACTTGGAAAACCCTAGCTTCGCACGGGGCACCCCGCCTTCGGGTTCAATCGTCGGGCGCCGCACGCAAGGTGTGCGCCCTCCTCTTTCGCACGAAATGGTGCAGTTGGGGACGTACCCCAACTGCACCATTTTGTGAAAGGCCGTTCGAGCTGCTCGAACGGCCTTTCGCTATGAAATGAGCTCCAGTGCTCGGTCGGGGGTGATGCATGCCTCGGGGAAGCGTTGCAGCAGCGGGGCATCGCGCGTGACGATGTAATCCGCTTGCGCGGATTCGCCCGATGCGAGAACCAGATTGTCCTCCAGGTCTCCGAACTTATCTCGCAGAGACCGCGCCATGGTGCATTCAAAAAGACCGAGGGGCGTTGGCGTGGCGAGCTCAAGGATGCGCTCGACGCATGCCCATGCGACGGGTTCGTATGATGGGCCCGCTTTGCCCTCACGCATATCCTGCTGTCGAAATCGCCTCGGCAGGATGTAGAACACGTCCTTTAGGGTGGTGGGGCAAACGAGCAGGGTCGTCTCGCTCAAGATGGCGGCCTCGAGCAAGCGCTCTGATGCGCCTGCGTCGACTTCGCTTCGCATGAAGTAGTCGATCCACACGTTGGTGTCGATTATCAGGCTGAGGTTTTTGCCGGATACACGCATCGGGCCTCCATCTCGCCGATCATGTCGTCGTACATCTCGTCGCGCAGCTGATGCCAGGTCTTTTCCCCTAACAGGTCGCCGGTGGGACCCGTGTAGCCGTGTTGTCGTGCGGCCCTGATTGCCAAGCCGGCGCCGTCATGGATGAGAGATAGCTTCCTTTGTCGGTCTGCGTCTATATCGCATGCCTCGGCCTCCTTCATAAACGGGGGCACATCCTGGTGGTCACATAGATATGTCCAAAGCGCCCGAACGGCCTGGCTGGGGCTATAGCCGCACTGGCTCAAGACCGCGTCGCCTCCGACTTTTATCGAGCGTGCTAGGCGTGTGTTCATTTGCATTGTCGCTTCCATGGCTCCTCCTGACGCTATACGTATAGCATAAGTGTATCAGGTAACGGACCATACGCTTCGCCGTCTGCCGAGCGGTGAACGGTTTCGCGCCCGCCATAAGCTACTTAGCGTTACTATGTAGCTACTACCTAGTAAGGCAAAGTAGCTTTGCGGAAGAGCGGCTCAAGGCGGTGGTGCACATGTTGCGTTACATGCAGGCATTGGTAAAAGTCATGGTGAAGAATCCTGTTTTGTGGTTGGTTATCCTGGTGTGCCAACTCATGTTGGCGGCTCCGTTTATCAAAGGCGACGACACGATGGGCTACTTCCTGGGAGCGGAGCAGCTCGATACCGCGTTGCGAGAGAGGCGCAAGAGCATTGAGGAAGGTGCGTACGACTCCGCTCCGCCCGAGTTCCGCGAGCAGATGAAAGAGGAACTGAGCCTCATGACGCGGGCGAGCCTGACCGATGATCCGGCGGAGTACGCCCGTCTACGCGCCCAACTTCTCGCGAGTGACCTCGAATCATTCAGGGCGGGCAATCTGATCGGCCCCACCGAGAAGAGTCTCGAGTCGGAATACCAGTTCTTCACCCTGCTCTCCCAGCAAGAAGACTCGCGCATATTCGAAACGTACCGCGAGGCTCCTGCGTTGTTCTATTTCGCTGCGGCATACAGCTCGCTTCCCCTGCTCATGTGGGTGTTGCCTTCGGTTGTGCTGGCGGTACTGCTCAACCGCTCGGTGAGTGGCAGATGCCTGCTCGCTCAAGCTCCCTTGGGGTGCTTTACCGCGATGGCGGGTCAGATCCTTGTGCTCTCGGTGCTCTCGGTAGGCGCAATCATCCTTATCGCCCTTCCCTCGTTCATTATCCCCATGCTCGTCAATGGTTTCGGCGAGGCGAGTTATCCAGTAGTGAATGTGTTGGGCGAGGCCCAGACAGCGGTGCGCGAATGGTCGGTGGGAGAAATTGTTCCCCGTGCCCTACTAATGCTGCTTCTAGCGGCCATGTTTTCCACGCTTCTCACTCATGCGATAGCCCGTGTCGTGCCGAGGCGAATCTTGTTTGTCGCCCCTGTGACGGTTTGCTTGCTCCTGGCTTGGCCGATGGTCGAGGCGTATATGGCGATGGGGTCGCTCCCCGGCGTCGAAAGCGTGAATAATGAATCTGCCATGCTCGAGGTAATCGCGCCATACAATCCGCTTTCATATTTGAACGACTTTATGGACGTGGCGGGTCGTGCGAACTATTGGCCCAATCAGGTTCAGCTGAACGACGAGCGCCTTACGCTTGGATTGGCGGCTGTCGTACTGTTGGGGTGGGCGTTCGTGGCCCTTGCAATTGCCTTTGGCGCTGTCGCTGTGCGAGGCCGGGCGCTTGCTCGCAAGGATGCCCACCGCCCCGCTTCGTCCGGTAGCGGCATGGTCGTCCAGGGAGTCTTGTTATCATACGGAACCCATGTGGTGATTGACAACGCCTCATGCGAGCTGCCCCCGGGCACGATCACGGGACTCATAGCGCCGAATGGCAAGGGCAAGACGACGTTGCTCGAGGCCATGGTGGCGTTGAGCGGGACGCGACGTGCGGGAAGCGTGCATGCCAACGGCATTGCATCGGCGCAAGCGGCGTTTCGCAGGCTGGTGCTGTACGTTCCCTGCGATGCAGGACTGCTGTACCCCAACCTTTCGGCGGCGGACCATATCAAGCTCGCCGCAGCACTGTGGCCCGATAAGGTGGACACGCGCAAGCTCATCGAGCTGTGCGGTCTTACGGGTTATCTCAACAAGCCCGTCCGCGCGTATTCCTCGGGCATGAAGCAGCAGTTGGCGCTTGCGGTGGCGTACTGTACGGGTGTTCGTTATCTGGTGCTTGACGAGCCCATGAACGCATTGGACCCTGGTAACGTGGCGCTCAATACGTACATCATGAAGCGCTTGGCGTTGCAGGGAATGAGCATCTTACTCTCATCGCATATTCTGTCCAACCTCGACGAACTCTGCGATACCATGCTGGCCATCAAAGACGGCTCGCTCATTCGTGCTGCACTCGATGCGGAGAGCGGGGGCGCGCGAGAGGTGTACGAGCGGTTGTTTGGAATGCCTCGCACATACGGGAGCGAAGGGAAGGATGGCACTCCATGACCTCATCGCAGATGTTGAAAGGCGTGCTCGAGGGGTGCGTGCTGGCGCTTGTCGGGCGAGGGGAGACCTACGGGTACGAGCTTGTGGGCACACTTGCATCGTGCGGGCTTTCGGGTATTGCCGAGGGCACTCTGTACCCGCTGCTCATGCGCCTGGAAAAGAAGGGCTTCATCTCCTCGACGTACCGCGAGTCCGAGATGGGCCCGCGTCGCAAGTACTACCGCATCACGCCCGAGGGCGCGGCGGAGATCGACGCGTTCGCCGAGGAGTTCGCGAAGCTGTCCGACGTGGTGGAGAGCGTACTGGGGGAGGAGCCCGGCAGCGCAGCTGGGAAAGCGCTCGGCAGCGTGTCCAGGCCAACATTCGAAATGAGCGAGAGTATCGAGGAGAAGGCGGGGAAGACCCATGCGTGAGACCATCATCACCCTGCGTGTGCGCAATGCAAAGCTCGAGTGCGCCTTGGCATCCAAGTCGGCGCAAAACGCGATTCGGCGCATCCGGACCGAGCTCACCCGCCGTGGCCTCACCACGGCTCAACGCGAGGGCATCTTGCACGACAATCTGCTCATGCTGGCGGAGTGCGAGTCCTCGGGCGGCGATCCAGTCGAAATGCTGCTGGGCACCGCCAGCGTGTCGTCCTTCGATGCGGCGATCAACGCGTTTTGTGACGGCGTCGCGCCCGAGTGTCCGCGGCTGCCTACGGCGCTCGTCGTCGTGAGGTTTTTCGCCCTGATGCTCGTAGCGCTTGCCGTGGTGCTCGCCGCGCACTTGGCGTACCGGGTTGGCAGCAAACCCCCGGGAGGCTGGCTGCCCTGGTACATGGTGAATCTGCGGACCTTCGACATGCTTATGTTCAACATGGAGGTCGTCCTGGTGGCGACAGTCTTTCTTATCGTGCAAATCGTCTCAGCACGTGCTCGCCGTAATCCATGGCCGCATGCGTTGCCTGCAGTTGCGGCACCTTTACTGCATGCATTGCTCATGTGGTATACGTCAGTAGTCGGCGTCATCACGCTGCCCGGAGGTGTCATCATCTTCAATCCTCTCGTATTGGATTCCATCGCTCCGATTGTCCAGGCGCAGGCTTCGATGCGAGCGATGTTACCGGGGGAATTTGGCTCAATTGTGTATACGAGTGACCAGCCGTGGATGAACGTCAACTACCTCATTTTATTTGCAGCGATTGCAATCGTGCTTGTCTTGAGCGCACTCGTTGTATACCTCATCGAGTCGCGCAATCCACGTACGTAGTCCGTTCATCGTGGCACATGCACGCCAAAGCGCGCTAAAGGGGCACGTCCCCCTTTGGCGCGCGGTCGTCCCATGCGGCTGTCGGAACATTGATACCGTCGATTTCTCACAGAAAACGGCCTAAAACTGTGAGGAATCAGGGGTTTCAACGTGCGCGAGGAGATTCCGCTGCCGCCGTCTAGCGACATCACGGAAGCGTCTGCGGGCGCGTGCTGGTTTGGCGCGTTGATCTTTGGGAATATACAAAACCGTATGTGAAGTATTCACTGACGTTGTTCCAAGGAGGCACCATGGACTACAAGATCACCGGTTACGAACCAGCCAAGCTATTCCATTACTTCGAGGAGATCAGCGCTATCCCGCGCGGCTCCGGCAATGAGAAGGGCATCAGCGATTACCTGGTGGCGTTCGCCAAAGACCGCGACCTATGGGTGTACCAGGACGACGTATATAACGTGATTATCAAGAAGCCCGCCTCCGCAGGCGCCGAGGACAAACCCGCCGTAATGCTGCAGGGCCACATCGATATGGTGTGCGACAAGCTCGGGTCCGTCGAGCACGATTTCGAGAAGGACGGCATCGACCTGGTTGTCAAAGACGGCATCCTTACTGCTAACGGCACCACGCTCGGTGCCGACAACGGTATCGCCGTCGCCCTCATGCTCACCGTGCTCGATGATGATGCGCTTGCCCATCCGGCACTTGAGTGCGTCTTTACCACCGATGAGGAGTCCGGCCTCGTGGGCGCCGAGACCCTCGACAAGTCCCAGATCGACGCTCGCATCATGATCAACCTCGACTCCGAGGAGGAGGGCGTTGCCACCGTGAGCTGCGCCGGCGGCGTCGTGGTCACCTACACCCGTCCCATCACGCGCGAGCACAAGTCCGGCAGCACCCTCACGCTCGAGATCTCCGGCCTGTTGGGCGGTCACTCCGGTGCTGATATCCACCTTGAGCGCGGCAACGGCAACCTCATCATGGCCCGCATCGTCGAGCGCCTCATGGCTGCCGGCGAACCCGCCCTCGTGAGCTTCAACGGCGGTACCAAGGACAACGCCATCAACCGCGAATGCAAGGCGGTCCTTGTCTACAAAGATCACGCCGCCGCCGAGGCGGGCGCCGAACTTGCCCGGAGCATCGCCGATGCCGTCTCCGCGGAGCTCGAGGTCTACGACCCCGGCTTCTCCTGCGCCCTCGCCATCGCCGACGACGCCGAGGTCGAGGCCATCAACGAGGACACGGCGCTCGCCTTCGTGCGCACCCTTCGCCTCGCGCCCAACGGCGTGATGCGCCGCAACCTCGCGGCGGGCGGTGCCGTGGACGTTTCTTCCAACATCGGCGTGGTCGCCACTTCCGACGACGAGGCCACGATTCTGCTGTCCCCGCGTTCCTCCATCACTTCCCTGCAGGAGGAGTTCAAGGACCGCCTGCAGACGCTCGCCGACGTTCTGGGCTTCGACGCCAAGTTCGAGTACGAGTATCCGGGCTGGAGCTATGCCGAGCACTCGCCCGTGCGCGACGTTTTCCTCGAGAACTACCGCACGTTGTTCGGCACCGAGCTGCGCATCGAGTCCATCCATGCCGGCCTTGAGTGCGGTCTGTTCGCCGAGGCCCTCGACGGGCTGGACGCCATTGCCGTGGGCCCAACCCTCAAGGACGTCCACACGCCCGACGAGAGCATGGAGCTCGCCTCCTCCGAGCGCTTCTACACGTTGCTCGTCGACGTGCTCAAGCGCCTCGCCGCGTAGCGCGGATTTTCAGTTGGGGACGTATTCCAGTTGCAACAGAAGAGGACGTCCCTACCAACTTCATCATCGCGCCTCCGGTAAGCCCACGGGCTACCGGAGGCGTTGATTCGTTTGGCGTCATGTTGCGCGGCTCCAAAAGGAACGGTGCTCGCGCAAATGGGCTCGCCCCCCGTTGATCTTGAGGTTTCGTTACGAAGCGCGTTGCGTCCGTGTGTGTCACTTCAACGATTGAGCTGCTATCGGGTATGATGGTGAACCTTAAAGGGTACAGACCAAAACTAATACGTCTGAGATAGCACGTAAGAGGTACACGCATGTTGGATCGATTCACCGACCGCGCACGCAAGGTCATGTCACTTGCGAAAGAGGAGGCCAAGTCCCTCAAGACCACCAAGGTCGGCACCGAGCACCTGCTGCTCGCGCTCGCCAAGGAGCAAGAGGGCATTGCCGCCGAGGCCCTGCGCGACCTCGAGATCACGTACGATGACGTCCTGGAGCAGCTTAAGGAAATCCGCAGTTCGAAGGCGGATGAGCAGGAGACCGAGGATGCCAAGCTCGCGTTCACGCCGCTTGTGATCTCGGTTATGGAAAAGAGCTTCCGCCTGGCGCGCGAGAACAACCAGACCTATGTTTCCACGGAGCACCTGCTGCTCGCCATTGTGAGCGAGGGCGACGGCGTCGCGATGGACATCTTGCGCCGTTTGGGCGTTTCCGCCGCGAGTGTGCGCACCGCTGTGGAAAAGCTCACGTCAAACGACCAAGGCAAACAGCGCCCCCTTGCGGGCGCCGGTTCCGGTCGCCCGGGCGCGGGGCTGCCGTTTTTTGGCGGAGGAGCGCAGGGGCAGGCGGGCGGCAAGACCGAAAGCACGCTCAAGCAGTTCGGGACCAACCTCACCGAGGAAGCGCGCGCCGGCAAGCTCGATCCGGTCATCGGGCGCGAAAAGGAGATCTCCCGCATGATGGAGATCTTGTCCCGCCGAACCAAAAACAACCCGCTCATTCTGGGTGATCCGGGCGTGGGCAAGACCGCGATCGTCGAGGGGCTGGCACAGGAGATCGCGGCGGGCAACGTGCCCGAGAACCTTATGAACCAGAACGTCTGGACGCTCGACCTGCCCGGGCTCGTCGCCGGCGCCAAGTATCGCGGTGAGTTCGAGGAGCGCCTTAAGAACGTGATCGCCGAGGCAACCGAGGCGGACGACATCATCCTGTTCATCGATGAGATGCACACGCTCATCGGCGCGGGTTCGGCGGAGGGCTCCATCGACGCAAGCTCTATGCTCAAGCCTGTGCTCGCCCGCGGCGCCTTCCAGATCATCGGTGCCACCACGGCCGAGGAGTTCCGCAAGTACCTCGCCAAGGATCCTGCTTTCGAGCGACGTTTCCAGGCGATTGATGTGGATGAGCCGAGCGTCGAGGACACGGTGGCGATTCTCGCCAAACTCGCCCCCAAATACGAAGAGCATCATCATGTTCGGTACACGACCGCGGCGCTCGAGGCGGCCGCGAGCCTGTCTAACCGCTACGTCCAAGACCGCTTCCTGCCCGATAAGGCGATTGACCTCATGGACGAGGCCGGCGCCCGCGCGCGCATTGCCCGCAACAAGGCCCCCGAGGCGGTTCGCGAGGCGGAGGCGCGCGTTGCCGAGCTCAGGGCGGGCATGGATGAGGCGACCGCTGCCGACGACATGAACAAGGCCGCAGAGCTCAAGGAGCGAATGCAGGCTGCTGAGATTGCCCTGGGCGAGGCCCGCGCCGCTTGGACTGCGGAGCTCGACGCGAGCCCCATCGTCATCGATGTGCCGCAGATCGCCGACATCGTGTCCGTGACTTCGGGCGTTCCCGTCTCGTCGCTCACCGAGGACGAGAGTCGTCGCCTGCTTGCGTGCGAGAGCGCCCTCAAGACGCGCATCATCGGCCAGGACGAGGCCGTTGCCGCCGTCGCAAAGGCCATTCGCCGCAGTCGCAGCCCGCTCAAGGACCCCCGCCGCCCGGGCGGCTCGTTCATCTTCCTCGGCCCCACGGGCACGGGCAAGACCGAGCTCGCCAAGACGCTCGCCGAATATCTGTTCGGCAGCAAGGATGCACTCATCAGCTTCGATATGTCCGAGTTCGGCAGCCAGTACGAGGTCTCCAAGCTCATCGGTTCGCCTCCCGGCTATGTGGGCCACGAGGAGGGCGGCCAACTCACCAAGGCAGTCCGCCGCAGCCCGTACTCGGTCGTCCTGTTCGACGAGATCGAGAAGGCGCACCCGGACATCTTCAACATACTGCTGCAGGTGCTCGATGAGGGACGCCTCACCGATAGCCAGGGCAAGACGGTGGACTTCCGCAATACGGTCGTCATCATGACGAGCAACGTCGGCGCACGCGAGATCGCGCAGGACGCGAGCGTGGGCTTTGGCACCACGGGCGAGGCCGGTCTCACCGCCAACGAGATCAAGAGCCGGGCGATGGGCGAGCTCAAGCGTTTGTTCCGGCCTGAGTTCATCAATCGCGTGGACGACATCGTGGTATTCCAAAAGCTGCAGGGCGAGAGCCTGACGCGCATCGCCGAGCTGCTCGTTGCCGACCTGCGCGAACGTCTGATTGCCAACGGCATGAACATCGTGCTCACCGACGAGGCGCTCGACAAGATCGTGCGCGAGGGTACCGATCTGTCCAACGGGGCCCGTCCGCTGCGCCGCGCCATCCAACGGCTGATTGAGGATCCGCTCTCCGAGGAGCTGCTGGCGGGGGAGTGGAATGCCGGTGACACGGTGCTCTGCGATGTGGCGGATGACAAGTTCGTGTTCAGCCATACGACGGGCGAGATCCCCGCACCCCGTGCGGTTGGCGCGTTGGGTGCCGGTTTTGGACCTTCCGCTCCGCGTCGCGCCACGAGTGCTCCGCGCAAGACCAATAGCGCCGGTGGCCTCACCAGCGTCGGCGCGGGCGCGCAGTAAACGCAAGGATGCGATTTGGACCCGTGTGCCAAAGGGGTGTTCCCCAAAGGCGCACGGGTCCAGTTTTTCGCGCTGAGTAGCTTTTCTGCAAATCCTTCGGACACTGCGCGATTCATGCGACAATGGGACAAGCGTGTAATCGAGGAGGTTCGTCGTGGAACAGAAGAGCACAGAAGATCGCATGAAGGAGGCCGTACGCCTCACTGCGCCCGGTCAGCCGCTGCGCACCGCGCTCGACATGATCATCGCGGGTCACATCGGCGCCCTTATCTGCGTGGGCGACACTGAGGCCGTCCTCGCCGCCGGCAACGATGGGTTCCCGCTCAACATCTCCTTCACGAGCAACCGCCTGTTCGAGCTTTCCAAGATGGACGGTGCCATCGTCATCGACGGTGGGCTCAACAAGATCCTGCGCGCCAACTTTCACCTCAATCCCGATCCGTCGCTCGCCACGAGTGAGACGGGCATGCGTCATCGTACCGCCGCACGCATGAGCGTGCTCACCAACGCTACGGTCATCTCGGTCTCCGAGCGCCGCGGCGTGGTGAATGTGTACGTTGACGGCCGCTCCTACCAGATTCAGCCCGTCACCGAGATCATGAGCTCGGTCAATCAGCTCGTGTCCACGCTCCAGACCACGCGCTCCTCGCTCGACCGTGCGCTGCTCCGCTTGACCGCCCTCGAGTTGGACGACTACGTCACCCTCGCTGACATCACGAGCATCTTCTCCAGCTTCGAGATCATGGAGCAAGCGAAGGTCGAGCTCCAAAGCTGCATCACCAAGCTCGGCAACCAGGGCAAGCTCGTGCAGATGCAGCTCGAGCAGCTCGCCGGCGCAAGCATGGAGACCGAATACAACCTGATGATCCGCGACTACGCCGCCGATGCTTCCGAGGAGAACAGCGAGCGGATCCGCGTGATGTTCTCCGACATGTCGGCCCAGGACCTTACGAGCCCCAGCAAAGTCGCCGCCGCTCTGGGGTACGAGGACCTCGACGAGGATTCCGTTATGTCGCCGCTGGGGCTGCGTACGCTTTCTCGTGTCTCGGTTGTTCGCGATGGCGTTGCGGAGCGGATCGTGGACGAGTACGGCTCGCTGCAGGACCTCATGGACGACATCAAGAAGGACCCCGATCGCCTGGGAAGTTTTGGCGTGAACAACCCTGCCATTCTCGCGGACTCGCTCGCGCGCATGCATGGCGGAAAGCGCGAACCGTAACACGATACCTTGGACGAGGCGGCGCGGCTTTGCGCCGCTTTGCATGTAGGGGGATGCATGGATACAAATACGCGCGCCCGCGGCTGCGCCATCATCGTCGCCGGCGGGTCCGGCACGCGGTTTGGAAACCCGGGCGGCAAGCTGTTGATTGATGTGGCGGGAAAGCCGCTGATCACCTGGACGCTCGAGGCGTTCGATGCCGCAAGCCGGGTCGAGCGCATCGTCGTGGTATGCCCACCCGAGAAGACGGACGAGATGCATCGGGCGGCCGTCGCGCCGTTCGGATTCGCGACGCCCATCGCATTCGCGCCCTCTGGCGCTGAGCGGCAAGATTCCACGCGTAACGGTTTGGACTCTGTTCCCACAGACTGCGATATCGTTTTGGTGCACGATGCCGCCCGCCCGTTGATCCTCCCGGAGACGATCGATGCGGCGATCGACGCGCTGGTATCCGCCGATCAGGCCCCAGCATTCGGCGACCCGGGTGGGAACGTTTCTGGCAAACGCGAGCTTGGAGCAGACTGCGCACTCCATGGTGATGCGCCCAGTCCGACTCGGTGCGAGGACGCATCGATTAGCTCCATATCTGCCTCCGATGACCTTCATGCACTCGATGGCGTCGTGTGCGGCCAGCCCGCGGTCGATACCCTCAAGGTCATCGATGCAGGAGGGTGTTTTGTCGAAACTCCTCCTCGCGCTCAATTCTGGACGGTCCAGACCCCGCAGGTGTTCTGGGCCGATTCCCTGCGCCGCGCGTATGAGTGGGCCGATCGCACGGGCTTTGTGGGCACTGATGATTCGTCCTTGGTCGAGGGCATGGGCGGCCGTGTGCGCGGCTTCAAGGCTCCTCGCGACAACCTCAAGGTGACGCTGCCCGAGGACCTTGCCCCAGTGGAGGCCGCCCTGCACGCCCGGCTTCAAGGCTGACCATCGTGATGCAGGTGCTTCCTTAGCGTTGAGTGCCGCATTCGGGAACGCATCTTGAGGTTTTTCGTACTGGATTTCGATTCCTTCGAGTAGAGCTTCTGTTTCCAAGACAAAAGCGCAGCTCGGCGTTGCTTGAAAACGCGGTCTATTCGGGCTTTTCCGAAAACGATACGAAAAAGCTCGAGAAGATGTCCGAGAAGGTGCCCAGTGGCCAGTCAATTCCGCGCTATGGGGCGAAAAGAGCGTTGCAGGGTATATGCTTAGCCCGTGCACACAGTTGGAACAGGGGGTCGCATGGCATCGAATCTGCGCATTGGGCATGGATATGATGTGCATCGGTTGGTTGAGGGCCGCCGCTGCATTATCGGCGGTGTGGATATCCCGCACAGCAAGGGGCTGCTCGGGCACAGCGATGCCGACGTGCTTGCCCACGCCCTGTCTGACGCTATCTTGGGAGCCTGCCGTGGAGGGGATATCGGTAAGCTATTCCCCGATACCGACCCGGCGTATGAGGGCGCGGACTCTTTGACGCTACTTTCCAAGGTGATGGAGTATGCGCGGCAGCTCGGATATGAGCTCGTAGATGCCGACTGCACCATCGCCTGCCAAGAACCCAAAATCGGCCCGCACCGCGAGGCTATGCGCGAGAACCTCGCTCGCGCCATCGGCTGTTCGGTAGAGAACATCGGCGTCAAGGCCACCACTACCGAAAAGCTCGGCTGGGAAGGCAAAGGCGAAGGCATCGGTGCCTGGTCCGTCTGCCTGCTGGAGCGATGTATCTAAAATGATTGCCCTTGGGCGATTCGCCATCTTGCTCTGCATCCTGAGCGGACCTATACCCGGCGGAGCGGAACTCCCCGCTTCTGCAAGGTCACCCGCTCGTATAGACTGTCACGTATACGGTTCCAAGGTCGCTCGGGGGCGTTTCATCCGCCGCGAGTTCCGCACGCAAAGCAGAGTCCAGCGGACTCTGCGTCTTGCGCAGGACTGTCCGAGCGCCGGATGAAACGCCCCCGAGCGACCCAGGAGGAGTTGCTTATGAAGATCTACAACAGCGCCACCCATCAAAAAGAAGAGTTCCGCCCCATCGAGGAGGGCAAGGTCCGCATGTACGTGTGCGGCCCCACTGTCTACGACAACATCCACATCGGCAACGCCCGCACGTTCATCAGCTTCGACGTGATTCGCCGCTGGCTCATCGCGAGTGGCTACGAGGTCACGTTCGCCCAGAACCTCACGGACGTCGACGATAAGATCATCAACCGCGCCAACGAGCAGGGCCGCACGGCCGAGGAGGTCGCGACTGAGTTCTCGGACAAGTTCATCGGTGTCATGCGCGCCGCCAACGTGCTCGACCCCGACGTGCGCCCCCGCGCCACCAAGGAAATCGGCGCGATGATTGGCATGATCAAGACGCTCATCGAGGGCGGCCACGCCTATGCGGCCGACAACGGCGACGTGTACTTCTCCGTCCGCAGCGATCCCGCGTATGGCGAGGTGTCCGGCCGCAACATCGATGACCTCATGGTCGGCGCCCGCATCGAAGAGAATGAGGACAAACGCGATCCGCTCGACTTCGCCTTGTGGAAGGCCGCCAAGCCCGGCGAGCCCAGCTGGAAGAGCCCCTGGGGCGAGGGCCGTCCCGGGTGGCACACCGAGTGCGCCGCGATGGTCCACCGCTATCTGGGCACCCCGATCGATATCCACGGCGGCGGCTCCGACCTCGCCTTCCCGCACCATGAGAACGAGTGCGCTCAGGCCACCTGCGCCTGGCACGAGGGTTTTGCCAACACCTGGATGCACACGGGCATGCTGCTCGTTGACGGCGAGAAAATGAGCAAGAGCCTGGGCAACTTCTTCACGCTGGCCGAGGTGCTCGAGAAGCACTCCGCTGCGGCCCTGCGCCTGCTCATGCTGCAGACCCACTACCGCAGCCCGCTCGACTTCTCCTGGGAGCGCCTCGAGGGCGCCGAGAACTCGCTCGCGCGTATCGCGGGCACGGTCCGCAACCTCAAGTGGGCTGCCGACCATGCCGAGGGTGAGCCGAATGCCGAGCTCGCCGAGGCCCTGACCGCCGCCATGAGCAAGGCTGCAGCCGATTACGAGGCCTGCATGGACGACGACTTCAACACGGCCGGGGCCGTCGCCGCGTACTTCCAGCTCGTGACCGAGGCGAACAAGTACCTTGAGCAGGCGGCTGGTGCTGTTGACGAGGACGCCTCCCGCGTGTGCGCTGCCGTGATCTCCGGCGCGCTCGCGCAGCTGGGCGTCGAGCTTCCCGTGATCGAGGAGCCGCTTCCGGTTGGCCTGCTTGGCGTGGCCGCTGGCCTTACGGGCTATACGGGAGACGATATTGACGAAGCCGCCGAGAAGATCCTCGAGGCCCGCACCGCGGCCCGTGCCGCGAAGGACTGGGGGACCGCTGACGCCATCCGTGACCAGCTGCGCGACATGGGGCTGGCGATAGAGGATACCGCCTCCGGCTCCCGCATCAAACACCTCGCTTCCTAGGGCACCCCACCTTGCCCCTCACTCGTCGGTCGGCGCCCTAAGGCGTCCTCCCTCCTCCTTCGGGGCAATCTGGGGCACCCTAGGAAGCGAGGATTTGGGCACGCCGTCTTGCCGTTCAATCGTCGGGCGCCGCATCCGACCCCGGGTGCGGCGCTCGTGTGTAAATTGGGGATGGGTGCAGTTTTGCACGCCGGGATGTGACAATGTCGCTGAATGATTCATAGCGAAGGGGGCCGAGATGGCACAGGGGAAGCGCCCGCAAAGGGGCGGAGACTATCAGGGCAAACCGAAGCGCGTCAATGAGAGCCGCTCCAAGACGCCGCGTAGTCACGATCAGAAGTCCGCAGGGCAGCAGCGCCCCGTCAGGGCCCGCGGCCAGCAGTCCCGCGATGTCCAGCGAACCACGCAATCCCAGGCGGCTCCTCGACGCCGCGACGTCCATGTTGCAGAGGGGAACTACATCGAGGGCCGTCGCGCGGCATTCGAGGCGCTGCGCACGGGCTTTCCCATCAAGCGTGCCCTCATCGCCCAGGGAGTGGAGGGCGAACCGGCTATCCGTGAGTTGCTCGCGGGCCTTGGCGAGGCAGGCGTGAACGTCAAGAGCGTCCCCCGCGCACAGCTTGACGCCATCTCCAGTCACGGGGCGCATCAGGGTATCGTGTTCGAGGTGGGCAGGTTCCCCTACGCGGACCTTTCCGATATCATCGCCGCCGCCCCCGCCGACCGTCCGGCGCTCGTTGTGGTGCTCGACCATGTGACCGATGCCGGTAATTTCGGCGCCATCGTGCGTTCCGCCGAGGTCGTGGGTGCCTCTGGCGTCGTCATCCCCAACAAACGCGCTGCCGAGGTGACAGTCGCCACCTACAAGACGTCGGCTGGCGCGATCATGCACCTGCCGATCGCGCAGGTTCCCAACATAGCCCGCGCGCTCGAAGACCTCAAATCCGCTGGCTTTTGGGTCGGTGGTGCCACCGAGCATGCCACCGATGTGTGCTGGGATGCGCCATTCGAGGGCCGCGTGGCGCTCGTTATGGGATCGGAGGGCGATGGCATCTCGCGTCTGGTCCTCGACACGTGCGACTTCACCACTAAGCTCCCCCAACTCGGTCAAACCGAGAGCCTCAATGTGGCCCAGGCCGCCACGGCTTTGTGCTTTGAATGGCTGCGTCGCAATCGCACGACGTTGGTGGATGCACCGGCGATGGGGGAGTAAGAGGTCATGCACGTCAAATTCACGGCACTGCCACGTACAATGCGCTGCGCGGCACGGAATGCGGGGGAGTAGGACATGACCAAAAAGAACCGCCAAAAGTCAAAGGCCAAACGCTTTGGCGAGGGTTCTGCAAAGCCCATTGTCGATGCCAGCACCTACGGCGTGGGGAACGCGTTCGCCGGGCTCAATGCCACCAACACGGCGGGCCCCGTAGTCCCTCCGCGCGGTGTGCGCTCGGGCAAAAAGGAGCTGCTCGTCGTCGACGGCTACAACGTAATTCATGCCACGCCCAAATACGAGGGCCTCATGTTCGATCGTGGTGACCATCCGTACTCCACAGATCTCTACGACCGTGCCCGTGAGGCGCTCATCAACGATGTCGCCGCATTTGCAGGCCGCCAGTACGAGGCAGTCGTGGTGTTCGACGCCGCGGGCAACGTGTCTCCCGAGCGGCCGAATCTACCTCAGGGAGGCGTGAGAATCGAATTCTCCCCCACGGGCGTCACAGCCGATACGGTCATCCAAGACTTGTGCACAAAAGCGCGCGAGGAGGGGAGGGCATGCTCGGTGGTTACCAGTGACGCCATGATCCAGGCCACGGTCATGGGGCATGGCGTCACGCGTATTTCCGCCCGTATGCTCGTTGAAGAGATTGGCGATATGCAGCGCGACTTCGAGCGCGTACGTGAGGAGAATGTGGACATAAAGCTCACGCTTGGCAGCAGGCTCAGCCCCGAGTCCCTCGCCAAACTTAAGTCCTTGCGCGGCAGGTAGAGCTCGGCTATCCTAAAACGGTTTCGCATGTGCGAACGTGCCAAGCGTGCCAGCGTGGCTCAACGGTAGAGCAACTGATTTGTAATCAGTGGGTTGCGGGTTCGATTCCTGTCGCTGGCTCCATTGAGGTGAGAAGTCCGGTGCCATTTGCGGTGCCGGGCTTTCTGCTATGACGGGCCGGAATCGAACCCGGTTGCGGGCGCGGAGCTGAGGCAATGCGAAGCGTTGGCCAGCGCAGCGCGCAAGGGCCGTGAGGCCCGCAGCGGAAGGAGGGCGGCGCTAGCCGTCCGGCGATTCCTGTCGCTGGCTCCATTGAGGTGAGAAGTCCGGTGCCATTTGCGGTGCCGGGCTTTCTGCTATGACGGGCCGGAATCTGTCCCGTTGCCCGGGCGCAGTGTGAGGAATCCGCAGTTTGAAACAGCTGGGACATTTCAAACTGCGGATTCCTCACATAAAAGGGCCTGGTAATGTGATTTATCATGGGTTTGAAATACCAGGGTCATTTCAAACCAACGTTTTCTCACACCGAGCACGAGATCCTACCGAGCACGGGATTCGGCCGAGCACGGGATCCTATCGAGCCGAGCACAGATCTGTACGGACATCACGCCCCAGCGCTGCATCCTCCTAAAGTGCTTGCACGGAACATGCGTGCACATGAGCTGAGAGAGTGGCAATCACAGGTCCAACACATCAAGAATATGGCCATTGACCTGCAATGCGATACGCCCGGATACGTGTATATAAAAGCTTTTGTTGACATGGCCGGTTTTCACGTTTTATTATTCCATTCGCTCGAGCACGCAACGAGGGAAACCAAGGACCGTGGTTGAGTTTGACAGACTGGGGATGTGGCACAGCGGCAACTGCGGCGGACTGTAAATCCGCTCCCTCTGGGTTCATAGGTTCGAGTCCTATCATCCCCACCAGTCAGGCCTGTATAGCTCAGTCGGTAGAGCACTTCGTTGGTAACGAAGAGGTCACCAGTTCAAGTCTGGTTGCAGGCTCCATCTGGCGGTGTAGCTCAGTTGGTCAGAGCGCACGGTTCATACCCGTGTTGTCACTGGTTCGAATCCAGTCACCGCTACCAGGTAACTAGGGCGGCTTCCGAGGAAACGAGGGGGCCGCTTAAGTTAAGTAGGGACTTGCTCCAAAAGGGGGCAACCTTTTCCAGAAGGAGGGCTTCATGGCCAAGGAAAAGTTTGAGCGCACTAAGCCGCATGTTAACATCGGCACCATCGGTCACGTTGACCACGGTAAGACGACCCTGACCGCTGCCATCACCAAGACTCTGTCTGAGACCGAGGGCTGCAAGGCCGACTTCACCGCCTTCGAGAACATCGACAAGGCTCCCGAGGAGCGCGAGCGCGGCATTACGATCTCCGTTTCCCACGTTGAGTACGAGACCGCCACTCGTCACTACGCTCACGTTGACTGCCCCGGCCACGCCGACTACGTCAAGAACATGATTTCCGGTGCTGCCCAGATGGACGGCGCTATCCTCGTTATCGCCGCTACCGACGGCCCGATGGCCCAGACCCGCGAGCACATCCTGCTCGCCCGTCAGGTCGGCGTTCCTTACATCGTCGTGTTCCTGAACAAGTGCGACATGGTCGACGACGAGGAGCTCATTGACCTCGTCGAGATGGAGACCCGTGACCTCCTCTCCGAGTACGAGTTCCCGGGAGACGACCTGCCGATCATCCGTGGTTCCGCTCTCGGCGCCCTCAACGGCGAGGAGAAGTGGATGGATTCCGTCCGCGAGCTCATGAAGGCTGTTGACGAGTACATCCCGACGCCTGAGCGCGACAACGAGAAGCCGTTCCTGATGGCCGTTGAGGACGTCATGACCATCTCCGGTCGTGGTACCGTCGCTACCGGTCGTGTCGAGCGCGGTGAGCTCAAGCTCAACGAGAACGTTGAGATCGTCGGTATCAAGGAGACCAAGTCCACGGTCTGCACCGGCATCGAGATGTTCCGCAAGTCCATGGACTTCTGCGAGGCTGGCGACAACGTCGGCCTGCTGCTCCGCGGCATCAAGCGTGAGGAGATCGAGCGCGGCCAGGTTCTCTGCAAGCCGGGTTCCGTTACCCCTCACACCAAGTTCACTGGCGAGATCTACGTCCTGACCAAGGACGAGGGTGGCCGTCACACCCCGTTCTTCGATGGTTATCGTCCCCAGTTCTACTTCCGTACCACCGACGTGACTGGTACCGTGAAGCTGCCTGAGGGCACCGAGATGGCTATGCCTGGTGACCACATCACCATTACCGGCGAGCTCATTCACCCGATCGCCATGGAGGAGGGCCTGCGCTTCGCTATCCGCGAGGGTGGTCACACCGTGGGTTCTGGTATCGTCTCCACCATCATCGAGTAACCTACACTCGCTGATCTAGGCGTACTTAAGGGACCCGGCGCCGCATTTGGTGCCGGGTCTTTTTTCTGCCAGTCTCGTACCTAACGCGCCAAAGGTGTTGGGTATTCTCACGTCTGTGCTGCTTTTCACGGCCTTTTGTATAAGAGTTGTGAATCTCATTTGCAGAATAGACGCGGTAATACCAATGGGATTGACAGCATTACCAAGATGATGGTATTGTTAGCGACCGTGCCCGCAACGGGGCAGTACATGGAGGTTTAGATACATGCGCACTATGGTTACCCTGGCTTGCACCGAGTGCAAGCGTCGTAATTACACGACCACCAAGAACAAGGCAAACATGCCTGATCGCATGGAGATTAAGAAGTATTGCCCTTGGTGCAAGAAGCATACGCTGCACAAGGAGACTCGCTAGTCTCTTTCGCATACACGCCAGTAGTTCAATTGGTAGAGCAACGGTCTCCAAAACCGTCTGTTGAGGGTTCGAGTCCTTCCTGGCGTGCCAGTCTTTAATCCGTAAGCCTCCTCGCGAGGCTTACGGTTTTCAATGTATAGGCGCATTGCGCGGAGGTAAGCCATTATGGCCAACAAGAAGAGCACCAAGACGCCTGCGAAGGCGAAGAAGTCAGACAAGAAGCCTGGCCTCATTGCCCGCGGCAAGGCATACATGGCCTCTGTTCGTTCCGAGATGAAGCGCGTTGTGTGGCCTACCAAGAACGAGCTCGTCAACTACACCGTCGCCGTTTGCGCCTCACTGATTGTCGTTGGCGTATCGATTGCCGTTCTCGATCTTGTCATCAGTGAGGGCCTCGTGCTCTTCGCCGGCTTGAGGGGGTAAGCAGATGTCCAAGCGCTGGTACGTCGTACATACCTACTCTGGGTACGAGAACCGTGTCAAATCCGATCTTGAGCATCGTATCGAGACCATGGGCATGCAGGATCGTATCTTCGACATTCAGATTCCCACCGAGCGTGTCACCGAACTTAAAGAGGGCGGCAAGCGCGATGAGAAGGACGTCAAGATCTTCCCCGGTTATGTGCTCGTCCGTATGGAGATGGATGACGACGCCTGGACTTGTGTTCGCAATACGCCCGGCGTCACCGGTTTCCTCGGTGGCAGCGGCAAGCCCGCTCCGCTTTCCCGTGACGAATACAACAAGATGATGCGTAAGACCGACAAGGGAGCATCTGCGCCCAAGCGTGCTGTCGTCGATATCGAGGTCGGGTCTTCGGTTCGCGTCATCTCCGGCCCGCTCTCTGATTTCGACGGTAAGGTCTCCGAGGTCATGCCTGAGTCTGCCAAGGTCAAGGTAACGCTCATGATCTTCGGCCGCGAGACTCCCGTTGAGCTTAGCTTCGACCAGATCACGGTCATTGCCTAAGCATTCCCGTTTGTTTGTCCGCGCTTGAGCGCTTCGGCCCCGACCGCTCATCGGTGTCCGTGCTTCTAGCGAACGTGCGCTGACGATATTTGATTTCGATATTCCACGTTCAAGGAAGGTGTGACATGGCAGAGAAGAAGATCGCCACCGTCATCAAGCTTCAGATTCCGGCCGGCAAGGCCAACCCCGCTCCGCCCGTGGGCCCCGCCCTTGGTGCCGCGCAGGTCAACATCATGCAGTTCTGCCAGGCTTTCAACGCCGCCACGCAGGACAAGATGGGTGACATCATCCCGGTCGTCATCACCGTTTTCGAGGATCGTACCTTCGACTTCGTGTGCAAGACCCCGCCGGCGGCTCACCTCATTAAGAAGGAGCTCGGTCTCAAGGGCGGTTCCGCCGTTCCCCAGCGCGATAAGGTCGGCCAGCTCTCCGATGAGCAGCTCACCAAGATCGCCGAGATCAAGATGCCCGATCTCAACGCCAACGACATCGATGCGGCCAAGAAGATCGTCGCCGGTACCGCCCGTTCCATGGGCGTCACCATTGCCGAGTAAGTATTTGCTCGCTCGTTATTAGGTAACTCGCACGCCAAAGGGGCGTGTGAACGATGTGGGAGGGTTCGCCCGTCTGCACCACAGGAGGTATTGACATGGCTACTAAGCATGGCAAGAAGTTCCGCGAGGCTGCGGCTAAGGTTGATCGCGCCGCCGTCTACTCTCCGCTTGAGGCCGTGAAGCTCGTCAAGGAGCTTTCCGCCGCCAAGTTCGACGAGACCGTTGAGGCTCACTTCCGTCTGGGCATCGACACTCGTAAGGCCGACCAGAACATCCGTGGCTCCATCTCCCTGCCCCACGGCACCGGCAAGACCGTCCGTGTCGCTGTCTTCGCCGAGGGTGCTCAGGCTGAGCAGGCTGCCGAGGCCGGCGCTGACGTCATCGGTTCCGACGAGCTCATCGCCCAGATCCAGAAGGGCGAGATCAACTTCGACGCTGCCATCGCCACCCCGATGATGATGGCCAAGGTTGGTCGCATCGGTAAGATCCTCGGTCCCCGTGGCCTCATGCCGAACCCCAAGCTCGGCACCGTGACCATGGACGTCGCCAAGATGGTCTCCGAGCTCAAGGCTGGCCGCGTTGAGTATCGTGCCGACCGTTACGGCATCTGCCACGTGCCGCTGGGCAAGGTCTCCTTCGATGAGCAGAAGCTTGTTGAGAACTACGCCGCCCTCTACACCGAGATCCTCCGCGTCAAGCCGGCTTCCGCCAAGGGCAAGTACGTCAAGAGCATCTCCGTGTCCTCCACCATGGGCCCTGGCGTCAAGGTTGACTCCGCCGTTCAGCGCAACTTCATGGAGGCCTAAGCGACACGTCGCTTCCCACATATGACTCGGAAACCCGGTTCGCCTCGTGCGGACCGGGTTTTTCTTTAGGTCTTGTAAGCCGGCTGCAATAACCGCTCACGTCATTCTGGCTACCGTCTACCTTCCAGTCAAAAGTACATCGACACACATAGTACTATGTAGTAAAGTTGTCTTACAATTCAAGTACAAAGGAGGTGGCCGATGTGGCGACACGAGACGCAGTGAGCGATTTAATTAGGGGAAATATCGATGCGATTATCTTAAAAACTCTTTCAGGCGCTGATAGCTATGGGTATGAGATTCTCAAATCCGTTGCTACAGTGAGTCGTGGCGAGTACGAGATGAAGGAGCCATCGCTCTATACGAGCCTTAAACGCCTTGAGGCGCAGGGTTATGTCGAAAGCTACTGGGGCGACGAAACGCAAGGTGCTCGGCGTAAGTACTACCGAATGACGGAGGAGGGCGCACAGGAGCTGACGGAGGCGACTGAACGTTGGGTCCATGTGCGTCAGATTATCGATAGCTTACTGCTGCAAGATGGGAGCGAATAATGAACGAACTTCGTATGTACGTTGAGCACCTCTTTGAAGGCAGGGTGCTCACGGCGGAAAACATTGAACTCAAGGAAGAAATCTACGGCAACATGGTTGCCCGCTATGAAGATCTGCTCGCCGACGGTCTTTCTACCGAGGAGGCTCTCCGGCGCACCAAGGAGAGCTTTACGAGCGTCGATGATGTGCTTGCCGAGGAGGGCGCGGACCACGTTGCGCTTCCCGAAGTCGATGAGTCGATCGAACCGGTGGCGCCGCTCGATGATTCAGACCAGCCGTCTGCAACGTCTGAACCGGTTGTGACGCATGGATGTCCCACGCCTGTTGTTGAATCCGGTTCTGCCGTCCTGCACCCGCAGCCGAGCCAATCGGTCGAGCGTCGCCGTATATGGCCGCTCGTCCTTATATCGGTCGCGGGAATTATCATCGTTTTGTTCATCGGCCTCGTTGGCTGCAATATGGTGCGCGGTATTGAGAGCCTGGGCGCCTTCACGGGCAACCAAGGCGACAGCGTGAGTATTGATGAGAGCGGAGCGCAGGTTCAGGGCGGGGGCAGTACGGTTGATGCGACCCCCGATGATGGCGTTTCTGTCTACACGGAAGACTCCGGTGTTGTGGTCGATGCGAACGGGCGTGTATACCTGGATGGCGATGTTGCCGACGAGCTGACCAAGGAGGTCGTAAACGCTTCGAGCAACGACGTGCTGACCTATGTGAACAGCAGCCTGAGTGATGTTGATGGTCTGGGAGCGCTTCTCACAAACCTGCCCATGGGCGAGTGGGGCGCCAATCTTGACGTGACGCGTGGCAATGGCGTACTGCGCTTTGATTACCTGCGTGTTCCCGATTATATTGACGGGGATTCCATCGATTTGGCGCTTGCATACAACGCAACGGTGCTCTTCTGTGTGGTTCCTGACGTGCAGGAGATTCAGGTGACGCTCACCGAGAGCGATGATCCCCATGATGCTGATTACTACGTGTTTAAACGTGCCGCAGTCGAGGAGATGTACGGCGTTTCCCTGAACGCCGATATGGTGAACGAGGCAGGCTGGGATCAGCTCAAGCGCGATAACCTGTACAAGCACGATGTTGCGGAGCATATAGTCGACCGCGCGGAGAGCGCAGGACAGTAGGCTCTCAAAGAGCGGAACGTATTGCGGCCGTCGCAGTAATGCGGCGGCCATTTTTATGAATTGAAATGCTGTGAAATATGTAACGTATGTGAACGGCGCAAGACGATAACGAGCGCCGCGCTTCTACAACACGCATGAGCTGGGTCAGTTAATACCAACCGAAATACTAGTAATATAAGTGAACAGTTTCTAATTAATGAATCGGTATATCAGTGATGTAATTTGCTAAGGTGGATAATACATGTGTACACCATGCCTCAGGGGGAGGTTCGTTTTGTTTCGTAAGGCTGTCATTGGGTTGCTGATTGCCTCATGCTCGCTGGGATCATTCCCCGCCGGCGTTGGCGCCTATCAGGCAGCTCGGGCGTGCGACAAAATCGAAGCGGCCCTTGCGGGCTATTCCCTTGCCCAAGCCGATATGAAGGCGCGGATGGAGCGAGCGAACACCGAGGTGGAGGCCAGCGCCGAGGTTGTCGCAGGCGCCGATGCATGGACGCCGTCACCCCTCGCTTCGGATTTGGGGCGTGGGGGGGGGGTATTCCCAGGTTGTATCGAATGAGCCTGCAGTAGGGTCGAGCGGGCACGATGTAGCTGCGGTAAACGACGAATTGCCCGATGGGGTGCAGAGCGCTTCCGAATCGGAACAAGGCAATCTGAGCGCAACGGATGGTGCACGCGAGGATTCCCCGAATGAGCAAGATGAATCGGACGTCGCGCAAAGCGAGCTCTCCAGCTCCGATGGGGTAGGGGAGCCTGTTGCCCGCGCGACCGAGGGTGCCGACGGGCAGGATGACGCTGCTTCGGGCGCGGTTTCGGATGCGGAACAAGACGCTGCGCAGATTGAAGGCGCCGAGGTTCTGCAGCAGGGCGATGGCGAAACGACCGGCAACGTGCTGGTTGCCGATCGCGCTGCGGTGGACCCGCTGGGCGGCCGTGACTTCGTGGGTCAGGTTGTCAAAGATATCAACGGAACAAAATACATCCTTATCGGCAACGAGCAGCAGCTGCGCGCGATTGGGTCGAATAAGCATGTCGTAGGGAAGGTATTTAGTCGAACAGAGATTCTTGGAATGCCAGGGCCGTGGGAGCTTGAATACGCGGGCGATGCCGATATCGATGTGGGCAATAAACTGTCGGACACGAATTACGGTGACTCGCTGATTATCGGAAAAGAACACTGTGGCGTCGATGCTTCTGGAAACATGGATACCAAGGCGAGCCCTAATACCGGTCTCGTGTACTCGGCAACGGCCAATTACATCATTTTTCGCGATATCGACGTGAGCTCTGGTGGAAACTGGACGCCCCTCATGCTCCAGGGAACCATGACGGGTGCAGTTGCGGCAGAGGGTGAAAAGATTTGGGATGCCACTGGCAGCACCATTCTTGCTACGGGGCGCCCTTCGATTTCGGGCGTTAATGTTGACATCCAAGGAGTGCTGGACACTTCGGAGTATGCTGGCGTTGGCTTTTTCGGTACGGTTTCGAGTCCGATGAACCTTAACAGCATTGGAGTTTCGGGGGGAGTTGCTCGTGTGAGCAATATCGCACTCGTGGCTCCTCAGGTGAATAACGCGACGACGCGCTTCAAGGATGTCCCCGATAATCTTGTTGAACTTTTGACGAGTTTGCTCGGTGGTTTGCTCGGCGGCGTAGGCGACTTGCTGTCTTTGCTGCTCAAAACTATAACCGTAGGCAATCTAGAAATTAATCTGGGCGACGTGTTGCGCGGCTTGCTTAACTTGCGCAATGCCGACCCATCCACCACGGCATCCGGTACATTCGCCGGTCGCCTTGTGGGCGATGTGCGTATAGAAAACTGTGAAGTGGTCAATGCTCCCGATGGCGCAGCTGCCCGCGTCACGAGTTCCTGGGGAATGACTGGCGGATTCGTTGGTTATTCGGAGGGCATGACCGAATACGATGGCCTCTCGAAGATCCTCGGGTTTACAGTTGATGCTCTCGAGACGATTCTCAACGCCGTTCCTGGTCTTGGCTTGGGTGATCTCATTAAACTCTTGCTCGCAAACAACATTCTAAATGTTAAGAGCCTGATCCCTACGGGGTACAAAAATCCGGTGATTTCGGAATGCTCGGTTTCGCTTTCTCAGGACAGTCCTGTTGGCTTGTCGACGACGGACAAGAACGGCGGCTTTATTGGTGAACAGTCGGGCACCATTATCGTGTCTTGCGCGGTGAACTCTCCCGTGATGGCAAAAGCGCGTCTGTTCGCTGGTGGTTTTTCTGGCGTTGCTCGTAATGGGGTAATGAAGGGCGCTTTGTCCGACCTGGGAGTTGAGCTTGTCAGGGTGGCGCAGCCCCAGAGCGTTACTCAGGAATGTTCGGTTGTCGCCGGCGCTTCGGTTGAGGCTGCCAGTTATGCGGGCGGATTCGCAGGTGCTTTCTCCAATAGCTATAGCATCAACGACACCATTTCGGGGCCTGTTGCGGTAAGGGCGACAATCCATTCTGAAGAATCGGGCGATGAAGCTAAATCTTACGCTTTGGCGGGCGGGTTTGCAGGTGCTGCGACGCTCGGCTGGGTGAGTGATTTAGGTAAATCGGAGAATGCACCTGAAGAGAATAATCTGATCGGTTTAGTTGGCGATCTTTTGACGGATGTGCTTGAGGGCAAGGATTCCGACGGTAGACGCGATGCCCTCTTGACTCTTTTGGGCGTTGACGAATCCGCCATTCTGGGCGCGAAGATATCTGGCGGCACGATTACGGTTGAAAGCGCCGGCGATTATGCGGGTGGTTTGTTGGGCCGTGGCGACGGCACGCTTGTCGCCGCGTCAGATGACGCCCATTGTTCGAAATTGAAAATCTATAGCCGCGCCGACGGTCTTTTATCGAAGCCGAATACGCCTCGTGGAAATACCATATCGCAGTTGGCTATGGTGAAAGCAAGTGGAAGCCATGCTGCGGGTGTTGCTGGGTTGATGGGCACCGCTTCGGTTGGCGGTGTTCTTGATAGGACCGTCGGTCTGGGCGGCTATCTGCCGTTCGAGCTGAGCGACGTCACGGTGACGGGCGTCGCGGAAGGCGCAACCGTGGTCGCGGGCGACGCGTATGCGGGCGGAGCCGTTGCCGAGGCAACGGGCGGTTCGTGCACCAACGTGCATATTAAAGACATTGTGTCCGTGCGGGCGGGCACGCGTGCCGGCGGTTTCGCGGGTGCCATGGGCCCCGGCAACCTTGCGAACGGCGGCGGTCTCGACCTGCTGGGTCTGGGCGCCATCCGCATCACGGGTTTGCTCTCTGTGGGCGAGGGCGTGAACGTAACGGCGGAAAACTGCACCGTGGCGGGCCATGCGAACGGTTTCACGGTGGAAACGACCAAAGATACCAAGCCCGACGCGGGCGTTCCCGCGGCAACGGCGGGCGGCTTCGTGGCCGACAACCGCAGCGCGCAGCTGTCGAACTGCAACGTGACGGGCCTGCACCGCGTGACGGCCGATAACGACAACGGCGCGGCAGGCGGTTTCGTGGGCAATTCCGAGACGGGCGGACTGGCCGATGTGGCCGACAGCGCGTCCATCCTCGCGCTCGGCTCCATCGCGGATCTGCTCAACGCGGTTCCCTATCTCATCCCGAAATACAGCGATTGCAACGTGACCTATGCGGGCGACGCTATCGTTGCTGCCGACGAAGCCGGTGGCTTTGCGGGCGTGTTCCGCAGCGGCGTGGTGGAAGGCGATGCCGATCAATGGGCTGTCAACGGCCTGAAGAGCGTCGAAGGCGGTAGCTATGCGGGCGGCTTCGCGGGCCTGCTCACTTCGGGAGCGCTCGCCGCAGCGGCTGAGGGCGGCGGCGGTCTGAGCATCCTGGGCGGTATTAAAGGCTTGAAGATCGACGTGTCGAATCTGATCGGTTTGGTTGACGCCTACGTTGCGAAGGTATCGGACGCGGGCGTGAATTCGCCCGATGGTTTCACCGTGCGCGCGAGCCGTATCGATGCGCTCGACACGAACTCCGGCGCAGCGGGCGGCTTCGCGGGCTATGCCTCGGGCGCTCAGCTTTCCAACTGCGACGTGAACAAGATCGCCCATACGGCAATCGAAGACCCCGCCGATCTCGAGGCCGACGCGATCGATGTCTATTACGACGCGAACACGCCGTGGGCCATAGACGGCCTACGCTATGCCGGCGGCTACGCGGGTCGTCTGGACATCGGCTCCACCGCATCGGTGGGCGAAGGCCTAGGCATTCTGGGTACGGCCATCAATCTGACCGACGTGCTCTCCGCGCTCAATGTGATGGTTTCCACGGTCGAGCATTCCGATGTCTACGGCATGCCGGGCGGCTATGCGGTGCGTGCCACCACTGCCGACGGCACCGAGGGCTACGCGGGCGGCTTCGCGGGTCGAATCACTGGCTCGCATGTCCAGGATTCGAGTGCCCATTCGTTCTCGCACGTGGTGGGTCGCATCGCTGCGGGCGGCTATGCCGGCGGCATGGAGCCTGGTAGCGCGGCCGAAGTGCTCGGCGGCGGTGAAAGCAGCATTCTGAAAAAGCTCGTCAACATCGACAGCCTGGCGAGCCTGGTGGAAAGCTTTGTTCCTACAGTGCGCAACAGCTCCACCGACTGCGTGCCCTGCGGCGGCGTGGTGCGCGCTCAGGCGGAATCCGACGGCACCGCCATGCGCGGCATGGCGGGCGGCTATGCCGGCTACAACGAAGGTGGCCAGATCTGGGGCAACGATACGCGCGATTGGAAAGCGGCCGCATACACCGGTCCCACGCGTACGGCGTTCGCCGACCGCATACGCTCGGTGTTCGGCACCGAGGTCGCGGGTGGCTACACCGGCATCATGCGTCCTGCCGATACGGCCGATACAGGCAGCCTGAGCCTGCTGTTCGGTCTGATCAAGGTTGACACGCTGGCCTCGGCGCTGTCGGTGGTCTATCCCACGCAGCGCCAGACGCGCGTGACGGGCCCTCTTTCCGGCATCGACGCGGACACCTGGAATACGTGGGTCGATTACGTCGGCGTGAACGGCGGATTCGGTGCCGACCTTGCCCAAACTGGCAAGGTGAACTCGCAGAAAGAGCTGGATGCCAAACTCGCTAACTATATATATGGCTACAACGTGGCGGCGGGCCGCAGCGCTTACAGCAACGCGGCCAACGAATGCGACGGCGGCGTGGCCGGCGGCTACGTGGGCATCATGCGCAGCGGCGTGGTCAGCGACGGCGCGGCCAATGACGCCAAGACGGTGCGCGCCATGCGTGCCGCGGGAGGCTATGCAGGCTTCATGGAAAGCGGCGGCGCGGCCAACCTGGGCGGCGTGAGCATTCTGGATCTTAACCTCAACCTGGGCCAGCTCGTTTCGGCTGCCGAAGTGTTCGTGCCCAGCATTCAGGGATCATCTTCCACGGTGGGTTATCGCGAAGGTATGACGGTGCAAGCGCTCGGCATGGGCAGTGCCGAAAACGACGAGAAGTACGACCTTGGCCATGCGGGCGGTTATGTGGGCTATGCCGAAGGCGCGCAGATCTGGGGCGATACCGAAAGCGCAACGGGTTGCAACGTAGGTAACCTGCGCCTGGTGAAAGGCACCAACACGGTGGGCGGCTATGCGGGTACGGCGGCTCCAGGATCTGCGGCAGACGCGAACACCCATGCAAGCAACGGTCTTTTGCAGGGCATTCTGGATACTGTCATCGGCCAGTCGGGCGATGTCGCTAATGTGCTCGAGGCAACCATGACCACCATCCGCGGTGCGTCTGTGACGCCTGCCAATGAGGCATGGGGCTTCGTGGTTGACGGCTCGTATCAGCGGGCCGGCGCAACCGGGTTCGCCACGGCAGCGGGCGGCTTCGTGGGAAGTTGCGAATCTGCCGTGCTGGGCAGCAAGGAGGGCGCTTCGAAACTTTCCGTCAACGGTCTGCGCGGCGTTTCCGGCGGCAAGAACGCTGGCGGTTTCGTGGGCCTTGCCGACGTGGGCAGCGTGGCTGACGTGGGCGGCACCGATGCCGGCACTAACAAGACATCCATCTTGGACCTGATCGGCCTGGGCAACGTCAGCGTGCTGGATGCGTTCCGCAGCTACGTGTACCACGCGAGCGTGACGGGCGTGGCAGACGGCGCCCAGGTGCGCGCCAACACGGCAGACAAGGTGGGCACCATGGATTCGTTGCGCTACTTCGGCAACGCGGGCGGTTTTGCCGGCAGCTTGTTGAACGGCTCTGTCAAAGATTGCACCGTGAGCGCGCTTTCCACGGTGTCGGCTCCTAGCTACGCGGGCGGTTTCGCAGGCTATATGGGCAAGAACTCCACGGTTGATATCGATGAAGCTAGCGTGGGTATCGGACAGATTTTCAATCTGCTGAAGCTACGGGCAGGCGTACTGGACGTGTGGGGGTCGCATGCCGACCGTTGCCGCGTGGAAGGCGTTGCTTCCGGCTTCACGGTAACCAGCGGCGCCGATGCCGGTCAAGACATCGTGGAGCAGGGCAACGATGCGGCGCAAAACATAGCGGGCGGCTTCGTGGGCCTGGGCGATTTGTCCAAGATCGACGCCTGCGAGGTTTCGAATCTGGGCATCGTGCGCAGCGACCAGGTCGCGGCGGGATTCATCGGCCAGACCGACATGTCGTTTATAGCAGGTGTAGAGCTTGATTCTCCAGTAGTTGAGCTGCTGCTGGTCATTGTTGACCAGTTGGTAAAGTCTCTGTATGTACATGATCTTGAGAATTTGGGCGTCATCGATCTGGGAGGGTTGAGCGTTCCCGGTTTGGGCGAGCTGCTGAATCTGAAGATCCTCTCCGACGGTGATCTGCTTTACGTGAACCTGCTGGGCCTGCGCGTCGGCGTGGCGCTTGCGAAGGGCGACCCCAATGATCCGACGCAGTCTGATACTGCCATCATTACCATTGGCGATTCCACCATCAAGCTGCCGTGCAACAAAGACGGCTTGCTGAACCCTGACGAAAACAAGGCGAACCTGGAAATTACGCTCATCAAGGGCAACCGCACCGCGGTGACCAATTCCAAGGTCACGGGTGCGAAGGCGGGTTACGACGTGTTCGGCGGCGGCGCCACGCAGGATGCCGACGGCTTAGCGGTGGAAGGCGGCTTGCCCCAAGACGAGAATCAGCGTCCCGACAATGCGGGCTATGCCGGCGGCTTTGTGGGCCACAACAAGGAAGGCCTGTTCGAAGGCAACGAAATGGTGTATTGCGACGTCGTGCGTGGTACCGAGCAGCTGGTGGGCCCGTTCTCGGGAATGACCAACCTGCAATCGGTGTATTTCAAAGACGCGGGCACCATTGAGGGCAAAGACAACGAAGGTCGCTACAACCTGTATTCGATTTATCGCGATATGAACGCTGCGTTGACCGACGCCGTGGCGAAGGCCGATGGCATTTTCTCGCATGCCCAGCAAGACACGGCAAGTGGCACGGACTACAACCGCTATGAGGTTCAGCACTACGACAAGATTTCGAGCTTCGAAGAGCTTAAAGGCGCCGTTATGCAGGACACCGCCGGCACCGCGTCGGTGGCTATGGAGGCCTATGTGTCTCCCGCGAAGGCCGTGCTCATGGATGACGCGCTCAATATTCCCGGTACGGGCGGCATCACGCCCGAGCCGGGCGAGGGCCAAGACCCGTGCTCCGCGCTGGTGGACATCACGCTGCAGAAGGTGTGGATGGACAACGGGAATGCAGGCAACACGCGCCCCGACGAAGTAACCTTCAAGCTCAAGCGCACCTACACCAACGCCGCTGGCGTGGTCGTGGACGACCCGACGTTCGGCACGAATGGCGTGCTCGAGGTGAAGCTGACCGCGGCCGATGCCTCAGAGTGGTCCGAAACCTGGCGCAAGGTGCTGACCGGCCTGCCTGTGGCGTTTGAAGACACGACGGTCGATCCGTCGGTTGTGCGCTACTACACCTACTCGGTGACCGAGGTACGCGTGGGGGCATACGACGCGACGACCCATTACAGCTACGCGATTGACAACGACGATACGGGCTACGTGATCACCGTTACCAACACCTTGCCGCTGCCCGAGACAGGCGGAAGTGGCACCTGGTGGATAGTACTTGCGGGCGGCATGCTGCTCGCGTGCGCCGCATACGAGTGCAAGCGGCGGTCCGTTGCATATGCCGGGTACGCGCCCAGACATGCCGCTCGTGAGGCAACCGGTGCGCCCCATTGGTTGCGGTTTGGGATTGCCCGCGACGCGCGCAAGCACCTGAGGCACTTGCGTGCGAATCGTCGGCGGAAGTAGGTGTCCCCGCGGTGCCCATGGTGCGCCGCGTCAGATAGGTAGGTATTCAGGTCATGCGTTTGAGGGAAGGAATGATTCAATGAAAACGATGACAAAACGCATCGCCAGCATGGCGCTGGCGACAATCATGGCGGTGGTGCTGCTCGCGAGCGCCCTGCCCACGAAGGCCTTCGCGGCCACCACGGGCAATCTGACCATCACGAGCCAGAGTGCCGAATTCGGCGGCAAAGACGTCAAGGCGTGGCAGATGTTCTCCGCCACCGCTACCGCTGACGGATCCAATGCGAGCTACACGCTTAATGCGGCATGGGAGTCGTTCTTCACGACCAAAATTGGCGGCAACATGACCGGTCTGTCCGGTGAAGGGCTCTCTCAGGCGGCAATCGAGTACGTGAACGCTCTTGGCGCCAGCGACAGCGCCAATGTGATCGATTTCGCCAAGAAGGCCTCCGACTGGGCGAAGAAGCAGAACATCCTGGCAACCGCTACCGTTACTGCTACTGCAAGCGGCAATAGCTATGTTGCCACGTTCACGGGTCTCGCTCTCGGCTACTACGTGGTCTCCCCCGAGGGCGGCTCCACTGCCAATCGCGGAACCGACGCCATCCTGGCGAATGTGGTCGCGGCTGACAAGAATGTGAACCTCAAGAGTGAGTATCCCACCATCAGCAAGACCGTTGATGACAACAACCATGCAGACGCTCAGGTTGGCGACACGCTGAACTTCGAGCTGAAGTCCAAGGTTCCCAACATGACCGAGTACACCACCTATGTGTTCAACTTTGTCGATACCCTGTCCAAGGGCCTGACGCTTAACCAGAACAGCATCAAGGTGACCATTGGCGCTTCCGAGCTTCAGAAGGACGTCGATTACACCGTCTCTGCCACGGGTGGCAATGGCGCTGCTACCGAGCTGAAAATCATCATGACCGACTTCAAGACGAAGCATGGTGACAAGGCTGGCCAGGAAATCAAGGTGACCTACTCTGCAATCATCAATGAGCATGCCGTTGCTGGCCAGGATGACGCAGGCAACAGCGCGAAGCTCGAGTACAGCAACGACCCCATCAAGGGTGGTACGGGTACTTCTGTTCCCAGCGTGACCCACGGCTACACCTTCGACTTCGACATCAACAAGACCGACGGCATGGACGGTTCCGCCCTTGCCGGCGCTGTCTTCCAGCTGCAGAAGAAGGGTGAAGGCACCCCGATCAAGCTGATTGTTGAAAACGCTGGCGACGAGACCCAGCCCGCTGTCGTGCGTTCCGCAAAGACTGGCGAAGGCAATGCGGTTGACACCATCACCACTCCCGAGAGCGGTAAGATCACCTTCAAGGGTCTGGATGCTGCTGAGTACCAGCTCGTCGAGACTAAGGCTCCCGATGGATACAACAAGCTCCAGAAGCCTGTCGATGTGACGATTGTCGCAAACTACGATCAGGATGGCACGCTCAATAACTGGACGGTGAACGGCGGCGGTAACGACGTTGCTCTTAACATCCAGAACAACAAGGGCACGCTGCTCCCTGAGACCGGCGGCATGGGCACCATCCTGTTCACGCTCGTTGGTGCGGCTGCCATCGGCTACGGCATCTACCGCAAGCGCACGGCCAAGCACGTTGCGTAATCGGGTTCAGCAATGAAAAAGCCCCGCGACTGGTTCTCAACCTTGGCGATCATCGGCGGTTTGCTGCTGGTGCTCTACCCGACCATCTCGAATGTGCTCAACTTGTTCAACGCCACGCGCGTGCTCGAGCAGTATAGTGAGGCGGTCGACGAGCTCACCGATGAGGAGGCGGCGCAGCTCATGGAAGCTGCCCGCGTTTACAATGCCAAGCTCGCGGGGCTTTCGGGCATCCCGGCTGCCAAAGGTGGCTGGGATGCCATTGAGCCCTCGATGGCTGCCGAGCTTCGCGAGGAGTACAGCAGTCTGCTCGACCTCACGGGCACGGGTGTGATGGGCTACATCACCATCCCACGCCTCGACGAGACCATGCCCATTTACCACACCACCGAGGAAAAGGTCCTGCAGGTGGCCACGGGGCACATCGAGACCTCGTCGCTGCCGGTGGGCGGCGCGTCTACCCACGCGGCGATCTCCGGCCACCGCGGTCTGCCCTCGGCCAAGCTCTTCACCGAGCTCGACAAGATGCAGCTCGGCGACATCTTCTACGTCCGCGTTCTCAAGGAGACCTTCGCCTACCAGGTGGACCAGATCCTCACGGTGCTACCGGAGGAAACCGAGGCGCTTGCCATCGAGCCGGGTGCGGACTATATGACGCTCGTCACCTGCACGCCCTACGGCATCAACTCGCATCGGCTTCTCGTGCGGGCGCACGCGATTCCGTATCTGCCCTCCATGGAGGGCGAGGTAGGCGTGATGGGGAACCCCATCAATCTCTCGTGGCCGCACGTGGCCCTGGTTGTGGGGCTGGTGCTCGCCGCGATCGTGCTGGCAAGCTTGCGGCTGCGGCACGAGCAGAAGCGCGAGGGCTCGCAACGCGGTGCGTATGGGAGCGAAGCGGGCACGACGTACGGACGATCGAAGGGAAAGGAGGACGAACATGCGCGTGGTGGACGGCATTTTGCTTAAGCGGGGATTCGTGTTCGGGCGTCACCGGTTGCATCTCAAGCGCTCGACGTTTCCCTCTGTCCGCATGAGACTCGTCCTCTTGTGCGTCTGCGCGGCCCTCGTCCTGTGCGCTACCCCAGCCGTCGCATCCGCTGCTCCCACGGGCTCCATCACGTTGAATTGCTCGGTCGAGCGCGACGGGGTGGACGCGCCGCTTGCGGGGGATCGCTACGCGGCGGTCTTGGTTGCCCGTGCCTCGATTGACGGGGATGGCGTGCACTACAAGGTGCTCGACGCCTTTGCCTCCGCGGATTGCGCGTGGGCGGAGCTGGACGCGGCCGGGCTGCGCGATAAGGCGCGAGAGGTCCATGACCTGGCGCTTGACGCCGCCGTGAACGCCGCGGACACGCTCAGCACTAACGCGAGCGGCATCGGCTCTGTGTATGGGTTGGAGCCGGGCGTCTACCTGCTCTATCGTACGGAGGCGGCACCTGCCAATGCCGACACGACTGTCGACCCGTTTTTGGTGAGTGTCCCCACGCTGGTGAACGGGGTTCTTGCCTACGAGGTGACGGCGTATCCCAAGTTCGGCTTTGGGGACGACGAACCCGACGCTCCTGAATCTGGGAAGCCCGGCCAGGGTGACTTTGTTCCCTGGCTCGACCTACCCACCACGGGCGACCTTCAGATGATCGTCGTGGGGGTGCTGGTCCTTGCCGGCGGCGCGATGTTTGCCCTCGCTCGCCGCATCACCCGCTAAATCCGACGCCCCGCCGTTTACAATCGGGGACGTAGTCGTTTTGTAAATCGTGCGTGCCGAGTGTACGCCGAGTGTGCGCCAGAGGGGATGGGTACTTTTGGCACGGCGACTCGGCACGGCGCCTTGGCACGTCGCCTTGGCGCACCCTAAACCAGCGTGGCGATGGCGCGTACGATGGCATCGGCCGCGGCTGAGGTCTTGGACGCATCCTCGACCTGCAAGATGATCTTGCCCTTGATGCCCAGTTCGGAAATCTCGGAGAACAGTACGCGTGGCCCGTCGATGACGGGGGAGACGCCACCGGCGGCGGTGCGCGCGAGCGCGATGAGCTGCTCGGCAAGACCATCCATATCGTCGGCACGAGCACTCCCGTCCTCGCCTAGGCGCGGGACGGCAAACGGAACGGTCACGCGGCTGGCGGGCAGCAAATGCACGAGGGCGGTCTTCGAAATGATCGAGTTGGGGATGATGACGGTCTGCCCCATGGCGTCGCGGATGGTGGTGTGGCGCCAGGTGACGTCCTGCACCACGCCGCGCTCCGCGCCGACCTCGATGTTATCGCCAGGGGTGACAATTCCCATGAAGGTCACCTGAAGCCCGCCGATGAGGTTGGACAGCGTGTCTTGAAAGCCGAGCGAGACTGCGATGCCGCCAACGCCAAGGGCCGCCACGAGCGCGTTCGCGTTGACGCCAAAACACGCGTCGAGGATGATACTCGCCCCCGTTGCCCAAATGACGCCGCGCGCGATGTTGACGATGATGCTCGAGCTGGGCAGCGGGTTGCTGTCGCGGTCGAGGAAATGCTTGAGTGCGCGGCTGGCGATGCGCGCAACAACGGCCGTCGCCGCGATGAGCGCGATGGCCCACAAAATGCTCTGCACCAAAGGAATCTTAAAAAACGAGATCATGGCTTCCATGGACGGCTCCTCGTATGTGTGCACATGCGCGCCTCGCGCGTGTAGCGTGTCGAACATGGAGAGTGTGCCCATTCGCGCGCACTTTGAGACGGTGCGCACCCATTTGCAGGGCAAGAAGTGTGTCAGCCTTCCCGGGGAACGGCGGCCTCGCGCTCGGCCATGTGCCTTGTGAACCTCAGGAACAGCTCGTCCGAGACGGCAATTTGCGCATCGTTGTAGTGGACCATGGCCATGTTGTCGAGCATGCGCTCGTAGTCCTTATCCGGTCGCAGCCAGTTTGCGGCATCGAAGCAATCGGAGATCTTGTCGAGGAACGCCATGCCCGCCTCGATTGCCGCTTCGCGCTCACGCGGCGTCGCGTCGCTCGGCAGCCTGTCCATGAGGTCGCTCACGTGCAGGTACTCTTCGGTGAGGTTGCGTTGCGGAATGGCGCGGAAGATGCGCTCGATTTCTGCGAGCTCGCCATCGGAGTAGAGATGGGCCGCAATGCCCATGGCGACGCGGTCATCGTCGGTGAGGGCGCTCAGAAGGAAGCCGAATTCGTGCGCGGAGCGTTCAAAGGAGTCGATGGCATCGAGCACGCGGGCGGCGCGCTCGGGATAGTCGGGGTCTGCCTGGCGTGCGCGGATATGGCGGATGAGCTCGCGCTGGTGCTTAAGATGGGCGATCTGCTCGTCAAGCTGACGGTCGAGATCGTCGAGCAGGCGGTCCGCTCTCGCACCTAGGTCCTCGCCCTCGCGGCGCTCCGCGTCGAGTTCGTCGAGCATGGGCCCGATTTGATCGAGGGAAAACCCGAGCGAGGCGAGCTGACGGATGCGCAAGAGGTGCAACAGGTGCACCGCGTCGTAATCGCGGTAGCCGTTGTCCCCGCGCGGGGGCTCGGGCAAAAGCCCGATGGCGTGGTAGTGGCGCAACGTCCTCACACTCACGCCTGCCATGTGCGCCAGCTCGCCACTCTTCATGCTGCTCCCCATTTCTCCTATCGCATCTATCCGATCTTGTACCCGTCCGCGTGATGTGTCATTTGGGGAGGCACCCCAAATGACACATCCGTACCTTATTGGTGCGTACCTCGGCACGCGTATGTGTTATGCGGGCTCGTCGTCCAAATTGCGCAGCGTGGGCGCGGCGAGAGCCACGGCTGTCACGGCGATCCACGCGATCGCCAGCACCATGAAGGTGCGCTCGATACCAAAACCGGCGATGAGCGTGGAGCCCAGAAACGTTCCCGCGGGAGCGACGACGAGGTAGAGTGCGTTGAGCGTACCCATGGCAGATCCGCGGCGTTCCTCGGGGATACGCTCGTAGGCGAAAAATCCCAACAGCGCGGATGCCGGACCCGAGAAAAGGCCCACGGCGGCGGCGCTGGCAAGAAGGAGCCCCGTGGCGGGCAGCGTGCCCATAATGCTCACACCCGCGGCCATGCCCACGAGCGAGAGCACGAACCATCCGCGACGGCTCAAACGACTTGAGAGCGCCGTGTAGATAAGGGATCCCAGTAACATGCCTATGCCCATCGCCGAAATGAAGACACCGGCGAGCTCGGGTGTGCGCTGTGAGGTGAAGTACGCTGGTAGCACAATGCCCTGCCAAGCCCCCATAACCATGGTGATTCCAAAGGACAGCAGCGTGGTGGCGCGGAGCAGGCGGTTGTTGGCGAAGAGTGTGGAGAGGCCGTCGGTGAGGACGGAGCGCGCGAGCGCGATGATGCCGCCTTTGCCGGCAGGGGAGTTGGCGGTGCTCGCCGGTGATATCGTCCCCACACCGTGGGGGAGGCTGGCGCTGGCGAGCGCGGCGGCGCATGAACAGGCGGCGGTGACCCAGAGCGCGTCGATGTCGTTGAGCAGCCCGATGAGCAACGCGGCGGCAGCCGGACCGACGATGCCCGTGAGGGCGTTGAGCGATTGGCTCGCACCCACGAAACGTTGGAGGTCTACGCCCTCACGCTCGCAGACCTCGGGCAGCAGGGCGTCGCGCGCGGTCATGCCGGGAACGTCACCCACGGCGCCGAGCAGCCCGAGCGCCACGAACCAACCGAAGGAGAGTCCCACCGTGGCGTCTATCACGGGCAGCAGGGCCACGCTGAGCGCCGAGATGAGATCGGAAGCGACGCAGATGGCCTTGCGGTTGACGCGGTCGAGCACCGCGCCGCCCACGATACCGAGGACGAACTGCGGTACGGCGCAAATGAGCGCGAGCGATCCGGCAGCCAGGGCATCGCCCGTGCGGGCCAACAGGACGAGCGGCAGCACCACGCCGGCGATGGAATTGCCGAGCAGCGACAGCGCATCGGAGATGAGGTAGCGCAGGACGGCGCCTTTGAACATGAGGTTCCTCTCGAACGGGGCGGTACATCCCGCCGTTGTTCGACAGTAAAAACCCCGACGTAGCGTCGTGGTCAAAGCCCTGCACAAACCTTTCACGATGTGTAATTCGGGGACGGGTGCATTTCGCACATCGGGGATGGACGCGTTTTTTTAGAAGAGCTCAACTGGGGTTTTGCCGCAAAAAACCACGGGCTACTCGACCACTTTCAAAATTCGTTACAAAATCGCCCGATTTGTGGCACCGACCCCGTCTGGGCACGCCAAAAGGCCGATCGCAATACGGCCACACGCGGTGCCTTTGCATCGATGGCCGTCCGGCCGTGATCGGGTGGAAGGACGGGGCGGCGCCCTTCCCAGTGGCTTCGCCGTGCTCGAACATACCTGCTAGAATGAACGATTGTGAGAAAACGCAACGCGCGGCACGACGCGCCGCGGATATGAAAGGAATGGCATGGATCGCACCAAGATCGCCCAGCTATACGCCGACGCCGAATCCCTCGGCGGCCAGACCGTGACCGTTGCCGGCTGGGTCAAGTCCGTCCGTGATATGAAGAACTTCGGCTTCGTCACCCTGAACGACGGCAGCTGCTTCAAGGACCTGCAGGTCGTCATGAACCGCGAGGCGCTCGCCAACTACGACGAGATCGCGCATCAGAACGTCTCCGCCGCGCTCGTGTGCACCGGCGAGCTCAAACTCACCCCGGAAGCGCCGCAGCCCTTCGAGCTCGCCGCGACCGAGATCGCGGTCGAGGGCGTCTCGGCACCCGACTACCCGCTGCAGAAGAAGCGCGCGACCGTCGAGTTCCTGCGCACCCAGCAGCACCTGCGCCCGCGCACCAACCTCTTCCGCGCCGTGTTCCGCATCCGTTCCGTGGCCGCCGCCGCCATCCACCGCTTCTTCCAGGACCGCGGCTTCGTTTACGTGAACACTCCCATCATTACCGCGAGCGACTGCGAGGGTGCAGGCGAGATGTTCCATGTCACCACCATCGATCCGGCCAACCCGCCGCTGGATGATAAGGGCAACGTGGACTACTCCAAGGACTTCTTCGGCGCGCCCGCCTCGCTCACCGTTTCCGGTCAGCTCAACGCCGAGAACTTCGCCATGGCCTTCGGCGATGTCTATACCTTTGGCCCCACGTTCCGCGCCGAGAATTCCAACACCACGCGCCATGCCGCCGAGTTCTGGATGATCGAGCCCGAGATCGCCTTCGCCGACCTCGCCGACGACATGGACCTCGCGGAGGATATGCTCAAGTACGTCATCCGTGATGTCATGGACAGCTGCCCCGACGAACTCGCCATGCTCAACAAGTTCGTGGACAAGGGCCTCGTCGAGCGCCTCACGCATGTCGCCAACTCCGATTTCGCGCGCGTCACCTACACCGAGGCCGTCGAGATCCTCGAGCGCGCCGTCGCCGCCGGCCATGAGTTCGACTACCCCGTGAGCTGGGGCATCGACCTGCAGACCGAGCACGAGCGCTTCCTCACCGAGGAGCATTTCAAGTGCCCGACCTTCGTGACCGACTATCCTGCCGAGATCAAGGCCTTCTACATGCGCCTGAACGACGACGGCAAGACGGTCGCCGCGGCCGACTGCCTGGTGCCGGGTATCGGCGAGATCATCGGCGGCTCCCAGCGTGAGGAGCGCCTCGATGTGCTCGAGCGCCGCATCGCCGAGCTGGGCATGGACGCCGAACAGTACCGCTACTACCTCGATCTGCGCCGCTACGGCACCTGCAAACACGCCGGCTTTGGCTTGGGCTTCGAGCGCCTGGTCATGTACCTCACGGGTGTGGGCAATATCCGCGACGTCCTTCCGCATCCCCGCACCGTGGGCAGCTGCGAGTTCTAGGGCGGCGCCCCTCGACTCGTTTGACCGGGCGGCGCCCCGGCTCGTCTGTGCGGGTTGCGCCCCGGTTCGTTTGTATGGGGCGCGCTCGGCTCGCTCAATTGAGGGTAACAATGTCGAAAATCCTGCCGGTTTTGCGGCTTGTTTTCGACATTGTTACCCTCTCTTCGCATGCGACGGCTGTGGTGCCGTGCCGGCCGCGAGACCTCGGGTCCCGCGAGACCTCGGCGGCCGCGACGCTTCGGCGGCAGCGCCGGCTCGTCGGCTGGGCATCAAGCCCCCGTCGTGTTACACGTCTGTAACGAGTTTGAGCGCGGCGCGGGGGCACGTTAGTATATCCCTTGCGTGCTTTTATACGGTAAAGCGCCTTATCAAACACGGCGTCGCCGGCATCTTGGCGGGCGCCCGGAACAGCGAAACGGAGTTGATCGCCATGCTGAGTATCTCGCGCAGGAACCTTATCACCCTCGGAGCGGGCTTTTTTGCCGCGAGTGCGCTTGCGGGCTGTGGCGATGACGGCAAAGCCGTCCCAGGCGGCGGCGCCTCCTCCAAGGACTCCTACAAGATCGGCGTGCTGCAGCTCACCGAGCACGGCGCGCTCGACCAGACCAACGAGGGCTTCGTGGCTGCCATCGAAAAGTCGGGCATCGACGCCAAGATTGACCAGCAGAACGCCCAGAACGACCAGTCCGCCTGCCAGACCATCGCGAGCAAGCTCGTGAACGACGGTGACGACCTGATCTTCGCCATCGCCACACCTGCCGCCCAGGCGGTCGCCGGCGCCACCACCGAGATCCCCATCGTGGGGTCCGCCATCACCGACTACGCGGAGGGCGGCCTCGTGGAGTCCAACGACGCTCCCGGCGGCAACGTCACCGGCACGTCGGACCTCACCCCCGTCGCCGACCAGATCGACCTGCTTCACCAGTTGCTGCCCAATGCCAAGACCGTGGGCATCCTCTACTGCTCCGCCGAGTCCAATTCCGAGGTGCAGGTGCAACTCGCCGAGGAGGCTCTTGACGACGCGGGTCTTGCGCATGAGCGTTACTCCATTTCTTCCTCCAACGAGATCCAGCAGATGGTCGAATCCATGGTCGGTAAGGTCGACGCGATCTACGCTCCCACCGACAACACCATCGCCGCGGGCATGGCGACTGTCTCCATGGTCGCCAATGAGAATAAGCTCCCCGTCATCGTAGGATGCGACACCATGGTCGAGGATGGAGGGCTGGCGTCGTATAGCATCAACTATTACGACTTGGGCTATAAGGCGGGCGAGATGGCCGTGAAGATCCTCACCGAGGACGCCGATCCCGCCAGCATGCCCATCGAGTACCTGTCGAGCGAGGAGTGCCAGCTCATCGTGAACCAGGCGACTGCCGACGCGCTTGCCATCGATATCTCGACCCTCGAGGATGCCCAGATCGTCTAAGCGATTGCCCGGGATACGGCGCCGTGCGCGCCTCGATCCTCGTCGTTTCCCTCAACCACGCCGCGCCTCCTTCCGGGCGCGTTAGGAGAATCTCATGACTGATATGACCTGTTCCCGCCGTTCGTTCGCGAAGGGCGTTGCCTGCGCCTCCGCATGTGCCGTGGCGGGCGGCCTTGGCCTTTCCGGCTGCGGCGGCGATTCTGCCGGCGAGGCCGGATCTTCCGATGCCAAGGCGGCCTCGTACAAGATCGGTGTTCTGCAGCTCACTGAGCACCCGGCGCTCGATGCCGCTAACAAGGGCTTTGTCGAGGCGATCGAAGCTGCCGACATCAACGCCAAGATCAACCAGCAGAATGCGCAGAACGACCAGTCCGCTTGCCAGACCATCGCGAGCACGCTCGTGAATGAGAATTGCGATCTGATCCTCGCTATCGCCACGCCTGCCGCCCAGGCGGTCGCGGGTGCAACCTCCGACATTCCCATCGTCTGCACTGCCATCACCGACTTCGCCGCCTCTGGGCTGGTCGAGGACAACGACGCCCCGGGCGGCAACGTCACCGGTACTTCCGATATGAATCCCGTTGCCGACCAAATCGACCTGCTTCACCAGTTGGTCCCCGACGCCAAGAAGGTCGGCCTGCTCTACTGCACTGCCGAGTCAAATTCCAAGATCCAGATCGACCTCGCCGCCGAACAACTCGATGAGCTCGGCCTGGAAGGTGTCGAGTACACCGCCTCCAGCTCCAACGAGGTCCAGCAGGTGGTCGAGTCCATGATGGGCAAGGTCGACGCGATTTACACGCCCACGGACAACACCATCGCCTCGGCCATGACCGTGATCGCCTCCATCGCCAATGAGAATAAGGTTCCCACGGTGTGCGGTGAGGTCGCCCATGTCGAGGCGGGTGGCTTGGCGAGCGTGTCGATCAACTACGAGGAGCTCGGCCGCCGTGCGGGCGAGATGGCCGTGCGCATTCTCACCGAGGACGCCAACCCGGCCGAGATGCCCATTGAGACCATGACCGCCGACGAGTGCGACCTGGTCTACAACCAGAAGACCGCCGACCAGCTCGGCATCGACGTGAGCTCCCTCGCCGACGCCGGCGGTACCGACGTGAGCGCATAGGGCGTGCGCATGGTACACTGACCTGCGCATCTATATCTGTCGCATAAGCGATGAACCCCGGCGAACACCTCCGTCGGGGTTCATTTGGCTCGATTTGAAGGAGGGACAACATGAGTGGTGCTCTACTCGGCGCCGTCTCCCAGGGCATTCTCTGGGGCATCATGGTCCTTGGTGTGTTCATCACCTACAAGCTGCTCGATATCGCGGACCTTACGGTTGACGGCAGCTTCGCGCTCGGCGGAAGCGTCTGCGCCGTGCTTGTAGTCGCCGGTGTCGACCCCCTCATCGCGATTGTCGCCGCGATGCTCGCCGGTATGCTCGCCGGTGCGGTCACGGGCTTTTTGCACACCGTGTTCGAGATTCCCGCCATCCTCGCCGGTATCCTCACGCAGATCGCCCTGTGGTCGGTCAACCTGCGTATTATGGGCAAGTCCAACACGCCCCTGCTGCAGCATGACACGATCTTCTCCCGCATGACGGAGGCGACGGGCCTCTCCATCAACGCCGGCTCCATCATCGTGGGCCTTATTGTGGCGGTCCTCATCATCGCCCTGCTGTACTGGTTCTTCGGCACCGAGATCGGCAGCGCCCTGCGCGCCACCGGCAACAACGAGGACATGATCCGCGCGCTCGGCGTGTCCACCGCCAAGACCAAGATGATCGCCCTCATGCTCTCCAACGCGCTGGTGGGCCTCTCTGGAGGCCTCATCTGCCAGAGCCAGAAGTACGCCGACATCGGCATGGGCACGGGCGCCATCGTCATCGGCCTCGCCGCCATCGTCATCGGCGAGGTGCTCGGCCGCCTCACTCCCGGCAAGCTCACCGGCTTCAAGAGCCGTCTGGTCTCCGCCGTGGCGGGATCCGTGGTCTACTTCCTCATCCGCGCCATCGTTCTCCAGATGGGCATGGACGCCAATGACATGAAGCTGCTCTCCGCCATCATCGTCGCGCTCGCCCTGTGCGTGCCCGTGGTATGGGAGAGGTTCAAGCTGCGCGCGAGCTACTCGAAGGGTGGTGAGGCAGATGCTTAAGCTGTCCCACGTCAAGAAGACCTTCAACCGCGGAACCGTTACCGAGAAGCGCGCCCTCACGGGCGTCGACCTCACGCTTGCCGACGGCGATTTCGTCACCGTCATCGGCGGTAACGGTGCGGGCAAGTCCACCCTGCTCAACATGATCGCGGGCGTCTACCCGCTGGATTCCGGTACGGTTGAGCTCGACGGCGAGGACATCTCCCGCCTCTCTGAGCCCAAGCGCGCCAAGTACTTGGGCCGTGTGTTCCAGGATCCCATGCGCGGCACCGCCGCCGACATGCAGATCGAGGAGAACCTCGCCCTCGCCAAGCGCCGCGGCCAGCGCCGCACGCTTCGCTGGGGTATCACCCGCGCCGAGCGTGAGGAGTACGCCGAGCTGCTCAAAAAGCTCGATCTGGGCCTCGAGACTCGCATGCAGGCCAAGGTGGGCCTGTTGTCCGGTGGCCAGCGACAGGCACTCACGCTGCTCATGGCCACGCTCACCAACCCGCGCGTGCTGCTGCTCGACGAGCACACCGCGGCGCTCGACCCCAAGACGGCTGCTAAGGTGCTCGAGCTCACCGAACAGATCGTCGGCGAGCGCAAGCTCACCACCCTTATGGTGACGCACAACATGAACGACGCCATCCGTCTGGGAAACCGCCTCATCATGATGCATGAGGGCCGCGTGATCTACGATGTCGCCGGCGATGAGAAGCGCGCCCTGACCGTGCCCGACCTGCTGCAGAAGTTTGAGGAGGTCAGCGGCGGCGAGCTCGCCAACGACCGCATGCTGCTGAGCTAGGAACGTCCTGGCGTCCTGGCATCCGGTGCGGCGCCGTAGCCCGCGCCGACATCGCCTATGTCCACACGCACATTGCCTATGGCTTCCTTCCGTTTGACCGGGTTGAATAGGAAGGAAGCCATAGGCATTTTTCTTAAGCGGGGATTGTGGGTACAAGGCTGAGAAAGCACAATTCCAATGCGCTGGTATGGAAGGGGTACACCATGAAGCTGCGGATTAAGGCGAAGCTCTTGAGCGTTCACAGCGAGGTGGAGGTGAGCACGACAGATAAGGAGGTCGTCTATTGTGCGGACACCGACCCGCTCTCCTCGCCGCGCCTCACGCGCCTCAAAGACGCCGAGTGCCGCGAGCTTGCCACTATCACGACCGCACGCCTTGACGCCAAGGACCGCGCGCATCACATCGTCATGGCTGATGGGCACACGTTCGATATCAAGCGCAAGTTCCGCACGCCTGCCAGTACGGTCGAGAGCTATCTCACCGTCGAGGGCGCGGATTGGCAGGTCGTGATGACGCGCGGTTGGACGAACCGCTTCGAGGTGCGTGACGCGGACGGCAGGGCCTACGTGGAGGCGAGGCAAGTCCCCATGGAGCGAAATGACACATACGAGCTGAACGTGAAGATCTCAGAGCACATGGATGAACTGATGGTCATGTGCATCGTCGCGCGCAGCATCATGGCGGCGGATGCACCGGCGAACGCCATGTAACTGGTTCTTGTACGGGCGTGTGTGAACCGGGCGAACGTCGCGTAGTGACCGAGTGAGGCTAGAACAAATGAGCGGACACGTTCAAGACGTGCCCGCTCAATGCATGTAAAGACGATGCGATGTCCGCTATTTCCTAGAGCGCGCTGATGAAGCGCTGCAATCCGGCGCGGCCCGTGTCGTTCCACTTGAATACACCGGCGTCTTCAAGTACGCCCGCAAACACTGCGGCGACCTCGTCGCGCAGGACGCGCTGAGCGTTCTCGCGCGTGAGGTCCGGATGACGTCGCGCCACCTCGGTCGCCCATTCGGCATGCGGGGCGGTGCGATCGTTGGCCTCAAGGTGCATGAGGAGCGTCGCTTCATCCTCGTTAGTTGCCCGCGCCGCCAACAACGTGTCCTCAACGCATGCGAGCTCGTCAACCAAGCGCGGAGGCAGAATCGCCAAGCCCATGACCTCGATGAGGCCGATGTTCTCCTTCTTGATGTGATGTTTGTCCGCATGGGGATGGAACACGCCAAGGGGATGCTCGTCGGTGGCGATGTTGCAACGCAGCGCGAGGTAGAGCGTGTAGTTCCCGTTTTCCCTCGTGGCAACCGGCGTTACCGTGTTGTGAGGCGTCCCATCTGGATCGCGTGGCGCGATACCGCATGACGCATCCGCGTGACCGCGCCATACCTCCAAGACGTGGGCGGCGGCATCGAGCACGCGGTCGCGCGATTCGCATGAGAGCCGCAAGACGCTCATGGGCCACTGGAGCACCTCGCCGCGGACATCGTTGAATCCCGGCATGGTGAATGTGCGTTCGACCTGCGCCCGCATCATTGGGAACACGTGGCGCCCGCCTTGGAAGTGATCGTGCGTGAGGATCGATCCGCCCACGATGGGAAGATCGGCGTTGGATCCCACGAAGTAGTGGGGCAGCGTATCGACGAAGTCCAGCAAGCGTGCGATGTTCTCACGGTCCACGTGCATGGGACGGTGCTCTTGGCTCATCGCGATGCAGTGCTCAGTGAAATACGCGTAGGGGCTGTATTGGAGCCCCCACGTTTCATTTCCGAGCTCGATGGGGACGATACGGAGATTTTGGCGCGCCGGATGTGCGCCCTGTGGGCTTGCCGCCGCCCGTCCTGCGTATCCCTCGTTGGACATGCACAGCTGGCAGGCGGGATAGGGCTCGGCGTCGTCAGCGCGCGTGAGGGCGGCAGCGATGTCGCGCGGGTCCTTCTCGGGCTTGGAAAGGTTGATGGTGATCTCGAGTTCACCCCACCGTGTCGGAGAGGTCCACTCGATATTGCGGGCGATCGCCGAGCGGCGCACGTATCCGACGTCGCAGCACAGACGGTAGAACCAATTGGTGGCGTCCAACGCTCCCTTTTCCCGGCGAAGGTCTTCGAATGAGCGGGCGATGTCGGAGGGACGCGGAGTGAGCCGCCCCATGATTGCCATCGAAGCGCGGTCTCGCCCGCCCGCACTGTCCTCGAACCTTCCGTTGGCCACGGCGACCTCGGATAGCACGGCGAGCGCGTCATCCAAGTCGAACGAGTCCTCATCGAACGTTTCGGTTCCCGTTTCCCAGGCCGTGCTCGGCGCAGGTCCTTCGGCTCCCATGGCATCGAGGAGCTCGTTGTATGCCCAGCGGCGATCTTGCGCATCGATGATGCCGCAGTCGATCGCATATAGAGTCATCTGCTCGAGCGCACACCTCACCTGCTCGTGCTCGTCGCATGTGGGGGTGTCGGTTACAGCCATGTTGCGGAAGCACCGTCCTCGGTGATGGCGTAGGTGCGGCAGGAGCCCTCTCCCAGCCATGCATCCATCCGCTGGCAGAACTCGGCGGCCAGCTCGACAGGGACGAAGCACTGGATGGAGCCGCCGAACCCGCCGCCGTGAATACGCACTGCGCCGCGTCCGTTCAGGATGTGCTCTGCCAGGCCCAGGGCGAGCATGGCGTGCTGCTCGCGCACGTCAACGCCGGAGGGGGAGACGTTTTGCAGGTACATGGCAGAGCTTGCGCCCGACTGGCGCGTGTAGGCGAGGAAGGCGTCGATGTCCCCGTCCTTCAGGGCTGCCCAGCGTTTGTCAACGAGGTCGTTCTCGTACCAGTAGTGAATGGCGCGCAGCACGGCGCGATCCCCGAGCTTCTCGCGGAGTGCCGGCACGGCGGCATCGAAATCGGCGGGGTCAACCTCGCACAGGCGCGTATGGCCGAGCTCTGCGGCGACCGCCTGCATCTCGGCGGGGGTGGCGGCGTACTCATGGGTGAGGTCGGTGTGGTCTGCTCCGACTTTCACCAAAACGAGGGAGTAGCCGTAGTCCTCGAAGGCGAGAGCGAGTTTTTCGGTGGCGGGTCGGGCGTTCTCGAAGTCCATGAATGAGAGCCCGCCCAGGCACACGGCGGCCTGGTCCATGAGGCCACACGGCTTGCCGTAGTAGTTGTTCTCGGTGCGCTGGCTCATTTGCGCCAGCGTGACGGGATCGACTGCGGGCGCTTCCCAGAGAGCCTCCATGGCCCGTCCGTATGCCGCCTCGACCGCCGCGGAGCTGGACAGGCCGCCGCCGGAGGGAACGGTGCATACGAAGGCGAAGTCGAAGCCCGCCGGGGTGCCACCGTGCGCGGCGATCTCATGAGCCATGCCACGCACGAGGCTGGCGGAGGTGCCGACCTCGTCTTCGCGCACGTCAAGGTCGTCGAGCTCGATGCTGAACGTGGGATACCCCTCGTCTGCGATGCGGACCGTGTTGGTGCCGTTTGCCACGGCGATGCCGTCCACCGAGACGTCGAGTGCACCGGCGATCACATGCCCGCCCTCGTGGTCGGTGTGATTGCCCGAGATCTCCGAGCGTCCGGGTGCGTGGATGGCGAGCACGTGGGCGTCGGCAGGGATGGGGCCGAACTCTGCCTCGTACAGCTCGCGAGCTTTGTCGAGCGCCTGAGTGCGGGTGATGGTTGTCATGGTTTGATCCTCCTATCCGTTCGCCGCGCGTATCGTGGCGTGTTGCGGTGATTAGCGGGTGGTCGAGAAGCGGTAGACGATGCGCTCCCGATAGGGTGCGTTTGGCGTGCAGACGGGCTGGTCCCATGCGGGATGATGCACCGCGTCGGGATAATACTCGGGCTCGAAGGCGAAGCCGCAGCGCGGCGTGTACGACGCGCCGTCCTTCGCCTGCGCATCGTCGAGCCAGTTGCCGGTGTAGAGATGGGCACCTGGAGCGGTTATGGCGACGTCGAGCGTCCGTCCACTCGTCGGGTCCTCGGCGTGAAGCGCGTGTCGCGGTGCCGCGCCGCGTTCGAATCCGTCGATGCAGAGGCAGTGATCGTATCCGCGCGCGCGGCGGAGCTGTTCGTCGACTTGGGTTATAAGCTCGCCCAACTGGTGCATCTTGCGGAAATCGAAGGGAGTTCCGGTGACGTCGAGCACCTCGCCGGTAGACACGCTGTCTTCGCGCACGGGCAGGTACGAGTTGGCGTCGATGCGGATGAGCTGGTCGTCGACCTGCCCGCTGTCGTGCCCGGCCAGGTTGAAGTAGCTGTGGTTCGTCATGTTGACGACCGTCTCGGCATCGGTGTCGCATTGATGCGATACCTCGAGGGCGATGGACCCGTCGTCTTCGAGAGAGAGCCGGTAGGTCACGGTGAAGGTGCGATTACCCGGTAGTCCGATCTCGCCGTCGGCGAGGTGGCAGGTGAGTACCAGGGCGTTGTCGGCATCGAGCGCGCGCGCCTCCCAAAGGCGCTTGTGCAGGCCGGTGTCGAGGTCGGAGTGCAAGTTGTTGGCGTGTTCCGGGCCATCGTTGGCGGGCAGGTGATACAGGGCTTCACCCAAAGGGACCTCGGCACGGTCGGTGCGGTTCGCGATGGGCCCGATGGTCGCCCCATAACAGGCGGGATTGTCGAGATAGCCGTCTATGGAGCCAAATCCGAGGACAATGTCCGCGATGGATCCCGAGGCATCGGGAACACGGACGGACAAGATGGTCGCTCCGAAATCCATGATCGATACGGAGGCTTCCTCCACTCGTAGCGTGTAGACGTGCACGTCCTCCCCGGTGGGTAGGGTGCCGAACGGTTCGGCTTCGATCATGCCGACCTCCTTGCAAGACGAAAGACGCTGTTTTCGGCGGGTGAGCGCGAAAAAGACGCATGAGTGCGCCGAAAACAATGTTAACGTACTCATAAATAAAAAAACACGCGACATACCCCATTTGGTCGATTTCGCGGCGTGAACGGTCGAACGACTCCACCGAGAACGGGGGTGCACGTTGATGGGAGGATATTTGATGGTCGATCGGGAAGTGGCCCTTGGCGCCACGCAGCGCGCGGGGCGCAACGTCTCCATGTCCGATGTCGCCGCCGCCGCCGGGGTCTCCCAGCAGACCGTATCCCGCGTGGTGAATGGGGCACCGAACGTGAGCAAGAAGACTCGGGCGATGGTTCTTGAGGCGATGCGAGAGCTGGGGTTCAGGCCCAACTACGCGGGCAGGTCGCTGCGAGGGGGGTGCTATCGCGCGGTGGGCCTGTGCGCATACGATGTCACGCAGGTGGGCAACCTCACCATGCTTGACGGCATCCTGGCGGCGGCATGCGCCCAGGGATGCGCGGTGACGATGGTGGAGATGGATGAGGAGTCTGCCTTCTCGCTGGAGGACGCCTCGCGTCGCATGGCCGCCCTGCCCGTCGACGCGATGATCATCGGCATGAGCCGCATGGCGCCCGATTTCGAGACGTTCGATCCTCAGCCGGGTATGAACACCGTCATCGTGACCATGTGCGCGCACCCGCGCGTGACGACGGTCGATTCCGACCATTACGGTTGCTCCAAGCTCGTGATGGACCATCTATTCGAGTACGGTCACGAGCAGATTCGCTTCGTGGGTGGCCCTGCCTTTTCCATCGACAGCATATTTCGCGAGGCGGGATGGCGTGATGCGCTCGCGTCTCGCAGGATCGAGCCCGTGGCGCCCCTGCGCGGTGACTGGACGGCCGACAGCGGCTACGAAGTCGGGCGCGCCCTTGCTGCCGATCGCACCATGACCGCCGTGTACGTTGCGAACGACCAGATGGCGGTTGGCGTCATCGCGGCCCTGCGCGAGGCGGGGCGCCGCGTCCCGGAGGATGTGAGCGTGGTGGGCATCGACGATTCGCTTAGGAGCATGATCCCCCATGTGGAGTTGACGACAGTTCGCTTTGATTTGAGGGAACGCGGCCGATTGGTGTTCGAACATGCCATGGGTTCGGTCGATGCGCCCATAGAGGCGGTGCGCATACCCGGTGAGCTGGTGCGTCGTTCGACAGTGGCGCCTCGCCCCTAGGCGCGCCGACGGTTCCGCCTCCGGTATCCAAAAACCGTCCACGTAGAAAAACAGACCTTCTGGCGATATAAGACGGGCAAGGGAGGTGCGTATGCCCTTGCGGTGTTAACGTTACCACAAGCACGAGACACGGCGTGTCCAAGAGAAGGGGGCGCCGGGTCGCCATGCGCAACCAGCGCATGGCGTGGTTCAATGCGATATCCCATCGCATGAAAGGAGCGTTTCAATGCAAGTTTCACGTCGTCAGTTCCTGCAGGTCGGCGGTCTGGGCCTCATGGGCGCCATGGGCGCCGGTGCCCTCGTTGGCTGCGGTGGCGGCTCCGAGGCCCCCGCTGGTAGCGAGCCCGCTGCCTCCGGCACCGACAAGCCGGTCATCTTCTACAACCGCCAGCCTTCCAACAGCTCCACCGGTGAGCTGGACATGACCGCGCTCAACTACAACAAGAACACCTACTACGTCGGCTTCGACGCCAACCAGGGTGGCGAGCTCGAGGGCACCATGATCGTCGACTACATCAAGGCCCACATCGACGAGATCGATCGCAACGGCGACGGTATCATCGGTTACGTCCTCGCCATCGGCGACGTGGGTCACAACGACTCCATCGCTCGTACCCGTGGTTGCCGTAAGGCCCTGGGCACCGCGGTCGAGAAGGACGGCGCCATCGTGTCCGACGCCGCCGGCACCAACACCGATGGCTCTGCTACCGTGGTCAAGGACGGCACCCTCGAGGTCGACGGTAAGACCTACACCGTCCGCGAGCTCGCCTCGCAGGAGATGAAGACCACCGCCGGCGCCACGTGGGACGCCCCCACCGCCGGTAACGCGATCTCCACTTGGGCTTCTTCCTTCGGCGATCAGATCGACGTCGTCGTCTCCAACAACGACGGCATGGGCATGGCCATGTTCAACGCCTGGTCCAAGGAGAACAAGGTTCCCACCTTCGGTTATGACGCCAACTCCGACGCCGTCGCCGCAATCGCCGAGGGCTATGCCGGCACGATTTCCCAGAACCCTGCCGTCCAGGCCTACCTCACCCTTCGCCTGATCCGCAACGTGCTCGACGGCGTCGACATCGACACCGGCATTGGCACGGAGGACGAGGCTGGCAACGTGATCGCCGCCGACGACTTCAAGTACAGCGCGGACGAGCGCTCCTACTACGCCATGAACCTTGCCGTAACGGCCGACAACGCCGACAAGTTCGTCGACGCCACCGCTCTGTACGAGACCGCGCAGGAGCAGCTCAGCGAGGATGATAGCCCGTCCAAGAAGATCTGGCTGTCCATCTACAACTCCGCCGACAATTTCCTGTCCTCCACCTATCAGCCCCTGCTCGAGAAGTACAAGGACATCCTCAACCTCGACCTCGAGATCGTTGGCGGCGACGGCCAGTCCGAGTCCTCCATCACCAACAAGCTCGCCGATCCCAGCTCCTTCGACGGCTTCGCCATCAACATGGTCAAGACCGACAATGGCGCTTCGTACACATCCTTGCTTGGCTAATCGGTTGGCCCGCGCTGCAAACACGGTTTCGTAGCGACTCATGGGGGAAGAGGCGGCGCTTCTTCCCCCTGATTTATGAGGGCGCCGGTGCATGTGGCTACTTTTCACGGCGGCGCCCTTCCTCTTTCCTTCGGCACATCCCGTCTTTGGAGAGGCGGGCTTTCGAGAGATACCGGGAGGGATTACATGACAGAATCACAGCAAGATATCGTCCTCTCCATCAAGGGGATGAGCAAGACGTTCGGGCGCAACCGCGTTTTGGATCACATCAACCTCGATCTGCGCCGCGGTAGCATCATGGGCTTGATGGGCGAGAACGGCGCCGGCAAGTCGACCATGATGAAGTGCCTGTTCGGCACCTATCAAAAAGACGAGGGCACCATCACGCTCGACGGTCGCGAGATCAGCTTCTCCGGACCTAAGGACGCGCTGGAAAACGGTATCGCGATGGTGCACCAGGAGCTCAACCAGTGCCTGGAGCGCAACGTCGTGGACAACTTGTTCCTCGGTCGTTATCCCGTCAACAAGATGGGCGTCGTCGACGAGGCGCGTATGCGCAAGGAGGCCAACGACCTGTTCCGCCGCCTGGGCATGACCGTTAACCTCACCCAGCCCATGCGCACCATGTCGGTGTCCCAGCGCCAGATGGTCGAGATCGCCAAAGCTATCTCGTACAACGCCAAGGTCATCGTTCTTGATGAGCCCACTTCGTCGCTTATGGCGCAGGAGGTGGAGAAGCTCTTCCAGATGATGCGCAAGCTTCGCGAGCAGGGCATCTCCCTCATCTACATCTCGCACAAGATGGATGAGATCTTCGAGATCTGCGATGAGGTCTCGGTGCTGCGCGACGGCAACCTCGTGATGACGAAATCCACCAGCGAGACGAACATGAACGAGCTCATCTCGGCCATGGTCGGCCGTTCGCTCGATAACCGCTTCCCGCCGGTGGACAACGTGCCGGGCGAGCCCATTCTGAAGATTCAGAACCTGTCCACGAAGTTCGACCCGCACCTGCAGGACATCACCTTCGACGTGCGCCGCGGCGAGATCTTCGGTCTGTACGGCCTGGTGGGCGCCGGCCGCACCGAGTTGCTTGAGACCATCTTCGGCATTCGCACCCGCGCTGCCGGCCGTGTGTATTTCCGTGACCACCTCATGAACTTCAGCAACGCCCGCGATGCCATGGATCACGGCTTCGCCCTCATCACCGAGGAGCGCAAGGCCAACGGCCTCTTCCTCAAGGGCGACCTCACGTTCAACACCACGATCGCGAACCTCGAGCAGTACAAGAACGGCCCCGCCCTGTCGAACGACAAGATGGTGCGCGCCACCAACCGCGAGATCAAGACCATGAACACGAAGTGCATGGGGCCCGATGATCTCATTTCCAGCCTGTCCGGTGGCAACCAGCAAAAGGTCATCTTCGGCAAGTGGCTCGAGCGCTATCCGCAGGTTTTCCTTATGGACGAGCCCACGCGCGGCATCGACGTCGGCGCCAAGTACGAGATCTACGAGTTGATCATCGACATGGCGAAGAAGGGCACGACGGTCATCGTCGTCTCCTCCGAGATGCCCGAGATCCTGGGCATCACCAACCGTATCGGCGTTATGTCCAACGGCCGTCTGTCCGGCATCGTTGACACCAAGAGCACGGACCAGGAAGAGCTCCTGCGTCTGAGTGCTAAGTATCTCTAGCGAGGGGGAGCTATGGCAACTACACCTAAGATCCTGACGGTTGAGGGGGAGACAGCCCTCCTGCAACCAATCGATACCTACATGAGCGGTATCCAGAGCAAGATCGATGAGCTTCGCTCGAGCGGCACCACCAAGGTGCTGTCGCTGCAGTCGAGCATCGACGCGATCAAGAGCGACCGCCTGCTCACCAAGCAGGAGCGCGAGCAGCAGATCGCCGCGCTGCAGAAGGAGATGGACGCGGCCAAGCAGGTCGAGAGCTCCCACAAGCAGCAGGTGGCAACGCTGATCGCCGACGGCGAGGCATACCTCAAGGCCCACTACGACAAGGAATACCTCACGCCGGTCAAAGAGAGCTGCGCGGCCGAGCGCGTCGTGGCGAAGGAGAAGTACCAGAAGCGCCTAGCAGAGCTCGAGGCCGAGCACAAGCAGCTGATGGCCAAAACCTCCGACGCCAAGGAGGCCAAGGAGGAGAAGTACGTCTACAAGAACAAGCAGTTCGATGCCAAGGTGACCTACCAGCTTGAGCTGCAGCGCATCAAGGATCGCCAGCACGACGCCGCGGCCTATCGCTATCACCTCATCGACCTGCTCCGTATGAGCCACTTCACGCTCGCCGAGAAGCTCGACCAGCGTTGGGAAGCCTATCGCTACACGTTCAACGCGCACGACTTCCTGCTGAACAACGGCCTCTACATCGCCATTCTGCTGGTGTTCGCGGGCCTGTGCGTGGCGGCGCCCATCGTGAAGGGCACTAACCTACTCACGCCGCAGAACCTGCTCAACATTCTGCAGCAGGCATCGCCCCGTATGTTCTTGGCTCTCGGCGTTGCGGGGCTCATCCTGCAGACCGGTACCGACCTGTCCATCGGTCGTATGGTGGGTATGAGCATGGTCGCCTCGACGGTCATCATGCACCAGGGCCCCAACACCGGTACCATCTTCGGCGTGGCATATGACTTCTCCGGCATCCCGGTGGTGGGCCGCATCGTCATGGCACTCGTCGTCTGCGTGGCGCTGTGCACGTTCTTCTCGGCGATCGCCGGCTTCTTCACCGCGCGGTTCAAGATGCACTGGTTCGTGTCCACCATGGCCAACATGCTGGTCATCTTCGGCTTGGTAACCTACGCTACCAAGGGTGTTTCGTTCGGCGCGATCGATCCTACGATTCCCAGCATGGTGACGCCTAAGATCAACGGCTTCCCCACGATCATCCTGTGGGCTATTGCCGCCATTGCCATCGTCTGGTTCATCTGGAACAAGACCACCTTCGGTAAGAACATGTTCGCCGTCGGTGGTAACCCCGAGGCCGCTGCCGTCTCTGGCATCAACGTCTTCGCGGTCTCCATCGGTGCCTTCCTGCTTGCCGGCGTGCTGTACGGCTTCGGCTCCTGGCTGGAGTGCATCCGCATGGTCGGCTCCGGCTCCGCTGCGTATGGCCAGGGCTGGGAGATGGACGCGATCGCCGCGTGCGTCGTCGGCGGCATCTCCTTCACCGGTGGTATCGGTAAGATCTCCGGCGTCACCGTGGGTGTCCTGATCTTCACCGCACTCACCTATGCGCTCACGATTCTCGGTATCGACACCAACCTGCAGTTCGTGTTCTCCGGCGTCATCATCCTTATCGCCGTCACGCTCGACTGCCTGAAGTACGTTCGCAAGAAGTAGTTGACCGACTACGGGGCCGGTGCCCCATCGATGCGATTCCCATCGCCCCTCGGAGTATCGGCGCTTCATGAGCCTATGGAGAATGTCATGAAGAAGGTATTCATTTGCTGCACGTCTGGTGTCACTACCGGTCTGCTCGTTCAGAAGATCGAACTCGAGGTCTCGAAGCGCGAGCTTCCGCTCGAGGTGGAGGCCCTTCCAATTAACGTGTTGGTCGAGCGGTTGTCGGAGGCCGACGCGATTCTGCTGAGCCCCCAGGTCGCATTCGCCCAGAGCGGCATTCGCGAGGCTTCCGACGTTCCGTTGGCGAGCATCGACCCAGATGTGTACGCGCGTGCCGATGTCGCGGCAATCGTCGACGCGGCGCTCGAGCTGCTCGCGTCAAACGCATAGGCACTGCCTACGCGCAAACATGAGCTGATGAAAGAGGCGGCGGCCCCGATGTTTGTCGGGACCGCCGCCTTGTTTATATCAGTTGGGGCGCAAAGGGGTGGAGGGCGCAAAGTGCAAGGGGTGCCTTAGCGTGTGCGAAGCGGCCTGTTCCCGTTGCGATACACGAGGAAGCTGTAGAGGTACGTCACGATGCTTGCACCCAGGACCGCGGCCATCAAAACCCAGAACGCGATCTCTCCGTGCTGGAGCGAGAGTGCGCCCGCGCCGACGACCGCAATTCCGGCCAATACGCACGCGATGCCGCAGAAGCGGTGCGTGAGGCGCCAGTTGTCATCGTCATTCAGCGCCCATGGGGTCCTTACGCCAAAGGTGTAGTTGCTCTTGATCTTGGGCATGTAATTGCCGAGTAGCATGAGGCCCACTCCCACCGCGATGCTCGTCGCTGCCCCGATGGGGCTGCCCGATTCGGGCAAGATGCCGAAGACGGTGAGTTCGGAGCTCCACGTCATGGCGACGATGAAGATCGTGAACAGGATGACGAACCCGGTGTAGAACAACCCCATGCGCTCGTACGCCTGGCCGCGCGGATCTATGCGCGGGATGATGTGGAACATGAAGAGGAATAGCAGGGGCAGCGCATCGAGGGCCACAATCGCGGTGCGCCCCGTCCATCCGTCGACGGTTCCGGCTGCGTCCCAGTGTGTGGGAATCATCTCGGGCATGTGGGGGAGCAGGGCGATATGTCCCAGCAGGCTCACGATGCACAGTGCCGTCAAGGCAATGAGGGTGCGGCGGCTCAGGGGGCTTGTGGAGTGTCCGGGCTTGGTCGCCCTTTTATCGTTCGACATGGTGCTCATTGGAATCTCTCCTATCGGTGAACGTGTAGAACCAACTCATCAGATCCTGCAATACCGTCGTGTCGAGGCTGTAGATGATGTTCTGGCCATCTCTGCGTGCCTCGACCAGGCCTGCTGCCTTGAGTGAGTTCAGGTGGTGGCTGAGGGACGGTTTCGTCATGTCGAAATGGGTGGCGATCTCGCCCGCAGTTAGTTTTCCGCCGCGCAGCAACTCGAGGATGCGCCTACGTGTGGGGTCGGCAAGCGCCTTGAACGCCTCTCCTCCCATCGATCCTCCAATCCTTGGGGTCTTGGGGTCGATCCACCCGTTAGGTGGACGGCCTTTCACTTGGTTGATATTAGAAGATTAGATATCTATCTAAATAATGTCAAGTGCATTCTTTGGGGTGAGGCGGATGATGGTCACTATCGTGGCAAAACGCCGCCTGGGCCTGCGCCAGCCCGTGCCGATGCGCAGCATGGCGCGCATCGGTGCTTCCGCGCTCCGTTGGGATCAGATGCCGCGGGTTTTGTTTTTGAGGAGGAGGACGGGGCCGAGGTCGGGTTCGTGTGCCGGTGCAACGAGGCGGCAACCGGGACCGAGCGCGCGGGCAAGCGGTTCGAGCAGAAGGTCGCCCGCGGCGAAGGTCCCGCCCACATACGTGACGGGGATGGACGCGCTCTGTGGCCCGCTGCGATGGAATAGCCCCCGGACGATCGCGTCGACCATGTCGGCCTCTTCTTGAGCGGCGCGTTCGAGGATGGCGAGAGCGGAGATGTCGCCGGCACGGGCGGCATCCGTGACGATCGGCGCGAGCGCGGAAACCGATGAGCGCTCGGCGTAATGACGCTGAGCCCACCCGATTACGTCGAAGTCATCGTCGATACCGAGTCTTTCGCGCACGAGTGTGTACAGGGCACCGCGCGCGTCGCGCCCATCGGCTTGACGGGTGAACGCTCGCAGGGCCTCCTTGCCCAGCCAACCGCCGGACCCCTCGTCACCGAGCTCGTAGTCCCATCCGCCGCAGCGCATGCTCTCGCCTCGACAGACGCCCAGCGCGATGGACCCGGTGCCGGAGATGATGGCGATGCCGTCCGCACAGTCCAGTCCTGCGGCCCAGGCGGCCTCGACGTCGTTGACTAACAGATGGGGCCGTGCGCCGGCGATGCGTTCCACCACCTCGTCCATGCGTCGCGATACATCGGCGCCCTCGCCGTAGCCGCAGAGGGCGAAGCCGATGCCCATGCTGGGAGCACCGGGCTCGATGCACGTGTGGGCGGCTCGATCGAGTCCCCAGCAGACGCCTTCGGAAAGGACGCGCTCCATGCCATCGAAGCCCACTTGCGCGTAATGGCAGGTGCCCAGCACCAGCCGATCGACGAAGGTGATGTCATCGTCATACAGGGAGAAGGCGGTTTTAGTTCCGCCTCCGTCGACGCCGAGCCACATCATGGGCAATGCCTTTCGTAGAAGTTGGTCGCTAAGGGGTAGAGGGGTGCGGGAAGGGGGCATGGGGCGAGCAGGATGCCCGAGGCGGGTCCATCGATCATGTCGTTCACGGCACGGCGTGAGCGGATGGCGGCGATTAGCTGGTCGATGCGCTCGGAGCGTGCGCGGCGCATACGGCCCATACGAGGGCTGCGTGCACACGGCTCGATGAGGGAGCCGCCGCCGCACGCAAGTCCGCCGCCCCAGGGGACGCCGGCCTCGCGACAAGACGCCGCGAGGCGCATGAGCGCGTGTTCGGCGGGAGTGCAGGCATAGGCGTCGGTTGCGGCGAGCGCGTATAGGGGGCGCACGTGGCCGGGAAGCGCCCCGGCGATGCGCGCAGCCTCTTCTGGACCTGCCGATTCGGCCGCGCTTGGGATGGGCGGCACGATGCGTTGGACGCGGATATCCCGCGTTTGGGCGATGCCGTCTAGCTGTTGGGAGGCGAACGTGCGCTCGTAGACGCCGAGGGCCTCCTCGAGGTCGTCCGCAAGGTGGAGCAATGCGGCTCCGAGCTTCCCTGTGCCCGCGTCGAGCAGTGCGAGGCCGATGGTGAACCCGCAAGCGGGATCGGCATCCTCGGAGTGTGGGAATTGAGCGGCCATCACGGGTCCTTGCGGGGTGGAGGGCAAATGAGATTGAGGATTACTCTAACGCGTCCGCGCCGCAACGGAAAGGGCGAAGTTCTCGGTGAAGCTCGATGAGGATGTCGCATGATGTGAGGGCGTAGCGATGGGGAAGGGGCCGTATAATGCCGTACCGTAACGATGCCCGCTCCGCGAGTGAAAGGTCTGGCTCGTGTCCCGCATGATCTACCTCGTCCGCCATGGTCAGACGGTATTCAACACACGCCTGCTGATCCAAGGCCGCTGCGACTCGCCGCTTACCGACCTCGGCCGCGAGCAGGCCCGCGCCGCGGCCGCCTGGCTGCACGGGCGCGGCGTCCAATTCGATGCGGCGTTCTCCTCGCCCGCCGAGCGCGCCTGCTCGACGGCGGAGATACTGTGGGGTGGGCCGTATGCGCGCCTCATGGGCCTGAGCGAGCGCTCTTTCGGTGCGCTCGAGGGGACCGACGTGCTTGCGCTGCCCAAGCCGATGGGCGATTATCCGGTGGCGTTCGGGGGAGAATCCGAACAGGAGCTGACCGAGCGCCTGAACAGGGCCATGCGCGCGATCGCATGTGGGGACCTGGAGCGGGACGCGGCTACCGAGCACACTTCCGCGTCCGCAGCGCTACCCATTCCGGGCCGCAGCGACGCTCCCATCGAGGCGTGCGCGATCGAGCCCCTTCCGACGGGTGCTCCGCGCACGGGAAACGTCCTCGTCGTGAGCCACGGGGCCGCGTGCAAGACGTTTGCACGAGCCTGGAGCGAGTTCGCCCAGGACGAACTCCCCGACCCCTTCCCCAACTGTTGCGTGCTCGTGTATCGATACGACCATGGCCGCTTCACCTTGCTCGAGGCTGCCGACCCCGCCTCGCACCTCGGTGGCGAGGGGCTCCCCATCTAACGCGTCTGCTGGGATGGCGCGTCCCGCGGCTCGTGCGCGGCGCCCCGTGCCTCCAGGCGCTCTGCGCGACGTTCCGCTTTGCCCCTCGGTTCGCTCGTTTCGCGACCGAGATCGAGATTGCGGAAATCTGGCTGCATGGCTTCTGTCGTTGCCGGTCGCGTTATCATCATCACGAATGACAGCCATGGGTAACATGTGCCGCGCCCTCGTGAGACTGGATCGGGCGCGATGGGAGGGCGGAATGGAACACGCAATCGACACGTCATCAGAGCCGACGGGCACGGAGCCCGAAGCTTGCGTATGGCCCCTGCGCCTCGATCATCTGGAGATCGGCAAGGACGCCGTCGTCGCATCGGTTGACTCGGACGACCAGGCGCTTCGTCAGCATATTCTCGACATGGGCCTCACCCCGGGCACCGAGGTGACCATGATGAAGTACGCGCCCATGGGCGATCCGATCGAGATTCGCCTGCGCGGTTACGAGCTCACGTTGCGCCGTGCGGATGCGGCCCGCATCGCGTTGGCGAATATCCACGACGCGCACAAGCTTCAGCGCGAGAACGCCGCGGTCGGTTCGACCGAGCATCCGGCTCTGGGGGAGAAGGCCTATCGCCCCCGTCCCGGTGCCCATTCGATTCCCGCGGGGAATCCCATCGCCTTCGCCCTCGCCGGCAATCAGAACTGCGGCAAGACCACCTTGTTCAACCAGCTCACCGGATCGAACCAGCACGTGGGCAACTTTCCCGGCGTGACGGTCGACCGCAAGGACGGCCAGATCAAGGGGCATCCCGAGGCGACCATCACCGACCTGCCCGGCATCTACTCGCTTTCGCCTTATACGAGCGAGGAGGTCGTGAGCCGCAATTTCATCCTACAGACGAAGCCCGACGCCCTCATCGACATCGTCGACGCCACCAACATCGAGCGCAACCTCTACCTTACGATGCAGCTCATGGAGCTCGATTGCCCCATGGTGCTCGCCCTCAACATGATGGACGAGGTTGCCGCGAACGGCGGCACCATCGACGTCAACCTGCTCGAGAGCATGCTGGGCATTCCGGTCGTGCCCATCTCCGCCGCCAAAAACGAGGGGACGGGGGAGCTCGTGGAACACGCGATGCATGTCGCGCGTTACCGCGAACGTCCGGGTCGTCTCGACTTCTGCGCGCCCAACGGACCCGATGGCGGCGCCCTGCATCGCTGCATCCACAGCGTCGCGCACCTGATCGAGGACCACGCGAAGGCAGCGGGGATTCCCGTGCGCTTCGCTGCGACCAAGCTTGTCGAGGGCGATACTCTGGTGCAGGAGGCGCTCGGCCTCGATCAAAACGAGCTCGATGCGCTTGAGCACATCATAAGCCAGATGGAGGGGGAGTCCGGGAAGGACCGGCTCTCGGCCTTGGCGGACATGCGCTTCGCGTTCATCGGCGAGGTGTGCCGTGCCTGCGTGGTCAAGCCCCGCGAGAGCCGCGAACACAAGCGCTCGGTGGCGATCGACCGCATCCTCACCGGTAGGTTCACGGCGTTTCCCGCGTTCCTGCTCATCATGGCGCTCGTGTTCTGGGTCTCGTTCGGCTCCCTCGGTGCATGGCTGCAGGGCCTGATGGAGGAGGGGGTCTCGTGGCTGACCGGCCTCGCGGCCGGCGCGCTGGCGGCCGCCGGCGTGAACCCCGTGGTCCAGTCGCTCGTTATCGACGGCGTGTTCGCGGGTGTTGGCAGCATGTTGTCGTTCCTGCCGCTTATCGTCGTGCTCTTCCTGCTGCTCTCGATGCTCGAGGACTCCGGCTACATGGCGCGCGTCGCGTTCGTGATGGACAAGGTCCTGCGCCGCTTCGGCCTGTCGGGGCGCAGCTTCGTGCCCATGCTCGTGGGCTTCGGCTGCAGCGTACCGGCGATCATGGCGACGCGCACCCTGCCCTCCGAACACGACCGCAAGATGACCGTCATGCTCACCCCGTTCATGAGCTGCTCTGCTAAGTTGCCCGTGTACGGCCTGCTCACCGCAGCCTTTTTCGCTCGCAACAGCGTGTTGGCAATGGTGTCGCTCTACTTACTGGGCGTCGCCGTCGCCGCCGTGGTGGCGCTCGTGCTCAAACGTACGGCGTTTAAGGGCGAGCCGGTGCCGTTCATCATGGAGCTGCCAAATTACCGCCTACCCTCCGCCAAAACGACGGTGATGCTCGCGTGGGACAAGGCGAAGGACTTCATCCAGCGCGCCTTCACCATCATCTTCGCGGCGAGTATTGTCGTGTGGTTCCTGCAGACCTTCGACGGCCAGCTCAACGTGGTGTCCGATCAGTCGCAGAGCCTCCTTGCGGGCCTCGGCGGCATCATCGCGCCCGTGCTCGCGCCGCTCGGCTTTGGCGATTGGCGCGCCTCGACGGCGCTCGTGACCGGACTGCTCGCCAAGGAGAGCGTGATCTCCACGCTCGCGGTGCTGCTGGGGACGGAGTCCGCCTCGGCGCTTACCTCGCTGTTCACGCCGCTTACCGCCTATGTCTTCCTCGTGTTCACGCTGCTGTACCCGCCGTGCGTGGCGGCAATCGGTGCGGTGAAGAACGAGCTGGGCCCGCGTTGGGCGGTCGCGGTCTTTGCCTTGCAATGCGGGGTGGCGTGGATCGCTGCGTTCGTCGTGCGCATAGTCGGCACCGCCTTGGGCTTTGCCTAGCGGCACTGCGTGTGATTTGGGAGCGGCCGTGCCTTTGACCCGTGCCCTTTGCGCGGCCTTGCCCGGGGCTCTGGCGCCCCCCCTGCCCGGGACCCCAGTTCCGCCTAGCCCGGGGCCCTAGCACCCCCTTGCCCGGGTCTCAAATTCCGCCTAGCCCGGGACCTTTGTGAGGAATCCTATGTTTGAAATAGCCGTTTCGTTTCAAATCCATGATTCCTCACAGAAAAGGGCCTGGTAATGTGATTTATCATGGGTTTGAAACGAACGAGGATGTTTCAACGAGCGCAGGGCCAACGAGCGCACCGTCAATGTGTGCAGCTTGTGCGCGATTAGCGTCGCCACCGTTGCCACTTGACGCCCACTTCCTTACTTGCGATACTACCTAACCGCACACGCACGATTCGCTGCCAGAGACAGCCGGTTCCCGCGTGCCCGCTCAGACGGGTGCAAGGGAGTAAAGGGGCAACCCGCCAGCCGAGGTGGTTGAGTAGATATGTCTTCTCACCCCCGTCGCTCTTGCAGCGCGGGGGTTTCTTTTTCGAGACACACCCCCGCCACTCTTAAGGCGGGTCGTGCCCGGGAAAGAACAAGAAGGAGGTGTACCACATGCCAAAGCAGTACAAGATCGATGCAGTTGCCGAGATCGAGTCCAAGCTCGAGTCCAACGCCGGAGTCTTTGTCGTGGCTTACAACGGCCTCACCGTTCTTCAGGCTCAGGAGCTCCGCAAGCAGCTTCGTGAGTGCGGCGCTCAGATGAAGGTGTATAAGAACAACCTCGTCCGCATCGCCCTGGAGAACAAGGAGCAGCCGAACCTCGACGAGATCCTGGCCGGCCCGCTCGCTTACGTCTTCTTCGAGGAGGAGCCCGTCAGCGCCGCCAAGGTGCTCAAGGAGTTCGCCAAGAAGTCCAAGGGCGTTCTCGAGGTCAAGGGCGGTATCTCTGACGGTCAGGCTGTCACCGCTGCCGAGGTCGACGCCATCGCCGAGCTCCCCAGCAAGGATCAGCTCCTGGGTCAGATCGCCGGTCTCATCAGCGGCTTCGCTCGCGACATCGCTGTCTGCGTCAACGGCGTTTCCTCTGGTCTCGCCCGCACCGTTCAGCAGATCTCCGAGCAGAAGGCAGCCTAGTCGGCGGCCTTCCCGCGGCCGCCTAAGGCCGCACCTCTGGCGCTTTGCGCGCCGTACTTTAGTTTGATCTCCCTGCCAGATGCAGGGAAACCGAAAGGACTTAGAAATGGCTAAGCTTACCACCGATGAGATCATCGAGGCTCTGAAGGAAATGACCCTGCTCGAGGCTTCCGAGCTCGTGAAGGCTATCGAGGAGACCTTCGGCGTTTCCGCCGCCGCTCCTGCCGCCGTCGTGGCCGGCCCTGTTGCCGCTGCCGAGGAGGCCGAGGAGAAGACCGAGTTTGACGTCGTGCTCGAGGGCTTCGGCGACAACAAGATCCAGGTCATCAAGGTCGTCCGTGAGCTCACCTCTCTCGGCCTCAAGGAGGCCAAGGAGGTCGTCGAGAACGCTCCTAAGGCCGTCATCGAGGGTGCCAAGAAGGAGGACGCCGAGGCTGCCAAGGAGAAGCTCGAGGCTGCCGGCGCTGCCGTCACCCTCAAGTAGTTTCCTGCAGGTGCATCGCCTGCAAGCTGCCTGAGCGTACAAGCTCTTTGCAAGGCGGGATCCACTCAAGTGGGTCCCGCCTTTTTTATGGATGAACACCTTAGAATGGGATTTCTGGCTAAAAAATACCGTTTTGTATCGCTGATGGCCTTGTCGAACTCCGCGCAGAGCCTCGATTCTGCTTCCGCATGGGCTTCGGGTTGTATTTCTCCGCTTTGTGAGCCTCTGGGTAGTGCAATATGTGCCCAGGGAAGTCTAAAACCGTGGCGAAAGGGTTGAATGCTCAACAGTCAAGTACAGCTAACGGTACAAAACGGTACTTTTTAGCCATTTTCATTGCCCTTGCGAAATCTGAGACTACAAATAGAGCGGATATGTCAAGAAGTCTGGGAGGGGCGGAGCAGCTAAAGGATCTTGACGCCTAGATATCTGGTGCTTTTTCGTCTATGGAAGTCCTGCATCCGATCTGCTCTTAAATTAGCTCGAAAACCGTCCAATTAACGGCGCGCACCTTCTTTGTGAGATCGCGCGCGATGAAAAAGTCCCGATGCGCCCAAACAAACCGCCTCCCATCCTTCGAGGTCCGAGAGATGGGAGGCGGTTTGTGTGAAGCGGGGCTTTTCGCGTGCAGCTGTGGCGTGCGACGGGAGTGTTTCGCCGCATGATCGCGATGTGTTACAGCACGGCAGAGGCAACAATGTAGATGATATAAATGAACACAAAGAAAACGCCCTCGCGTCGAGTCATGGTGTGTTTGGTGCCCACAAAGGCGAAGCCCACGAGGACGACGGAGAAGATCGCGAGCAGGGCGAAGTCGATGTTGTAGCTGAATGCATACACAATGGGGGAGAACAGCGCGGGCACGCCCATGACAAGCAGGACATTGGTGATGTTCGAGCCCACGACGTTGCCCACGGCGATGTCGGTGTTGCCCTTGAACGCGGCAACGACGCTGGTGACGAGCTCGGGCAGGCAGGTGCCGAGCGCGATGACGGTGAGGCCGATGATGCGCTCGCTGATGCCGAGCGCGGTGGCGATCTCGACGGAGTTGTTCACGACGTAGTCGGCGCCGAACTTGAGCAGGGCGATGCCGAACAGCACTAGGGCGATCGAGACGTGCATGCCACGAGGCTCGCCCTCGTCTTCCTCCTCGGCGACATCGTCGTCTTCGTTCTCGAGTTCATGAGGCATGAGCTGCGTCTCGGGGTCGAGCTCCTCGTGGCCGCTGTCGCCTTCGCGCAGGCCGAGGAACACGGTGTAGCCCATGAACGCCGCGAAGACGGCAAGCAGGATCAGACCCTCGACGGCAGTGAGCTCGCCCCCGGTATTGGAGAGGAACATGAGCAGGAGCACCGAGGCGACGCTCACGGGGATCTCGAAGCGCTGGGTGTGGCGGGCGAGCGGTAGGCGCGTGATGACCGCGCTCATGCCGAGAATCAGCAGGAGGTTCGCCATGCAGCTTCCGGCGACATTGCCGAACGCCATGTCGGCGTGCCCATCCACGGCGGAGACGACCGAGACCACGAGCTCGGGCATGGCGGTGCCCACGGCGACCACCGTGAGGCCAATGACGCGGTCGGGAAGGCCAACACGTGCGGCGATCTGACTCGACCCGTTTACGAGAAGGTCGGCGCCCCAGACGAGCAGGGCGAATCCAACGATGATGAGGAATAGTTGCAGGAGCATGTCTGCCTTTCGTTAGGAGATGGATGATGCGGACGGCGGTTTTCAAGAAAGAGGGCGCGGAACGCGTGCGCTCCGTGCCCTCTCAGTCGTTTAACTGACACGCTTATCTAGATTACCCAGATTTTTGCAACGGTGGCAAGGATTCAAGCTTCGTATCCGCAGGAAATCTGGGGGTTGCCGAACGAAAGAAGCGACAGAAGACTCATGCGAAGCAAAAGCCGCAGCGTGAAAGCCGTGCTAATTCGCCTCGACGCCTTGGGTCCAATCGGCAATGTCCTCGATGCGGATGACGTTGGCCACCTCGACGGCCGCAGCGGCGCCAGAGAGCGCCCCAAGCGCGGCGAACATGTTTCCCTCACGGCAGGTGTTGGTGAGCAGTGCAAACGATCCGTTCTCACGCGGGATGACGCGTTCGACAGTGACGCCGTGTTGATTGAGAACCTCTGTGGCGCCCGTCGCGACACCGTCCGTGCCGTCAGCGGTCAGGCGCACGTAGTAGCGGGTCTCGAGGTCCGCCACGTTGCGGATGGGAAGCTCGCGTGCGAAGGGCGCGGGTTCGGGCAGGGGCTTCACGCCCGCGGAGATGTCCTCGGCGAGATTCATGACGTCGCCCACGATGGCACTCGCGGTGGGGAAGGCGCCCGCGCCGGCACCGTAGAACATGGTTTCGCCCACGGCATCGCCCACCACGTACACGGCGTTCATGGCGCCGTTCACGCCGGCGAGCGGGTGGCTCGCGGGGATCATGGCGGGGTGCACGCGGATATCCACGCCCTCATCGGCGCGGCGTCCGATGGCGAGCATCTTGATGGCGTAGCCGAGCTCGCGCGCGACCTCGATATCCTCAGCGGAAATCTTGCGGATGCCCTGCATATACACATCGTCGGTGGTGATGCGCGTGGTAAAGCCGATGGAGGAGAGGATGGCGATCTTGCTCGCGGCGTCGAAGCCATCGACGTCTGCGGTGGGATCGGCCTCGGCGTAGCCCAGGCGCTGGGCGTCGGCCAGGACCTCCTCGTAGCCCAGGCCCTCGGTCGTCATGCGCGAGAGGATGTAGTTGGTGGTGCCGTTCACGATACCGGCGATGGCAAGGATGTTGTTGCCGGTGAGGTCGTGCTCGAGCGTGCCCACGATGGGGATGCCGCCGCCGCAGGACGCCTCGCAGCGCAGCTGAACGCCCGCGGCGCTGGCGGCACCCGCAAGTTCGGCCATATGGCGGCCGAGCAGGGCCTTGTTAGCCGAGACGACATGCTTGCCGGCGGCAAAGGCCTCCGTGAAGATCTCGGTCGCGGGATGCTCTCCGCCGATGACCTCGACGACGATGTCGATGCGCGGGTCACTTACGACGTCACGCCAATCGGTGGTGAATTGCTCCGCGGTGACTCCGAGTTCGCGGGCGCGCGACTCGTCGAGGCCGCAGGCGCGGGCGATGCGCAGGTCGATGCCGTAGGCCCGGCGGTATTTCTCGGCATGGGATTCGATCAGCTGGAAGATGCCGCCACCGACGGTACCCAAGCCGATGAGTCCGACGTTGACGGTGCGGGTGCTCTGGTGCATGACGCGCTCCTTTACCTGCTGTCGCGCGAATGCGCGCGACGGGGCTGATTCTTGCATAGCCTGCATTTTACCCGCTTGCATACGGATGCGGCCTCTGTGCTGCGTAACAACTGTGTTACATGGTGCCTTAGATGCAATCAAGTCCCTACCGAGGCTGATACATGCATATTTTCGGAACGACTTCGCATGAATGGGCACGCAATTGTTTCACCGATATTTCGAGGGGATTTTCCTTACTCCGGTATGCTAAAGCGTGTACCCTAGAGCAACCGCGCAAATAAACCCGCGGGCCAGCTCATCGCCGTGCTTTCAGCCGGCCTCGTTTGAAAGGAGAGCCGCATGTCGTGCCTCACCGGTAAGTCATTCAACCCTGTAATGAATCGCAGAAGCGTTATCGCGGGCGTAGCAGGTTTGGGGGCTGTAGGTATTCTAGCCGGCTGCTCCGGCAACGAGTCCGAGGGCGGCTCCACCGCTGCCGCTGACGATGGCTCCGCGTTCAAGATCGGTGCCATCGGCCCGCTGACGGGCTCCGCCGCGTCGTACGGCACTTCCGTGTGCAACGGCGTCGAGCTCGCCTGTAAGGATTTCTCCACCGACGACCTCAAGTTCGTCAGCAAGTCCGAGGACGACGTCGCCGACGGCGAGAAGTCCGTCAACGCCTTCAATAGTCTCGCCGACTGGGGCATGCAGGCACTTGTCGGCCCCACCACTACCGGCGCTTCGCTTGCCGTGGCCGAGGTCGCCAATCAGGACCCGCAGATGTTCATGATCACCCCGTCCGCCTCGAGCCCCGATGTCACTGCCGACAAGACCTGCGTGTTCCAGGCCTGCTTCAACGACCCCAACCAGGGTGCCAACGCCGCCACGAAGCTCGCCGAGATGTTCCCCGACGAGAAGTTCGTCGTGTTCTACAACTCCGGTGACACCTACTCCTCCGGCATCCGCGACGCCTTCGTGGCAAAGGCCGAGGAGCTCAAGCTTAACATCGTGGATGAGGAGACCTTCAAGGACGATTCCGCCACGAGCTTCACCAACCAGCTCACCAAGGCCAAAGACGCCGGCGCCACGATGATCTTCGCCCCTATCTACTACACCCCCGCCTCCGTTCTGCTGGCTAACGCCAACGAGATGGGCTATGACGTGAAGATGATGGGCTGCGACGGCATGGATGGCATCTTGGGCGTCGAGGGCTTCGATACCTCCCTGGCCGAGGGCCTCTACCTCATGACCCCGTTCTCTGCGGACGAGGAGAAGAACGCCGATTTCGTCGCTGCCTACAAGGACGCTTACGACGAGGTGCCCGATCAGTTCGCCGCCGACGCCTACGACGCGGTCCACGCGGTCTCCCTCGCACTCGCCGAGGCCGGTCTGGGTGCCGACGCCGATCCGGCCGACGTCGCCGCCAAGCTGCCCGAGGCAATGACCAAGATCACCGTCGAGGGCCTCACCGGCACCCTCACCTGGAACGACAAGGGTGAGGTCGAGAAGGACCCGATGGTCTACGTAATCAAGGATGGAAAGTACGTAGCGGCCTAAGCGCCGTCCGTCCTGTGCCGCCGCGCGGTGCATCAAGCTACGATGGGGACGGGCCTTTACCGAGGGTCCGTCCCTTTGCCTGTTGCGCCATGCGGCGCGTGAAAGAAGAAAGGGGGAGAGGCTATGACAGTCTTTTTGCAGTACCTCGTCAACGGCCTGTCGATGGGAAGCGTCTATGCCATCATCGCCCTGGGCTATACCATGGTGTACGGCATCGCCAAGATGCTCAACTTCGCCCACGGAGACGTCATCATGATCGGCGCCTATATTTCGTTCGTGGTGACCTCGTACATGGGGCTGCCGGCGATCGTGTCGGTCATCGCCGCCGTCGCCGTCTGCACGGCGCTCGGCATTCTCATTGAGGGGCTTGCGTACAAGCCCTTGCGCCAGGCCGGCCCGCTTGCCGTGCTGATCACCGCCATCGGTGTGTCCTATTTCCTGCAGAACGCAGCGCAGCTCATCTGGGGCGCCACGCCCAAGAACTTCACGTCCATCGTGAGCTTCCCGGTGCCGGCGTTCCTCAAGGCTTATAACGTCTCGGCGGTCTCGCTCGTCACGGTGATCGCCTGCCTGCTTATCATGGCGGGTCTCATGTGGTTCACCGGAAAGACCAAGATGGGCAAGGCCATGCGTGCGGTCTCCGAGGATAAAGCGGCCGCCCAGCTTATGGGCATCAATGTCAACCGCACCATCTCCATGACCTTCGCCATCGGTTCGGCGCTCGCCGCCATCGCCGGTGTCCTGCTGTGCTCCTACTCCCCGGTGCTCCAGCCCACCACGGGTTCCATGCCCGGCATCAAGGCCTTCACCGCTGCCGTTTTCGGCGGCATCGGCTCGATCCCCGGCGCCTTTGTGGGCGGCATCCTGCTCGGCATCATCGAGGCAATGGCCCAGGCCTATATCTCCACGAGCCTCGCCAACTCCATCGTGTTCGGCGTGCTCATCGTGGTGCTGCTCGTCAAGCCCGCCGGTCTGTTCGGCAAGTACGTCCCCGAGAAGGTGTAGCGCCATGTTTAAGTTCCTCCAGAACAAGAAGACGCGCAGTGACTTTTTGACGTACGCCCTAGTCATCCTCGCGTTCATCGTCGTGTCCTTCCTCAAGGACGCCGGTATGATCCCGCGCATGATCGCGGGCCAGCTCGTGCCCATCTGCGCCTATATTGTCATGGCCATCTCCCTCAACCTCGTCGTCGGTGTCGCGGGCGACCTGTCGCTCGGCCATGCGGGCTTCATGAGCGTGGGTGCCTACAGCGGCATCGTCGCCGCGATGAGCCTTTCCGAGGCGATCCCCAACGACACGGTCCGTCTCGTGATAGCGCTTGTCGTGGGTGCCGCCTGCGCCGCCCTTGCCGGGTTCCTCATTGGCATTCCGGTCCTGCGCCTGTCCGGCGACTACCTCGCCATCGTGACGCTCGCGTTCGGTGAGATCATCAAAGAGGTCGTCACCTGCCTGATCGTGGGCGTGGACGAGCGCGGGCTCCACGTCCTGTTTAATCTCACGGGCAAGCTCACGGTCGACAACCTCGGCCTCTCCGAGACCGGCGTCGCCATTATCAAGGGTGCGCAGGGCGCTTCGGGCACGGATATGATCTCGACGTTATTCGCCGGCTTCGTGTTGGTCATGGTCGCACTCGTGATCGTGCTCAACCTCGTGCGCAGCCGTACCGGCCGCGCCATCCTAGCCGTGCGCGACAACCGCATCGCCGCGGAGTCCGTGGGCATTTCCACTACTAAGTACCGTATGATCGCCTTTGTAGTCTCCGCCGCCCTCGCAGGTGCCGCGGGTGCGCTGTTCGGCAACAGCTTCTCACAGCTGTCCGCCACCAAGTTCGATTTCAACATGTCCATTCTCATTTTGGTCTTCGTCGTCCTGGGTGGACTGGGCAACATGCGCGGCTCGATCATCGCCGCGACGATCCTCACCATCTTGCCCGAAGCGCTGCGTCAGTTCTCCGACTACCGCATGCTCGTCTACGCCATCGTGCTGATCCTCGTGATGATCGGTACCAACAACGATTCGCTCAAGAACTTGGTGGCCCGCGTTATCCCCAAGCGCAAGACGTCCGAAGAGGAGGTGTCGGCAGATGCCTAAGTTCGAATTCGAGCGCGGCAAGATGGTGCCGGTCCCCAGCCACTCCATCGTGCCTGAGCGCGACGTCGATTCCGCTCCCGTTCTCGAGGCCCTGCACCTGGGCATCGATTTCGGCGGCCTCAAGGCGGTCGACGACTTCAACCTCACCATTGGCAAGACCGAGATCGCCGGACTCATCGGTCCCAACGGAGCGGGTAAGACCACGGTGTTCAATCTGCTCACCAAGGTGTACGCTCCCACCCGCGGCACCATTCTGCTCAACGGCAACGATACGAGCGGCAAGTCCGTCTACCAGGTCAACCGCATGGGCATCGCCCGCACGTTCCAGAACATCCGCCTGTTCAACACCATGACGGTGGAGGAGAACGTCAAGGTCGGCCTGCACAACACCAAGGCCTACTCCACGCTCTCGGGCATCCTGCGCACGCCGGCGTACTGGCGTCGCGAGGCCGAGGCGCACGAGCGCGCCCTCGAGCTGCTGTCAATCTTCGACATGCAGGATCTCGCCAGTCATCAGGCGGGGAGCCTCCCTTACGGTGCCCAGCGCCGCCTGGAGATCGTGCGCGCGCTCGCCACGAACCCGAGCCTGCTGCTGCTCGACGAGCCCGCCGCCGGCATGAACCCCTCCGAGACCGCCGAGCTCATGGAGAATATCGTCAAGATCCGTGATACCTTCAACATTGCGATCATGCTCATCGAGCACGACATGAGCCTCGTCATGAACATCTGCGAGGGCATCTGCGTGCTGAACTTTGGCAAGGTCATCGCCAAGGGCACGCCCGAGGAGATCCAGAGCAACGAGGCGGTCATCGAGGCGTACCTCGGCAAGCAGAAGGAGGCGTAAAGACGATGGCTGCGGACACTGCCAACAAGGTCCTCGAAGTCGAGGACATCAACGTCTACTACGGCGCGATCCACGCCATCAAGGACGTCTCGTTTGAGGTCCATGAGGGTGAGATCGTCGCGCTCATCGGCGCAAACGGCGCCGGCAAGTCCACGACGCTCAAGACGCTCTCGGGTCTGCTGCGCTCGAGTACGGGTTCGATCGAGTTCATGGGCGAGGACATCATGCATGTCCCCGCAGATAAGCTCGTCGAGCGCGGTCTGGCGCATGTGCCCGAGGGCAGGCGCGTCTTCGCCCAGATGAGTGTCGAGGAGAATCTCGAGATGGGCGCCTACACCCGTCCCAACTCCGAGATCGCCCCCGGGCTCGAGCGCGTCTATGCGCACTTCCCGCGCCTCAAGGAGCGCCGCCGCCAGGTTGCAGGCACGCTTTCCGGCGGCGAGCAGCAGATGCTCGCCATGGGTCGCGCGCTCATGAGCGCACCCAAGTTGCTGATGCTCGATGAGCCCTCCATGGGCCTCGCCCCCATCTTGATCGAGCAGATCTTCCAGATCGTGAAGGACCTGCATGCCGCTGGTACCACGATCCTACTCGTTGAGCAGAACGCCCAGATGGCGCTCTCCATCGCCTCGCGCGCCTACGTCATGGAGACGGGCCACGTGACCCTTTCGGGCACCGGTGACGAGCTGCTCCACAACGACGACGTTCGTCGCGCCTACCTTGGAGGGTGACGCCCCCCCCATACGGTCCACGCCATCCCACCCTCGGCGCGAGGGGCCCTGCCCGCCTGCTCGCGTCGAAACCCCATCGCGCGCCCTCGTCACGCCATCCGACGGGGGCGCGCCCATCTGCATCGATGTCCCGCTGGCCCTGTCGCCCGGGCGCTTCCCCCGATGTGCGCCTCGGGCCTCGAAAGATCGCCGCACGGGCGAGATTCTCGCAGTTCCATGGCTTGGATTCCAGTAAAGTTGAGGGGTTGAAAATCCGCAGCGTGCCCTAAGGGGGCTCTCGATCTTAAACTCGCGAGGTCGGGGAGTTGCACAGGAAGGAGTCTTGAATGACCGAACAGGTTTCAACGGAGGAAAAGGGCGAACTTTTCAAACTCGACGGTAAGCCGTCGTTTGGAGAGGCGTTCCCGCAGGCCATGCAGCACGTCCTTGCCATGCTCGTGGGCAACATCACGCCGCCCATGCTCATCGCCGGTACCTGTGGCCTTTCCGCCGCCGACCAGACCATGCTCATGCAGTCCGCGATGATCATCGGCGGGCTTACCACGCTTGTGCAGCTGTTCCCGGTGCTCGGGTTCGGCATGGGGCTTCCCAGTGTCATGGGTGTCGCGTTTGCGTACATGCCCATTCTTACCACGATTGGCATGCAGTACGGTATCGCCGCGATCTTTGGTGCCCAGCTCGTGGCGGCGTTCGTCTCGATTTTCATCGGCATGTTCATCGGCAAGATCCGTAAGTTCTTCCCGCCCATCGTGTGCGGCACGGTCGTGCTCGCCATCGGCCTGTCGCTCTATGCCACCGCTATCAATTACTTTGGCGGCGGAGCAGGGGCAAAGGCGGCCGGGACCTTCGGCTCTCCCGAGTTCTGGATCCTCGCGGCGGTCACCCTCGGTGTCACGCTGGCCTGCAGCCTGTTCGGCAAGGGTTACATCAAGATCTCCGGCATGGTCATTGGCGTGGGCGTGGGCTACGTGGTCGCGCTCATCATGGGAGGCCTGATCGACTTCACGCCGGTCGCCGAGTCCGCGATCATCTCTGCGCCCATCCCGCTGCACTTTGGTCTCGAGTTCCACCCCGACGCGATCATCATGATGATCCTTATGTACATCGTCCAGGCCGTGCAGACCATCGGCGATGTGTCCTCCACCACCATGGGTGGCTTTGGTCGCGACGCGAAGGACACCGAACTTGGCGGCGCCATCAAGGGCCAGGGCATCTGCGGCATGATCGGCGCGCTCATCGGCGGCCTGCCCACCGATCCGTTCAGCCAGAACGTCGGCCTCATCTGCACCACCAAGGTCGTCGCCAAGCGCGTGTTCGCCATCGTGTCCGGCATCATGCTCGTCGCGGGCTTCTGCCCCAAGCTCATGTCGCTCATTGCCACGGTCCCGCAGCCGGTGCTCGGTGGCGCGACCATCACGGTGTTCGCCGCCATTACGCTCTCCGGTATCCAGCTCATTTCCGAGCAGCCGCTCAACTACCGTAACCGCATGATCGTGGGCATCTCGCTCGCGTTGGGCGTCGGCATCGCCAGCGTGCCCGAGATCCTGCAGTTCGCTCCGCAGCTTGTGCAGAACGTCTTTGGCAGCTCGCTCGTGGTTGCCTTCATCGTCGCCTTTGTGCTGAACATGATCGTTCCCGAGGACGATAGCGAGGAATAAATACGCCAAGAGCGCTTCAAACCGATAGCTCCTCGAGTTGAAGGGGCTTCGCGCCTAAGGCGGCTCGCGCGCACGGCGCAGTCAGGGCCCTTCCGCAATGCGCGGGAGGGCCATTCTTGTCATGAATGCGGTTTAATTTCAAACCCCTATACGTTTCGCCGACTGCGCTGATTGCGGTATTTCCCTCTTCGGGAGGGAGCCGAACGGTATTCTTGCGTCGCGGTTATAGCTGTCGGCCTCGGAGACTTCTTGGCTTGAGCCGCTTTACAACGAGATTCGTCATGCGCTGTTGCTGTGGGTCTCTTGGGGGAAGGGAGACCGCGAACCCAGTTCCGAAAATGACGACTTGCGCGCAAACGGTTGGCGTGTGGCGACCCCATCTTTCGTTTTTTGGGAGATACTGGGGCGATGGATAAGAGTTCGAAGGGACTTGCATGAAGCTCGGTTGCATTGTCATGGCGTCAGGGGCGGGCGAACGTTTCCGCATGGCAGGAGGCACGGGCTCCAAGTTGCTCACGTCCATCGACGGACCGCTTGGTGAAGTTCCGCTTGTGGTCCAGACGGCGGCGAGCGTGCCTGATGACCTATTCGAAATTGCGGTTGTTGCCTGGCGGTCTGAGGTCGACTCGGTCGTGCGGTTCGCGGGGCTCAACGTCGCCGTGGTGAGCCCCTGCGTCGATATCCAGCCGCGGAGGAGCGACACGGTTCGTGCCGGCGCCACCTATGCCGATGCGCGAGGCTGGGACGGCGTTCTGTTTCTTCCGGGCGACCAGCCATTGGTGACGCGTGAGAGTTTCCGTGCCCTTGCGGAGGCGTTCACACGCGATCCCTCGCGAGCATACCGTTTGAGTTGGTGCGGCGTTCCGGGCTCTCCCGTGCTTTTTCCCGCACGTTGCATTGCGGTGCTTATGGCGTTGCAGGGCTCCGATGGGGGCTCATCGCTCTTCAGGTCGGGGGAGCTCGAGGTGTCGTTGACCGAGGCACGAGAAGCGTGCGAACTTATCGACGTCGATATCCCCGCTGATCTCGAGCGCATCAAGGAAGCATGTCGGCAGCGGCGTCATTTGGAAATCGTATAGGCCGCTTCGGGTGAGCGCCTTTCGTGCGTTGCACTCATGTGAAACGGACGAAAGGCGCTCGCTCGGCGAGGGATCGAGTTCGCAAAGCGCGCTCGCGGGATTCAAATGCGCTGCAGCCGGTCGGTTCGCAGGGATCCGGCGTATATGGAGGCGGGGCACGAGCGACGGAGCTCCGCAGCGAAGGAGCGCGCCTGCCGCGCTGCTCGGTCATCGTCGGCTTGGTTGACGATGACGAGGCCGTTCGCGTCCACGAGGCCCTCGGCGGCGATCGCGCGGGCGACGAGTTCGGGTGTTGCGGGAGCCTCCAACTTCGCCCCGGTGAGCGCGCAGAAGACTTCGGGTCGGTGTACGGTCCGGGCGATTGGTCGCTCGAAGCCACTCGCCCCCACCACGAGGACGGCTAGGGACGCGCGGGCGGGGATGACCGGCTCCCAGGTCGCATGGGCCTTGAGGGGCAGGCATCTCGACCCATCCGCCTCGACGAGCACGTAGTCGGCATGTGCGGCGAGCGCATCGATGCCGCACGGGGGCTCGGCGACCTTGCCCGTTGTGGCGTCAAGCGCTCCGACCGCCGCGATGCCGTCACGCGCGAGGACGGCATCGAGCCGCTCCACGCCGTCCAGGAGCGACATGTTCGACGGGGGAAGCATATGCGTCGAGGTCGCGAGCACCACGCGCGCCCCTTGGGCGGAGAGCGCGCGTCCGCCGCTGGTGAGCAGCGTCGACTTGCCCCCGCTTCCCACCACGGCGATGATGCCTCGGTGACGTGCGAGCAGGTCGGCGATGCCCCAAGTCGTGTCCATGCATCCTCCGTTCGGTCTTCCGTAACGGTACCATGTAGATGCGCGCCGAGCCTCGCGCGCGAAAGGAGTTCACATGTCCGTTGTAGATGCCCTGGGGAAGACATGCCCCCAGCCCGTGATCATGACGTCCAAGGAGCTCGACGCCCTCGCCGCCGCCGGACGTTCAGCCGAGGCGGTCGAGGTACTCGTCGACAACATGGTCGCGGTCGAGAACCTCAAACGCTTGGCGGGATCGCGCAAGCGCGGGGTCGAGATTGCGCAGGAGGAGCCCGGTGCCCGATGGCGCGTCGTCATCGCCGGTGGAGAGCCGGGTGACGAGACCCCCGCGGAACCGTTCGAGCCCTCATGCGACATCCCGCTGCCCGCGGTTGCCCAAGTTGCCGGCAAGGTCATCGCCGTGGGCAGCGAGTTCATGGGGCGCGGCGACCAGGAGCTCGGCTCGATTCTCATGAAGGGCCTCATCTACGCCTTCGCCAACGCCGACACCCCGCCTGCCAAGATGGTCTTCTTTAACGGGGGCGCCCGCCTCACCTGCGAGGGCTCGGTCTCTCTCGAGGACATCCGCCAACTCGAGGAACGCGGTTGCGAGATCCTCACCTGCGGCACGTGCCTGGACTTCTTTGGCATCAAGGAGAAGCTCGCCGTGGGAGGCGTGACGAACCTGTACGCCATTTCCGAGTTTTTCCTCGCCCCCGAGGGCGTCGTATCCCTGTGATGCAAGTATCCCATCGTCCCCGGGGACCTGCGCGCATCATCCCGTGCTCGGACAGTCCTGAGCTCGCGCGGAGGGCACATTAAGTGCCCTCCGGCTCGTGCGGAGCTGCGCGCGGGACGATGCGCTCAGGTCCCTGGAGCGATGGGATGGTTGGAGCGAAAGGAAGGTGAATGCGGTGATATATCTCAATTGCGCGGCGACATCGCTCGTGAGGCCGCCGTGCGTAGTCGATGCGGTGGCCACCGCGATGACGGCACTCGGGAGTTCGAGCCGCGGTACGGCTGAGGGCGACCTGGCCGCGGCGCGCACCGCGCTCACGTGCCGCATGGCCGTGGCCGACCTTTTGGGCAGCAGCCATCCCGACCGCGTCATCTTCACCGCCAACGCCACGCAGGCGCTCAACACGGCCATCTTCGGGCTCGTACGCGCGCATGACCGCGTGGTCACCACGGTGACGGAGCACAACTCGGTGCTTCGCCCGCTCAACGTGCTGGCGCGCGACGCCGACGTCGAGATCGAGCACGTGGGCCTCGACGTCGCCCACGTGCTCGATTATCGTGCGCTCGAGCGAGCGGTCACGCCGGCCACGCGCGTGGTGGTGTGCAGCCACGCCTCGAACCTCACGGGAGACGTGGTCGACATCGAGCGTGTCGCCGCCATCGTGCACGCAGCCGGTGCCTTGCTCGTGGTCGACGCGGCGCAGACCGCAGGGCATATCCCCGTGGATATGGAGCGCACGGGCATCGACGTCCTGTGTTTCACGGGTCACAAGGCCTTACTCGGCCCTACGGGGACAGGCGGTCTCATCGCGGCACCCGGCATCGACATCGAGCCTTTGCTCCAAGGCGGCACGGGCGTGCATTCCGCCGATCCGTTCCAGCCCGAGGCCTGGCCCGAGCACCTCGAGGCGGGGACGCTCAACGGCCATGGTCTCGCTGGTCTGGAAGCCGCAGTGCGCTATCTGGACGAACGCGGCGTCGAGGCCGTGGCAGCCTACGAGGAGCGCCTGCGGTCGCGCTTCGCCCGGGCTGCGCGGGCCATCCCGGGCGTCGTGCCCTATGGTGCGGGTGACGCCGCCTTTGGCCACACGCCGGTTGTGGCGCTGAATCTCGTCGGCATGACCAGCTCACAGTTGGCCGACGTCCTCGCCAGCCGGTACGGTATCGCCGCGCGGGCGGGCCTGCATTGCGCCCCGCTCATGCACCGCGCGCTGGGAACGATCGAGACGGGCTCGGTGCGCTTCTCCTTCGGCCAGTTCACGACCGAGGCGGAAGTGGACGTCGCCTTGGCTGCCCTGGCAGAGATCTCGGCTGAGGAGGTGCGCGCATGAGCACTCGTGCGCCCGAGCCCGTCTGCGTGGTCTCGTTTTCCAGCACGCACGATGCCGTGCGCGCGGAGCTCGCCTGCACCCAGGCGGGGGTTCCGGGGCGCATCATCCCCACGCCCGTGCAGATCCACGCCGACTGCGGGTTGGCGTGGAAGATGCCACCCGCCGCGCGCGCGGCGTTCGAGGCGGCCGTCGCTGGCGCCGTCGAGCCGGCGGGGTATCACGACCTGATGTTGTAGTGTTCGGGCCAGGGCCCCACGTATGCGTCATCGCGGTTCGCATCGACGTGCGCGGGTGCCCATCTGGGCTTGATGGGAGGAATGGACATGCTGGTCTACATGAGAGGGGCGGGCGATATCGCCACGGGCATCGCGCTGCGCCTGCATCGTGCCGGCCTCGCCGTGGTGATGGCCGACATCGCCGAGCCTACGTGCATCCGCCGCACCGTGGCGTTTTGCGAGGCCATCCGCCTGGGCGAGGCGTGCGTCGAGGGCGTGTGCGCCCGCCTGGCGCACGATGCGGCGCAGGCACGTGCGATCGCGGATACGAGCGACATCGCCGTCGTCGTGGACCCCGCAGCCGATATGCTGGGCGAGATGGCTCCCGATGTGGTCGTCGATGCGATCCTCGCCAAGAAAAACCTCGGCACGACGATCGACATGGCCCCGGTCGTCATAGGCGTGGGGCCCGGTTTCACCGCGGGCGTGGACTGCCATGCGGCGGTGGAGACCAAGCGCGGCCACTATCTCGGCCGGGCCCTCTATGAGGGAAGCCCCATCGCGAACACGGGCATCCCCGGCATCATCGGCGGGCATGGGTCCGAGCGCGTCCTGCGCGCGCCGGCCGACGGCACCTTCGATCCCCTCGCCGCGATCGGCGACATCGTCCGCACGGGAGACGTGGTCGCGCGCGTCGATGGCGTGCCGATGCCCGCCACGATAGACGGTGTCCTGCGCGGTCTGCTTGCCCCCGGTGTCCACGTGCTGCGTGGCATGAAATCCGGCGACATCGACCCGCGGGGCGATGCGTCGTTCTGTGATACGGTGAGCGATAAGGCGAGTGCCGTGGGTGGCGGCGTGCTCGAGGCGATCTTGCGGCTGAGCGGCGCCCTGGGTCGCCAGACCGCGGCGCCGGCCCTGCGTGTCGAAGTGGCCCCGACGGCGTTTCCGGAAGGGGAGTGACGGCAATGTCCGAAGACGTGAAATTGACTAAGCTCGCCGCATGCGCCGGGTGCGGCGCCAAGGTGGGCGCGGGCGAGCTCGCAAAGCTCTTCGAGGGGTTCGAGCAGCCGCGCGACCCCAACCTGCTCGTGGGCTTCGACCGCGCCGACGACGCCGCGGTCTACCGCGTGAGCGATGACGTCGCCCTGGTCCAGACCCTCGATTTTTTCCCGCCCATCGCCGATGACCCCTTCGTGTTCGGCGCGATCGCCGCCACGAACGCGCTGTCCGACATCTACGCCATGGGAGGGGAGCCCAAGACGGCACTCAACATCATGATGATCCCCGAGGACCTTGATCCGGGCACGGTGCGCGAGATTCTGCGCGGCGGCGCCACTAAGGTCGCCGAGGCCGGTGCCATTGTGTGCGGAGGACACAGCATCTACGATCGCGAGCCCAAGTACGGTATGGCGGTGACCGGTCTCGTGCATCCGCGGTGCATCCTCACCAACGCCGGCGCGCATGTGGGCGACGCGCTCATCTACACCAAACCGCTCGGCATCGGCATCGTGACGACCGCCGCCAAGGCGGGTTTGGTGGGGAGGGCCGCCGCGGACGAGGTCGAATCCCTTATGATGACGCTCAACCGCCCCGCGCGTGACGCGATGGTTCGTTATCGCGTCCACGCGTGCACGGATGTGACGGGTTTCGCCGTTATGGGGCATATGCTCGAGATGGCGCAAGGGGCGGATGCGGCAATCGAACTCGAGGCCGCTGCCTTCGAGCTACTCGATGGGGCGCGCGACCTGGCGGCTATGGGCATCGTACCGGCCGGCGCCTATCGCAACCGCCGGTACGCGGAGGACGCGGCGGACCTCTCGGGTATTCCGCTCGACATGGCAGACGTGCTCTTCGACCCGCAGACTTCCGGTGGCCTCATGATCTCGGTCGATCCTGCCGACGCGTCCGCGTTGCTCGCAGATCTCGACCCGGTCGTCCCCGCGGCGCGTCTGGTGGGGCATGTAGTGGAGCACGAGCCGGGATCGTCCCGCGTCCGCGTGCATTAGGGCACGCCTGACAACACGCAGACGCTCGCTCGGCGGAAGAGGGCCCGTATCGAGCCGCTCGCGCATGCGCAAGAGACCATTCGAGAAAGGAAGTCCCCATGCGCAAGATCGAAACTATCGACAGCTTGATCGGCGCGCTCGACCGGGATGTGCCTGCGGTGCTCGTCATCGTGGTCGAGACGGCAGGCTCCGCCCCGCGCGAGCCGGGTGCCTGGATGGCGGTGTTCGACGACGGCCGCATCGAGGGCACGGTCGGCGGGGGAGCGTTGGAGGCCCGGGCCATCGAGGACGCTCGGTTGCTGCTGGCGTCGGGTGGGTCGAGGCTCGTGCGCTATACCATCGGCGGGGCGCAAAGCGACACCGGCATGGTGTGCGGCGGTGCCGTTGAGCTGCTTTTCATGCGCATGGGCGGGGAGCATCGTCTCATGTTGGAGAAGATGACCGCCATGTTCGGCGCGCGTTCCGAAGGCGTGCTTGCCATTGACCTCACGGCATTCGGCGGGTCCCTCTGGCCGGGGGAGCACGGCCCGGACGCCTCCCGCACGATAGAAGGCGCTCCGCACATGCGCATCGAGTGCTCTGGCGATGGGGGCGCCCGACCGGGCGTTGTCGGCACGTGGTATCGCGAGCCGATCTTCCACGAGGGTCGTGCGTACGTTTTCGGGTGCGGACATGTGGGTCGTTCCCTCGCCGAGGTCTTGGCGTTCGCGGGATTCGAGGTCGTGGTATGCGATGATCGCGCCGAAGTCCTCGGGCTCGCCCATCTGCCCCGCACCGTGGAGCGCCTCCGCGTCGATTACGGGGACCTCTCTGTGAGCGTCTCGATTGATGCGCGGGACTTCGTGGTGGTCTGCACGGCGGGCCACGCATCGGATTTCGACGTCTTGGCGCAGGTCTTGTCCGCCCGTCCTCGTTACGTGGGGTGTTTGGGCAGCAAGAAGAAGGCGGCGCATACTCGGGCGCGTCTGCGGGAAGCCGGGTTTCCTGCCGACGCGATCGATTCGATCCACATGCCGGTGGGTGTTCCGATCGCCTGCGAGACACCGGAGGAAATCGCCGTCTCCATCGCCGCCCAAGTGGTGGACGTGCGCCGCTCGATGTAGACCGGGGCTTGGCCGGAGCTTCGGAGCCTCGTTCACATCTTCCGGTGGCTCATATCCTCCACTGGTGCCGTCAAGGTAAAATGACGAGGTTGCCTTCAAACGTGAAAAGGGGAGGATATGCTGAAGTTCGCCAAGCGCCTCGTTCCGGCGACGACCGCCGAGGCGCATGAGATGCTGCTCGCCAACCGCGGCGCCCGTGTGCTAGGGGGCGGCCTGTGGCTGCGTCAAGGGCGCCGAGCCATCGCGTGCGCCATCGATCTGTCCGCTTGTGGTCTGGATTATATCGAGGAGAGCGACGATGCCTTCGTCGTCGGCGCCATGACTCCGCTGGCGGACCTCGAGCACGATGCGGCGTTCAACAGCGCGACTTGCGGCGTGTTCGAGCACGCGGTGCACGACATCGTGGGCGTCCAATTCCGCAACCTCGCAACCGTGGGCGGCAGCTTGTACGGCAGATTCGGCTTTTCTGATGTCCTCACGGCGCTCATGGCCCTCGACGCCGGGGTCAAGTTCACCGGCGCCGGCCGCATCGACCTGTCCACCTTTGCCGCGAGTCCCTATGAGCGCGACGTGCTCGAGCACCTCGTGGTCCATCGTCGTCCGTACAAGGCCGCCTACGGCTGTCTTCGTCGTCAGGCGACTGATTTCCCCGTGGTGAACGTGTGCGCCGCCTGGTGGGGCGATGCATGGCACGTGTCGGTGGGCGCCCGACCGCTGCGTGCGCGCCTGCTCGCGGGTGAGGAGCTCGGCTGCGGCACGCCCAAGCCTTCTCGCGAGGAGCTCTCCTGCGCCCTCGAGGCCGTTCGCTCACTCGATTACGGCACGAATTACCTTGCCGGTGCCGCCTACCGTCGCCACCTTGCGGGCGTGCTCGCCGTCCGCGCGATCTGCGAAGCGGCCGGTATCGAGGTGCCGCCTTCTCTCGAGGAGCGTTTCGAGCTGGAGGCGCGTGCATTCGAGGGCGATGCTGCCGCGTCCCCGTCGGGCTCTTGCGTCCCAACAGCCCCGATTGATTCCGCTGCCAAGGAGGCCGCTCGATGAAACTCACCCTGAACGGACGGCGCATCGTTGAGGACGTCGCCCCGGACATGACCCTGTTCGACTTCCTGCGCTCGCACGGATGCAAGTCCGTCAAGTGCGGCTGCGAGACCACGAGCTGCGGCTTGTGCACGGTGTGGCTCGACGAGCGCCCCGTCCTCTCGTGTGCCGTCCCCATGGCGCGCGTGGAGGGCCGTGCGGTCACCACGCTCGAGGGGCTGCAGGCGGAGTCCGCCGGTTTGGCGCGCTGCATGGCCGAGGAGGGCGCCGAGCAGTGCGGCTTCTGTTCCCCGGGCCTCATCATGAACGTGCTCGCGCTCGCCCGCGCCGCCGCCGACGACCCCTCGCTCGTCGCCACGCGCGAGGACCTCTCCCGCAACCTCTCGGGTAACCTCTGCCGTTGCACCGGCTACGAGAGCCAGCTGCGCGGCATTGTGCGCTATCTGAGGGAGGAGGGCGTCGCCGTTGGCTTCAAACTGCCTGTCATCGAGCAACGTCCGACCTGCGACGAATCCGACGCGCGGATCGCGGGCGGCTTTGAGCGCATTGCGCACCCCACGGTCAAGAAGGACGCGGCGGCCCTGCTCGCCGGCAAGCCCGCCTACACGGATGACCTCGCCCCCGCGGATGCCCTGACGGTCAAGTTCCTCCGCAGCCCCCACGCCCATGCGCGTATCCGCCGCATCGATACCTCCCGCGCGACGAAGGCCCCCGGGGTCATCGGCGTGTACACGTACGAGGATGTGCCGCGCACGCGCTTCACGCTCGCCGGCCAGTCGTATCCCGAGCCGAGCCCCTATGACGGCCTGATCCTCGAGGACAAGGTGCGCTACGTGGGCGACGAGGTGGCCATCGTCGCCGCGGAGACCGCAGAGGCCGCCGAGCGCGCCCTGCGTCTCATCAAGGTCGATTACGAGGTGCTGCCCGCCGTCCTCGACCCGCGCGACGCGCAGGATGCCGCCGCTCACGGCGCCGTCATCCACGACGAGTCCGATTACCATCTCAACTACGACCTCGGCGGCGACCGCGCGAGGAACCTCATGGCCCATGGCGAGAACACGGTGGGCGACCTCGATGCCGCCTTTGCCGAAGCCGACGTCGTGGTCGATCGCACGTACGAGACGCAGGCCGCCGCCCAGGCGATGATGGAGCCCTTCTGCGCATTCGCGGCCATCGACGCGTTCGGTCGCATTTCGGTGACGAGTTCCACGCAGGTGCCGTTCCATATCCGCCGCCAGGTCGCCGGAGCACTCGAGATTCCGCAGTCGCAGGTGCGCATCGTCAAGCCACGCGTCGGCGGTGGCTTCGGCGCCAAGCAGACGGGATGCTGCGAGGTCTTCGCCGCGTTCGTGGCGCAGCGCACCGGCCGCCCCGCCAAGGTCGTCTACACGCGCGAGGAGACGCTGGCCGCTTCGAACTCGCGTCATCAGATGGTGCTCCACGTGCGCGTGGGCGCCAAGAAGGATGGCACCATCACCGCGATCGACCTGCATACCCTCTCCAACGCCGGCGCGTACGGCGAGCACGGTTCCACCACGGTGGGGCTCTCGGGCGCCAAGTCGCTGCCCATCTACAATCATGTACTCGCGAGTCGCTTCACCTACGATGTCGTGTACACGAACACGATGCGCGGCGGGGCCTATCGCGGGTATGGTGCCACGCAGGGCTGCTTCGCCGTCGAATCGGCGGTCAACGAGCTCGCCGACGAGCTGGGCATCGACCCGATCGAGCTGCGCCGCCAAAACCTCGTGCAGGCGGGCGAGATCATGCCCCAGTACCACAACGAGCCGCTCAACAGCTGCAAGCTCGACGACTGCCTGCTGACGGCGCGCGAGATGATCGGCTGGGACGAGAAGGGGCTTGTGCACGACCTCGGCGATCGGGTCCGCGGCCTCGGCGTCGCGGTGACCATGCAGGGGTCGGGTATCTCGAACATCGACATCGGCTCGGTCGACCTGCGCCTCGAGGAGTCGGGCTTCATCGCCATGCAGATCGGCGCCACCGACGTGGGTACCGGGTGCGACACCATCCTCGCCCAGATCGCCGCCGAGGAACTCGGGTTCGACCCCGATGCCATCGTGGTGCGCGGCGTCGACACGGATGTCTCCCCGTTCGACACGGGCGCCTATGCGTCCTCGGGCACCTACATCTCGGGCATGGCCGCCAAGCGCGCGGCCGCCCAGCTGAGGGAGAAGATCTGCGCCCAGGCCGCCTCCTGGTGGGGCCTCGAGCCCGAGCGGGTCGCCTTCGACGGCGAGCACGTCTACGAGGCCGGTGAAGACGGGGAGCCTGTCGAGGGGGCGCTCGAGGCCGGCCGCGTGCTCGATGTGCGCGCCTTCGCCAACGAATGCGTGCGCGGCGGCGCGGGCGATTGCCTCACCGCCCACGCCGCGGCGAGCTCCCCGGTGTCGCCGCCGCCGTTCATGGCGGGCATCGCCGAGGTCGAGGTCGAGAAGGCGACCGGCAAGGTCAGCCTCGTGGACTACGTCGGCGTGGTCGACTGCGGCACCATCGTCAACAGCGCCCTCGCGCGCGTGCAAGCCGAGGGCGGCATTGCGCAGGGCATCGGCATGGCGCTCACCGAGGAGGTGTCCTACAGCGCGGCGGGCCGTTCACGCGGCCGTTCGTTCATGACGTACCGCCTGCCCACGCGCCTGGACATCCCGCAGATCCGCGTGGCGTTCGAGCCGAGCTACGAGCCGACGGGCCCGTTTGGCGCCAAGTCCATCGGCGAGGTCGTCATCAACACGCCGGCGCCCGCCATCGCGAGCGCTGTGGCCCATGCCACCGGCGCGTACGTGCGCGACCTGCCCATCACGCCCGAGAAGGTGCTCGTCGCCCAACCCGAGTCCTAGTCCCAACCCGAGGCGTGTGCAAGGCGGAGTCGAGGGCGGGAATGTCGAAAAAACGGCCCGCGAGGGTCCCGATTTTCGACATTCCTACCCTTAGGCTCATCGTATCCCTGCCCATGCGCTAGGATGGACGCGCCGATGCCGGGGCCGATGACGACCGGCTGGAACCGAGACACATTTCGAGAGGAAAGCGCCATGCTGTTCGAATACTGCGCCGAGAACTTCACCAACATCGAGGCCGCGCTGCGTGCCGGCGCCGGCCGCATCGAGCTGTGCGACAACCTGGCGCAAGGAGGCACCACGCCGTCGGCGGGCGTGATCGAGCAGGCGGTGGGCATCGTGCATGCCCACGAAGATGCCGAGGTGCGCGTGATCATCCGGCCGCGCAAGGGCAATTTCGACTATTCGAAGGCCGAGATGAAGGCCATGGAGACTGACATCCGCTATGCGGGCGCCAACGGCGTGGACGGCATCGTGATCGGGTGCCTCAAGCGTCGCTCCAAAGGCAAGGGCTTCGAGCTTGACGCAGATGCCACGACGCGCCTCATCAAGGTCGCGCGCGGCGTGGGCGAGATGCGCGGCCGCGACTTGGGCATCACGTTCCATATGGCGTTTGACGAGCTCGCGCCCGCCGAGCAGCTCGAGGCGATCGACGTCCTCGCCGGCCTCGGCGTCGACCACATCCTCACGCACGGCGGCGCCGCGGGCGCCCCGATCGAGGACAATTTCGATCAGCTCCGCGCCTGCATCGAGCGCGCAGCGGGACGCCTGGTCATCCTGCCAGGAGGCGGCATCACCCACCAGAACGCCGCACGCGTCGCCGAGGCGCTTGGCGTTGACGAGTTGCACGGTACGAAGATCGTCAAGCTCGGCTAGACGGGCCATGCCCCTTCGCCGACGCCCATCCGCGCCGCACGAGCTTGACCTCGGCGGCGCGTTCGCGTTCGGTGAGACGCGTCATGATGCGCCCAAAGATCGCGGCGAGGAGTTGCTGGAAGATGGTCCCGCACATGACGGGGAAGACCGCCTCGCCGGGGAAATACTGCGTCGCTATGACCGCGCCCGATGAGATGTTGCGGAGCCCGCAGTCAAACCCCATGGTCACGAGCGTGGAAAACGGTTGATTCAGCAGGCGCGCGGCGATCATGCCCCACAAAAAGCCTGTGCTTGCGAACAGTAGGATAAACAGGGCGACCCCTGCCCGCTCCCAGGTCATATTCAGGACGTACTCGCTCAGCTCCGTTGAGTTCGCGGTGATGATGACGACGAGCAGAACCTTACACAGCGGGTCGATGACGGGGGAGAGCTTCTCGTGCCCCCAGCCGCGCGAGAGGTCGTTCACCGCCATGCCGGCAAGGGCCGGCAGCGCGATCATGAACACCATGTTGACCATCATGCCGATGGTGTCCATCTGGATGGTCGCGCCCATGAGGACGCTGAGTGTGAACGGGATGGAGAACGGCGAGAGCACCGTCGAGACGAGGATGGCGCTGAGCCCAAGCGCCGTGTTGCCCGAGAACATGCCGACCCACATGAAGCTGACGATGCCGATGGGCACGCTGTATTCCAGCAGAACTCCGGTGATGATCTGCGTGTCCCCGGCGAATAGGATCGACGCCATGCCGAATGCAACAACCGGCATGAACACAAGCGTGACGCCGAGTATGACCAAGAGGGGGAGGGGATGCCGCACCGTCTCGGCGAGTTGGCGGAAGGTGTTGTTGAGCGATCCCTGGAAGGTCATGAAGGCGAAGAGGAACGGGACGACCGTCTCGATGGGGCCGAACACCCCGGGGAACAGGACGCCCGCGGTGACGCAGAGCGGGACAATGAAGGGCATTCGCGCGCCAATCGCCTTCCCCAGTCGTCTCCATGCGCCCATGCTGCTCCTTTCGCCGCCTCCTATGGGTACCCAAGCATAGTCCGTACGCGTTACAGGGTTGTTACGACCCAAGGCGATGCGCATGTCGAATATGCGTCGACGCTTGTCTTTACGGGAGCATCTCCGCCGCCTGCCGGGAAGGAGACGTTTTGTCGAGTCACGCGTGTATACTGGGAGACGTTCAAAACGCACGCCCGCCGCAGCGGGCAATCATCAAGGATTTGATCTTATGTCGAGCGTGATCCGCATCGGCCGCGCATTCGCTGCAAGCGGCCCCACCCATTCGTCCCTCCTTTCTTTGGGAAAGGAGGATGGCCATGGCATCGCTTAAGACGACTCATCACTGGTGCGTGGCGGCAAGCGATCCCAAGCTTGAGGGCGAGCTCGCCGCGGGGCTGGACGTGGCGCCGCTCGTGGCGCGCATCATGGTCGCCCATGGGATCCGCTCGGTTGAGGAGGGTCGCCTGTTCCTCACTCCCTCGCTGGAAAGGGACTGGGCGGATCCCCTTATCATCCCCGGCATGGCCGAGGTGGCGGATCGTGTGGAGCGGGCGGTGCGGAGCAGCGAGCCCATCGCCGTGTTCGGCGACTTCGACGTCGACGGCATCACGTCCACCTGCCTGCTCACCGAGGCTTTGCGCGCGCTCGGTGCGCGTGTCCAGCCCTTCATACCTCATCGATTCGACGAAGGCTACGGCTTGACCTGTCAGGCCCTCGACCGCGTGATCGAGGCGTGCTCGCCATCGCTCGTCATCACGGTCGACAACGGCATTGCCGCTCGTGATGAGGTGGGCTACCTCACGGAGCGAGGCATCGACATCGTGGTGACCGATCATCACGAGCCCGCCGACCTTGTGCCCCAGGGCATTCCCGTCACCGACCCGAAGATTGACGGGCGAGGCCCCAGCCGCGAGCTCGCCGGCGTCGGCGTTGCCCTCAAATTGGTGCAGGTCCTGGGATCGCGGCTGGGCATGCCCGAGCTATGGCGTTCGTTTACCGAGGTCGCCGCCCTCGGAACGGTGAGCGACATGATGCTTCTTACGCCCGAGAACCGCGCGCTGGTGGCAGACGGTATTGCCCACATGCGCACAACGACAAGGCCCGGTTACGTCGCGCTCGCGGCGGTGACCAGAACGGACCTCTCTGCCATCACCGCCGATGGGCTTTCGTTCTCGCTCATTCCGCGCTTGAACGCCGCCGGACGCATGGCCGACCCCACCCTGGCGCTCGACCTGCTTATGGCCCGTGACCCCGATGAAGCGGCGTCGCTTGCCTCGCGCCTTGAGGAGATCAACCAGGAACGCCGCACCATCGAGGCAGAGCTCACCGAGCAGGCTGAGGAGCTCGTCGAGAGGACGTATGACGGCGGCCGTTGCATCATCGTGGGCGGCGAGGGGTGGCATGAGGGCGTGAAGGGCATTGTGGCGAGCAGGCTGGTCAACCGCTACCACGTACCGGCCCTTCTGTTCTCGATTGAAGACGGCATTGCCCGCGGCTCCGGTCGCTCCGTGGGTAACGTGAACCTCTTCGAGGCGGTCGAGAAGTGCTCGGACCTGCTCATTCGTTTTGGCGGTCATGCCGGTGCGGTGGGCGTGACGTGTGTCGCGGAAAATCTCGATGCGCTGCGCGAACGGCTCGATGCGGTGCTCGCGGAACTCCCGCGGGAAGATTTCGAAGACCGCGGCGAGGTGGCGGCGACGGTGCGCCTCTCGGAACTTGATATCGACACCATTCGCCAGATCGGCATGCTCGAGCCATTCGGGCAAGGCAACAAAGTGCCCCTGCTCGCTGCTTGCGGTGTCACCATGTGCGATCGTGCCGTGGTGGGCAAGACGGGCGACCATATGCGGTTCGTGGCGACCGATGGCGCCGCGAGCGTTCCGGCCATCATGTTCCGCGTCGCGCAAGTCGACGCGCTCGTCAACTGCGATACGGTGGTCGATCTCGTCTTCGAGGCGGTCGCCGAGTGCTGGCAGGGCCGCGTCAAGCCCAAGCTCATGGTCAAGGATATCCTCTGCCGGTCGTGCTCCGACGGCGGGCGCGTGGGGCTGCCCGAGCTTCCGCCCCTCTCGTGCGACGCTTCGACGGCCCAAAACCCCCTCACCGACGGCACGCCATGTGCGGCACCCGCCGCCGAGGTGCCCGTACCGGTTGACGCCGACCGTCGCGCCGCCCTGGCTCGACTGCCGTATGACCAGCTCACGCGCTCACTCATCCATACGATGATTGGTTCCGCCACTCCGCATCGCGCGCAGCTCGAGGCCCTCGACGCCCTCAAGAGCGGTCGCAACACCCTTGCCGTCATGGGCACGGGCCGGGGCAAATCGCTCATCTTCCATGTGCATGCCATGCGCGAAGCAATCGCCAATGGCATGGTGAGCGTGTTCGTCTACCCGTTGCGCGCCCTCGTGGCCGACCAGTCGTTTCACCTCACCTCAACGCTCGCCAAACTCGGCGCGCGCGTCGGCGTGCTTACGGGAGAGACCCCATCGGCTGTTCGCGACCGCCTGTTTAACCAGCTTGTCGCTGGCAAAATCGATATCGTCCTCACCACGCCCGAGTTCCTCTCCATTCATCGCGACCGTTTCGCCGTCTCGCGCCGCGTTGGGTTCGTCGTCGTGGACGAGGCACATCACATGGCGGGAGCAAAGGGCGGGGACCGCGCCGCATACCTCGATTTTCCAGCGATTTTGGACCAGTTGGGCGCCCCCCGTGTCCTTGCCGCGACCGCGACGGCATCGACGGACGTCGCGACCGAGATTTGCCGTCTTGCTCGCATCGACAACGTCGTCGTTGACGCCGCCATACGCGACAACCTCGATCTCGATGACGAGCGTGATCTCTCCAGTCGCGAGAACCGTCTGGTCTCCATCGTCGCCACCGGGGAAAAATGCGTGGTGTACGTCAACTCGCGCGACCAGTCCGTCGCGCTTTGCCGTACGCTGCGCCGACGCGTGCCGGAATTGGGGGAGCGCATCGCCTTTTACAACGCCGGTCTCAGCCGGGCCGATCGCGCCGTCGTCGAATCGGCGTTTCGTGACGGTGCACTCACCTGCATCGTCTCCACATCTGCGTTCGGCGAGGGCGTGAACCTGCCCGATATCCGCCACGTGGTGCTGTACCACATGCCCTTTGGTTCTACCGAATTCAACCAGATGAGCGGTCGTGCTGGACGCGATGGTGCCCCGGCTCGCATCCATCTGCTTTACTCGCGTCGCGACGCCCGCATCAACGAGCGGCTGCTCGATGCCGCCGCCCCCGAACGCGGGGAGCTCGTTACGCTGTACCGTGCGCTCCAGACCATGTGGCGTCGCCATCGCGGTGAGGCGTCCGGGGCGCCCCTGAGCGCCAGCGACCTCGATATCGCCCAGATGTGTCTGGCCATCGACGCGCGTACACCGGTGGATGAGCGCGCGGTCCCGCATGGGCTTGCGATCTTCGAGGAGCTCGGCTTTGCCCGCGTGGCCGGCGACGAGCGTTCCCGTCAGGTCGAGATGGTCGAGAATCCCGGGCACGTGGACCTCGATCGCTCGATTAGGTACCTCGAGGGCATCCACGCCCGCATGGAATTCTCCGCATTTAGGGACTGGGCTCTCACCGCCTCCGCCCGTGATATGCTGACACGCGTGAACCGTCCAATAACCCCGCAGGTGAGCGAGGGAGGTACCATCGATGGATAAACAGCCGATTGCAACGCGGCAACCCAAGGCCACGGAATGGAAACAGGGCTCCGAGCCCTTGCGCCCGAGCGCCGAAATGGTGCACTACGCTCATGCCGACGACCTTCCCACCGAGTTCATGGCGGACAATTTCGACAAGCTCGCGAACCTGGTGGGCAGGTACATGGGCAAGGAGGATTGCGACCTGGTCGAGCGGGCGTACTGCTTTGCCGCCGAGAAGCACTGTGCACAGAAGCGCCGCAGCGGCGAGGCGTACATCAATCATCCCGTCGAGGTCGCGATAATCCTGGCGGAACTCAAGATGGATTGCGACGTGGTGTGCGCCGCACTGCTGCACGACACCGTCGAGGACACGACGACGTCTTTGGATGATGTGACCACGTATTTTGGCGAGACGGTCGCGGAGCTCGTCGACGGCGTGACCAAGCTCACCAACATCGACGTGGACACCATGGATGAGAAGCAGGCGCTCAACTTGCGCAAGATGTTCCTCGCCATGAGCCGCGATATCCGCGTGGTCATCGTCAAACTCGCCGACCGCCTGCACAACATGCGCACCTTGGCGGCGCTTCGCGAGGATCGCCGCCTGTTCAAGGCGCGCGAGACCATGGACGTGTATGCCCCGCTCGCCGACCGCTTGGGCATGAGCTCAATTAAATGGGAGCTCGAGGACCTTTCCTTCTTCTACCTGGAGCCCGAGGCCTATCAGCGCATCGCCCGCATGGTGAGCGAGAGCCGCGAGGTTCGCGAGCGCTTTTTGGCCGAGACTATCAAGGCGCTCGATGACGAACTAAGGGGTGTGGGTCTCACCGGGTATCAGATCGCCGGTCGCTCTAAGCATTATTGGTCGATCTATCAGAAGATGAAGCGCAAGGGTAAGGAGTTCTCCGAGATCTACGATTTGGTGGCCCTGCGCGTCATCACCAACTCGATTGCGGACTGCTATTCCGCCCTCGGCGCCGTCCACTCGCTGTGGACGCCCATGCCGGGGCGCTTTAAAGACTATATCAACATGCCCAAGGCGAATAACTACCAGAGCCTTCACACCACGGTCATCGGTCCCACGGCGCGCCCGCTTGAGATTCAGATCCGCACGTACGAGATGCACGAGCAAGCCGAATACGGCATCGCCGCGCACTGGCTCTATAAGCGCTCGGGTGGTTCGAGTGCGGTCAAGGCAACGAGCGCCCAGCGCCTCGACGACCAGATCAACGCCCTCAAGCGCAGCCTCGACTGGGCGGCCAACGACGAGATTGACGATCCCAAGGAGTTTCTCCACTCGCTCAAGGTCGACCTCTACGACCAAGAGATCTTCGTCTTCACCCCCAAGGGCGAGGTCATGAACTTGCGCATGGGATCCACTCCGCTCGACTTTGCCTACTCGGTACATACCGAGGTCGGTAACCATTGCGTGGGCGCCAAGGTCAACGGCGCCGTGGCTCCGCTTACGCACACGCTCGCCATGGGCGATCGCGTCGAGATCCTCACCAATAAAAACGCCAAGCCCTCGCGCGACTGGCTGAACATCGTCAAGACGCCGAGCGCCAAGTCCAAGATCCGCCGTTACTTCGCTGCGGCGACCAAGGACGAGGACGCCACGGCCGGTCGCGAGATGCTCGCCCGCGACCTTCGCAAACGCGGATACGGCATCTCCACGCCGCGTTCGACGCGCGCGCTCAACGCCGTGGCGAGCGACATGAACTACAAGGCGCTTGAGGACCTGTTCGCCGCGGTGGGCGCCGGCAAGGTGCAGCCGCGCGCCGTGGGCAATAAAGTCCAGGCAATCCTCGACCCGCAGCCGCAAAACCCCGCCGAGGCCAAGGCAGAGGCCATCGCCAGCGTAGTGCATCAGCCCCCGCGCACCGGTGGTCAGTCCAAGCGTGCCAAGAAGGGCAGCAACGGCGTGCTCGTGGAGGGCGCCGACGGAGACGGCATGCTCGTTCGCCTAGCGCATTGCTGCAACCCCGTCGCGGGCGACGATATCGTGGGCTTCATCACGCGTGGCCGCGGCGTGTCGGTGCACCGAGCCAACTGCCCCAACGTCAAGGGGCTTATGGAGCATCCCGAGCGCATGATCGGCGTGAGCTGGGATACGGGCGCCGATGCCTTGTTCCAGGTCGAGGTCGTGGTCGAGTGCATCGATCGCATGGGGCTGCTCAAGGACGTCACCATCGCCATCGGCGACGCGGGCGGCAACATCCTCTCCGCCGCCACCTCGACCAGTCGCGAGGGCATCGCGACCCTGCGGTTCCTCATCGAGATTTCCGACGCGAGCCGCCTCGACCCGCTGCTCGCCGCCATCGGCGCGGTCGAGAGCGTCTACGACGCCCGCCGTCTCATGCCGGGTGAGGGCAATAAGACCATGAAGCGCAGGTCGCGCTAACCGCTCTTCGATTACCAAGAGAAGGTGCGAACCCCCGTGCAGGTAACGACTTTACCGTCATTTGTCTTGGAGAAAACAAAGCGGTAGACTCCCGGGCCGACGTTTGTCCATTCGGCTCGGGAATATCCGTTTCGCTTCAACGTGGCCGATCCAATATACGATGTGCCGCGGTAGAGCTTGACGGTGAAGGTGCCACTTGATGGAGATTAGGCTGTGAGTTCAACTCCCATGTTCTGACCCGAGAAGTGCTCGGCGGTAAGGCTCTTGGAAGTCAGGAGTGCGAATGACGTATTGATTCTAAGTGTTTCGACAAGATTGTCCGGGCGTTTCGTCATTGGCGTCTCGTAGATATGGGCTGTCATGGGAATGCTGGCTTGTGCTGCCGCCTGTTGCGGGCATAACCCAAAGACGGATGCTGCCATCAATATGAGTGCTGCTGCATTTGCGACAATGTGTCTCATTGTCCCTCCAAATGTAGAGAGCCGATATTGCTCCAACTATGCCCTTTTGTCCCACAACAGATGTGTAAGCAATGGGGTGCAAATCGTCCTATTTAATGTGTGGGGATATTTATTAATTCTCTCAACTCTTCCACGCTGTGGACACCGAGTTTTTTAAACGTGCGGCGCCTATAAGATTTGACGGTATTCGTCGTGGTGCTTCGCGTTTCGCAAATCTCTTTGACGCTCATTCCTTTTGCCAAGTCGAGAACTATATTCGCTTGAAGGCCTGTAATGCCGTATTCGCTGAGCAGTAGCATTCCGTCTGCTTCCTGTGCCTTCTCTGTTTGCCTGTCGAGCCGGAGTGCCCCATATTGCCTGAAGAAGGTGAGCAGGGCCATGCCACAAACGATGAAATTGAGAATTAAGGGTAGCCCCCAGAGTTCGTAATAGGTCCCGACAATGGGAGAGAGGATTAGCCCTATGCCCGAGTAATAGGGAACCGCGACGAGGGACGTCGCCCTCTCTTTGTTTTTGCCGCACATGTGAAGTAATCCGAAAAGAAGCGCCGTACAAATAAAAAGTGAGCAGACGGTCAATAGACCCAAGTACAGTTGGGCCCCTATCACAACAAAGGCAGAGAGGCTGTAGAGCGATATAGCGATTTCTGTCGGCGTCTTCGCTGGGGCACGGGAAGGAAAGCACTTGGTCGGAGATGACATGAAAGCGAGGCTGTAAACCTGCAGCAATACCCCTGCGCCCCAGATGAAGTAGTAGCTTGCCTGAAATATCTGGTCTCCATTTGGGAGGGTTATGGTGTCCGACAGAGTGGATGTGATGACGATAAGGGCTGCTAGCAGGCTAATCGCCAGACATTTCCAAGAAAGATGATTGTTTGCCGGCGGGTCTGCGGGGTTGTCGAGGTGGATTTTCCCGTCCCGGACAAGCCTCTCAAGATCCGTGTGCGCAGATATATTGAGCTTTTTTCGAGCGCGTGAGCGAAGGGTGGATATCGTTCCTGGTGCAATTCCCATTGCGTCGCTGGTCGAGTGCGTTTTCTCACCCAGTAAGTCGCGAGCGATAACTTCGTTCTCCCTGGCGAGAGCGATGTCGCCGCGTCGCCGGAGAGATGAGGTCGCTGTTCGGTGGGATGCGTCTTGCAACGCCGCTTGCGCAGCTGTATGCGTTGATGGCAGGCGAGCCCCAAAAGGAATGCTGGAGGGAGGACCCAAAACCATACATTTACTTGATTGTCGAACAGGCCGCTGGAAAAACCATAGGTGAGCGCAATGCCGTTTACAAGGAAGCTCGATACTCGATAAACGAGCATTCCGGACATGAGCCACAAGGGTTCAAAGACCAATTGGTTGTCCTCGTGTAGGCTATGTTTGAGCTTGAGGAACAATGCGAGCCCACAGAGGAAGGACAGCACAATCGTCCAAAGCGGATTGTTCTGAGGAAGAAAAAGAGTCGCCTTGTCGTAGAGGAAGAACAAAGCGTAGGCGAGCAGGAATGATCTTGGCCCGCTTGCCGAAGCCGTCTCATGAGAATGTGCCTGCAGGAAGATTGCCCAGCATATCAAAGATGAGGAATAGCTAAATGCTACGCAGAGACTGAGCAGGTTCTCGACCTCAGGGGGGATTGCATATGCTAGAAACGCTTCAGAGCAGAGGATGGACGCGCTTTCGGCGATGACGAAGACTTAAGCAGAAGCGTGGCCCAAGCGGCTTATGAGAGGCTGATATTTGAGATTGGTCTTTATTGCCTTGCTGCAAAAGGGCAATGCGCCAAGTGCGATGCAGAGAGGGACGATTTCTGTGTTGGAGGATGAGATCGAGAGCGTCGGATTATATGCAGCTCTGGGGAAGCAAATAAGAACGGCGGTCCACAAGCTCAGTGAAAGTTTCTCGTTCATTTGAAAGCTCGATTCGTCAAGCGATTCAGCTTATTATTCGAAAAAGTGTATCAGAAGATAGCGAAGCCTAATTTCATATGAATTGCACCCCCATTGTTGACAAATGAAACGCCTCTGGAGTGCAAGGATGTATATGGGTTCAATAAACGGAGCATGGGGAGTTGAGATGCTCGGGGAGAGAAACAAACGTCTTAGAGTCGGGGCGGGTATGCCCGCGAAAATGCCTTGCTTTGTCTTTCGAAGATTGGACGATCATGAGTAATGTCGCCCATCATGCCGACATGTACATCATCATGAAGCATTGGTACTGCGATGTTCCCGAGATGATCACGCGCAAGGACTTCTATCTCTATTCTGACGCCGCTTGCACAAAACTGGTTAAGAGCTGGAGTGTTGAGGCGCCTGTCGGGGTAACTAGGTAAAAGGTACTTGCCCCGAAACGAGGAGGCGATTTCGGATGAAGCCAATGGGCGCTGCAATGAGACGGGTCATCGCCGTTGCTCTTGTCGGCTCAATCGCGTTGTGGGCCGGGTTCATCTACGTGAACTTGTTGTGGCAAGGTGATCGTATGCTGGCTTCAATTGTCGTCTTTGCGGTTTGCGGTGGAGTGAGCGCCCTGCCAATCACCCGCTTTGCCAAGGAAGACGCCAAGGCGGATGCTGGCCGCTTCGTAAACAAGCTGAAGAGTGATGGAAGATACTTCTTCCGAGTGTTTGCCATTTCGGGACTGCTATGCATGGGGGCTTCATTCAGAATCGATGCTCTGGGCGATGAGATATGGCTTTTTCAGCTCGGAATGTGGATTGAGGCAGTGAGTGCTTGGATAAGGGGCTATATCTCTCTTGTGGGTTTCTGGTATACGCCTCGCGGGTATCGAGGGGTGTGAATTTGGTTTTCGCCCACTCGGAGTGTCAGCTCGATTTAGGATGGCGTAGGATAATCGAATGAATGTCGAGGCGGGACTCGAAGTCTCGCCTCGATTGTTTTTACGCATGCCGCGAAGGAGTTGTAGATATGAAGCTCGATCTCGAGAAGAGGGGGTCGCTCGCCATCCATTGCGTGGTGAACGGGCCAATCCAGACGAACACGTACTTCGCCGTGAGCAAGGGCGAGGCTGCCATCATCGATCCCGCATGGGACGGGGAGAAGCTCGCCGAGGTCTTTGCCGAGCGCTGTCCCGATGCTCGCGTGAGCGCCATCATCTGCACGCACGGCCACGCTGACCATATCGGTGGCGTGGCGGGTCTGCGCCGCGCGCTCGGACCGGATGTGCCGTTCATGATCTCCGCGGCAGACAAAGATTTCATGGCGGGGGCGATCGAGAGCATGCGCGAGATGTGGGGGTTCGACCACGAGATGCCGCCCACTCCCGACCGTCTGCTCAACGAGGGGGACACGTTTGAGTTCGGTGACGTTGTCCTGCAGGTCATGGCCACACCGGGCCACACTCCCGGCGGTATCGTGCTTTTCTGCGCGGCGACTACGGGTGACGTGGCGTTTGTGGGTGACACGCTGTTCCCTGGCGCGCATGGCCGCACCGATCTCGAAGGCGGTAATGAGAAACAGGTGATAGACTCGCTCGGCAAGATGGGCACGTTCCTGCCCGCCGATACTTTGTGTCTCATCGGCCACAACGACACGACCACCATTGCGCGTGAGCTCGAGACGAACCTCTTTATGCGCCGCGGCTTGCGCCATTATCGGTGAGCGCGTGGGCTCAACATCGGCTCGATGTGTCGAGCTGGCTAACGTCCCAATGCTCGTTTAGATGAGCCGTTCGCGTGGTAAAATGCAGACGTTTACCGTTCAGAGTATGGACAATGGGAGGTCCAATATGCTCGTCAATGCAGCTCAGATGCTCAAGGATGCCGAGGCCGGTCACTACGCTCTCGGCGCGTTCAACACCAACAACCTCGAGTGGACCCTGGCTATTCTCCAGGCTGCCGAGGAGGCCAAGTCTCCGCTGATCCTTCAGTGCACCGCCGGTGCCGCTAAGTGGATGGGCGGTTTCAAGGTCTGCGCCGACATGGTCAAGGCTGCCGTCGAGGCCACGGGCGTTACCGTTCCCGTCGCCCTTCACCTCGATCACGGTTCTTACGAGGACTGCTTCAAGTGCATCGAGGCCGGCTTCACGTCCATCATGTATGACGGCTCTCACGAGGAGACCTTCCAGCTTAACCTCGACCGCACCAAGGAGCTCGTTGAGCTTGCCCACTCCAAGGGCATGTCCATCGAGGCCGAGGTCGGCGGCATTGGCGGCACCGAGGACGGCGTGACCTCCAACGGCGAGCTCGCTGACCCCGCTGAGTGCAAGCAGATTGCGGACCTGGGCGTTGACTTCCTCGCCTGCGGCATCGGCAACATTCACGGCGTGTACCCCGCCGACTGGGCCGGTCTTTCCTTCGAGCGTCTTGGCGAGATCAAGGCCGAGACCGGCGACCTGCCCCTCGTTCTGCACGGTGGCACCGGCATCCCCGAGGATCAGATCAAGAAGGCCATCTCCCTGGGCATCTCCAAGATCAACGTCAACACCGACCTGCAGCTCGTCTTCGCCAAGGGCGTCCGCGAGTACATCGAGGCTGGCAAGGATCAGCAGGGCAAGGGCTTCGACCCCCGCAAGCTCCTCAAGCCCGGTCGCGACAACATCGTGGCCCGCACCAAGGAGCTCATGGAGGAGTTCGGTTCCGTCAACAAGGCGTAACGTTTTAGGTCACTGACCAGTTGGGGCGCCCGGCTTCTTTCCACGCAAACGTCCTCGGGGAATCTCTTGTCGATTCCCCTGCGGAATGTTTGCTTAGGGAAGAAGCCGGGCGCCCCTTTCGTAGCCAGACCAGTTGCGCAAGCGCTTTAGTCGGAATCTCGCAACATGGGTGTGATTGCTGTGGTACCATAGCTGAGCGTGATTACGTGCCCGAGTGGCGGAACGGCAGACGCAGGGGACTCAAAATCCTCCGCTGGCGACAGCGTGTGAGTTCGAATCTCACCTCGGGCACCATGCATGGCACGTGATACGTGGATGCAGAGCGCAGTTCAGCAATGAGCCGAACTCACGCGAGTGTCCGAGCGTTAAGCAAACAGGCCCGTGGCCTGTTTGTAGCGAGGCCGCGAAGGCTTTGGCCTGAGCGGATGTGGACGCCGCAAGGCGGCCGCTTCGAATCTCACCTCGGGCACCACATCCATTGCTCGTGAGGAAAGCATGGAGTAGACGCTCCCGTGCTATCATTCTCGAGTCGCTGGTTTTCCAGCAGGAAAGCGGGATCTGAGGGTCCCCACCTTTCGGCACCATTGGGTAGCTGTCTGGTCGCACAACCGAACGCTTGCACTCACGCTACAATTTGCGTGAAATCGAGCAAAAGCTGTCGACCCGGATACCACATGGTTCCGGGTTTATTTGTACGAGTGCAAGAAGGAGGTATCGAGATAGCTAAGTCTGATGACACCCGCATCAACGATGAGATTCGCGCTCCGCGCGTTCGTCTTATCGGCGTCGATGGATCGCAGCTCGGTCTGTTCGACACACGTGATGCGCAGCGCATCGCCGATGACCAGAACCTCGACCTGGTGGAGATCGCTCCCAACGCGGATCCGCCGGTTTGCAAGGTCATGGATTACGGCAAGTTCAAGTACCAGCAGGCCATGAAGGCCAAGCAGGCTCGTAAGAACCAGTCCAAGATCGAGGTCAAGGAAATGAAGTTCCGACCCAAGATCGACGTGGGCGATTACGAGACCAAGAAGGGTCACGTCCTGCGCTTCCTCAAGAAGGGCGCGCGCGTCAAGATCACCATCATGTTCCGAGGCCGCGAGATGGCGCATCCGGAGCAGGGTCTGAACGTGCTCGAGCGTCTTGCCGAGGATCTCAAACCGTTCGCTACGGTCGAGTCCCAGCCCAAGCTGGAAGGCCGTAACATGCTCATGCTGCTCGCCCCCATCAAGGGCGCCTTCGATAACGAGGGCGAATCCGAGCCGAGCGATAAGTAGTCAACCAGGTATCAGAAGGAGAGTTCCATGCCTAAGATGAAGACCCACAGCGGCAGCAAAAAGCGTTTCCGCCGCAGCGGCACGGGCAAGATCATGCGCGCCAAGGCCTACAAGAGCCACATCCTGACCAAGAAGTCCACCAAGCGCAAGCGCGGCTTCCGTCAGGAGACCGAGCTCGCCGCCGCCGACGCCAAGGTCATCAACGCCCGCCTCGCCGGCCGTTAATCCATCCTTTCCGCTGTTATCTCATTTAGGAGTTGATTAGATATGGCACGTGTCAAGCGCGCTGTGAACGCCAAGAAGAAGCGTCGTACCGTCCTTAACCGCGCAAAGGGTTATTACGGTCAGGCATCCCGTTCCTATAAGTACGCCAAGGAGCAGGTGCAGCACTCCCTCCAGTACCAGTACCGCGATCGCCGCAACAAGAAGCGTGAGATCCGCAGCCTCTGGATCACCCGTATCAACGCCGCCGCCCGCATGAACGACATCTCCTACTCCCAGTTCATGCACGGCCTGAAGCTCGCCGGCATCGAGCTCGACCGCAAGGTCCTCGCTCAGATGGCCTACGAGGACATCGAGTCCTTCAACGAGCTCGCCACCATCGCCAAGAAGGCTCTTGAGGCCTAAGTGCGTTTCTACGGGATGTCCCATGGGGCATCCCGTTTCTTTTTACGATGGATACCCGATCGAAACAGGGTATATATCCCGTACAGATGACCGCCGCATACATGTAATAGAACCGAATGGTCGTCATCTATATAGGGCGGAAGATCGCCCAAAGCTCCTTTTCATATAGGAGGTTAAGAGTTCCTGTTATGGAGGAAATGTGAAGTAGCGATTCTCGCTTCACAGCCCCTCCGACTCTGGCAATATATCTCCTTGCCGCGCGGGTGGCCGAGTGAAGAC
>NZ_CAUFLV010000003.1:0-180001 GCF_959026545.1 uncultured Collinsella sp.
CTTGTACCCAGCTCAGTGCATATATATCAACTAACTGTTGTGACAGAGCCTAATATATAAAGGCTTCTTTCGTCTTTTTCATTACACCGTATTGAACCACAGCTCCCTGGACCGGCGAACAGCGCGGCCGCATCTTCCACGCGCAGTTCCGCACGCAAAGGAGAGCCCAGTGGGCTCTCCGTCTTGCGCGGGATTGTTTGAGCACGGACGATGTGGGAGTGCGGGAGAGGGGGAACAACTCCTCGAGCTCATGGTACAATACCTCCTCGCGAAGCGGGCCAGACGATCGCGCGACCAGTCACTACGTGGCAGGCGTGAGGAAAGTCCGGGCTCCATAGGGCAGGAAGCTGGTTAACGGCCAGGCGGGGCGACCCGACGGATTAGCGCCGCAGAAAAGAAGACTCCCGCTGCCCGCATTCATGCGGGTGAGAGAAAAGCTGAAACGGTGGTGTAAGAGACCACCAGCGTCGTGGCAACACGGCGGCTTGGCAAGCCCCTTCCGGAGCAAGCGCGAATAGGAGCGCCATGGGCCGGCCCGGCCCGCGCTCGGGTAGCGTGCGAGGAACTGCACGGCGACGTGCAGGCGAGATAAATGATCGTCCACGACAGAACCCGGCTTATCGGCCCGCCTTCGCCCCTTTGAGGATCATCTTGCCGACTCCCCCTCTGACTCCCCTCTCAAAATGCGTGGCCCGTCCCACCAGACCTTGTAGCTGGTTTTTCCTTACAGAAGCCTTACATACCGTTCGTGCTTCAGCTCCGTGTCATGTGTTTGTAAGGAGTAGAATAACAAGGCTGTGTAAACGGGCGCGTTCGCGCGCCGAACGGGAATGTGGTATCAGTGGACGTATCCTTCTCCTATTTCATTGCGCAAGTCTTTTCAAATCCAATACTTGCCATGACGGTCCTGCTCACGCTGGGCGTCATCTTCGTAAATGGCTGGACCGACGCGCCCAACGCCATCGCGACCTGCGTCACGACGCGCTGCCTACCGCCCAAGACCGCAATCATCATGAGCGCCATCTTCAACTTCCTCGGCGTGTTCATCATGACGCACATCAACGCGAGCGTGGCTTCGACCATCTCCAACATGGTCGACTTCGGCGCGAACACCCAGATCGCGCTCATAGCGCTGTGCGCTGCGCTGTTCTCCATCGTGGTGTACTCCGTGGGCGCGAGCATCTTCGGCATCCCCACCAGCGAGAGCCACAGCCTCATCGCCGGCCTCACCGGCGCGGCGATCGCCCTGGGCGGCGCAGACGGCGTCAACATGAACGAGTGGGTCAAGGTCCTCTATGGCCTCGTCCTCTCCCTCGGCCTCGGCTTTGCCATGGGCTGGGTCGTCTGCAAGGTGGTCACCCTCCTCTTTGCCTCGACGGACCGCCGCAAATCCAACACGTTCTTCCGCTGGGCCCAGATCGCCGGCGCCGCCGGCATGAGCTTCATGCATGGAGCCCAGGACGGGCAGAAATTCATCGGAGTCCTGTTCCTCGGCGTCGCCTTCTGCAACGGCCAGTCCTCGGTTGACAACATGATCATCCCGGTGTGGCTCATGCTACTGTGCTCCGTCGTCATGGGCGTGGGCACGAGCGTCGGAGGCGAGAAGATCATCAAGTCCGTGGGCATGGACATGGTCAAGCTCGAGAAGTACCAGGGCTTCTCCGCGGACCTCTCCAGCTCGCTGTGCTTGCTGCTCGCGACCCTCACCGGCATCCCGGTTTCCACCACGCACGTCAAGACGACCGCGATCATGGGCGTGGGCGCGGTTAAGCGTATCTCCGCCATCAACTTCGGCGTGGTCAAGGACATGCTGCTCACCTGGGTGTTCACCTTCCCCGGCTGCGGCCTCATCAGTTTCCTCATGGCGAAGCTGTTCCTGCTATTCATCTAAGACGTATCGGGCAGAACCGAACCATATGTGAAAGGACCCATCATGGCCAAGAAAAATGACGCCTTCTACTTCGACAGCTTCGCCAGCGCCGCGGAGCTCGCCTGCAAGGCCGCGCAAAAGCTCGACGACATCATGCGTCACTTCGACCCAAACAAAATCGAGGAGGCCGTCGCCGAGATGCACGAGATTGAGCAGGAGGCCGACGAGATCGTCCATGCGGTCAACGACGCACTGATCACCGCCTTCATCACCCCCATCGAGCGCGAGGATATCGCCACCCTGAGCAACAGCATCGACGTCGTCATCGACCGCATCGAGGGCGTCCTGCACCGCATCTACTTCACCAACGTTCAGGAGATCTACCCCGCCGCCCTCGAGATGTCCGCCAAGGTCATGCGCGCAACTGAGCAGATGCACGACCTGGTACTCGAACTTCCGCAGTTCAAGCGCTCAAAGAGCCTGCGCGAGCACGTGGTAACGGTAAATACCATCGAAAGCGAGTGCGACGATATCTACATCGCTGCGATGCGCGGCTTGCACACCGCGGACCTTGACCCGCTGACCGTCATCTCCTGGCGCGATGTCTATACGTTCCTCGAGTACTGTGCCGACTCCTGCGAGTTCGTCGCCGACACCGTCGAGTCCATCGTGATGAAGAACAGCTAAACAGACGAGTGCTCGACACATGCCGAACAGGATTAAGAGATTTGAAGCTCAAGTTTCCGCGCACGAGTGCGTTGCCGCAGGAACTTGAGCTTTTTCGTATTAGTTTTCGAAAGTAACAAGTAGAAGACGACGAACATTCGTTAAAACGCCAGCGAATGGCTGGATGAAAACCCGCTATACATCGACTTTTTATAATTCAATACGAAAAAGCTGAACTTTGAGCAGTGCACGATTCAACAGATGGGCATCTGCATATCAAGTCGGTCATACAGTGTCCACATGCCTCGATTTTTTAAATTCTGTCTCTACAACGCAGCGAGCCCACGCCATATGGCGCGGGCTCACTTTCAACGATGGTGAAATCAAAGTGTCGCACTGCATCTCGGACCGAGCGACCGCTCAAATCGAATCGAGCCCCGGTCTTGACCGATGTCTAGTCTAGATCGTCGGAGCCGAAATTCGGAAGCGGTGCGAACGGGTCGGCGACGGGCATCGGCTCAGGGGCCGGTACGGACACGGGCTCAGCAACAACGGCCTCGGAACCCGTAGGGGTGCCCATGAGTAAATCGGCAGGGAACTCATTTTGAGCCTCATCCATGAAGTGCTGGATCAGCTTGAGATACTCGGCCTTGAACTCCTCACGGGAAGCCTTGAGACGATCGATCTCGTTGATCTCATTCTGCTTCTCGGCGAGAGCCTGACGAATGACCTCACGAGCCTTGGCGTCGGCTTCGGCGCGAATGCGGTCGGCGTTCTCGCGAGCGTCGGCGACAATGTTGTCGGCAGACTGCTGAGCCGCGATGAGCGCAGCGGAGATCTGGCTTGCCGTAGCCGTGTACTCGGGATTCGCAACGGGCGCAGGAGCCGGTGCAGCCGCGGGAGCCGGAGCAGCCTGAGCCTGGGTCTGGGCGGCCGCGAGCTCCTGCTCAGCTGCCGTCAGACGCGTCTTGAGATCAACGATCTTGTTGAGCATGGCGTCGACCTCAGAGGCGAGCCTCTCAAGGAAAACGTCGACCTCGGCGGGATCGTAACCGCGCTTGGCCTCGGAGAAGGTCTGCGCCTGGATGTCAGCGGGAGTAATTGCCATGAGTCAATCCTTTCGTACGCGAGGGGCACCAACTGGGGGTGCGCTCCGCTCGGCGTCAATCGCTACAATAATAACCTTATTATGAGGTTCTCCAGCAGATTCAACACAAGTATCGCAAGAACGGGAGACCAGTCGATTCCCCCCATGGGAGGCAGGAATCTACGGAACAGGTTCAGATACGGTCCGACGATGCTCTGCAGAACCGCCCCGATGTCCTCCATGAGACCACCGGAACGAATGGGAAACCAACTGAGCAGGCAGTAGGCCAAAACCAAAAAACTGTAGAAGTTGAACAGCGTCTGAACAAGTCGTGCGATGGTAAGGGCGTTAATCGAAATCACGTCAGGCGGCTCCTACTGCTTAAGATAGCCATCTTTGCGGAGGTTGGCGAGATCGGTCTGTTTGACCTCGCAGCCCTGCGGCAAAACAATGAATACACGGTCGCCCACCTCGCGAACGCTCGCTCCAGATCCACAGGCGAAGCCGTAGCTGAAGTCGAGGACGCGCTTGGCGACCTCGGTGCGCACACCCGCGAACACGAGCGCGACGGGCTGACGCGTGCGGACGCGGCGAACGACGGTCTCGACATCATCGTAGCTTTCGGGACGCAGAACGTAGGCGGGGAGCTGAGGCGTGCCTTCGAGCACGGCGCTTACACGGGCTTCGGTGGACGTTGGAGCGGCGGGAGTCGGCACGGAGCTCATCGCGGCGCGCTGCGACTGCGCCTGGGCATAACTGGAGGGCGTGTCATAGGCGCCCGGGCGATAGGCACCATCGCGGCCGGTTGCCGTGGGGGCGCCATAGGAGCTGGCATGACGATCCGCCTCGCCGACCAGCTGTCCGGAACGTGTATACACGGCAACGGACTCCGCCTCGCCACGGCGCGTCTGACCGAGCATGCCGTTCCCGGAATCCGAGGGCTCGTAACCGCGGTAGGTATCCTGTGCGGGCTGTCCGTATCCCGCCGGGTAATCCTCGTAACCGGCATCGCCGTCTTCGCCATAGTAATCGTCATACTGATCATCGCCGTACGGCTCCGAGGCGCTACCGCGCCCTGCGCCAAAACGGCTCTTGATATCATCTAAAAAGCTCACGTCTCTACCTCTCTTCGCGCCTTGTATGGGCGTACCCGCCTATCTTACTGCAAAGGATGGGTCAAAGACCACACGCCCGAGTCGAACGATGGTGGAACCCTCCTCAAGCGCCACCTCGAAGTCCTCGCTCATACCGCACGAAAGTTCGGAAAGCGGCAGGCCGCTCTCCCGCGAAAGCTCGTCACGCAACTCGCGCAAGCCGGCAAAACACGCATGAGCCGTATCTTTATCCCCACGGGGAGCCATGGTCATAAGCCCCTTGATGCGGATTCCACAAAGACCCTGCAGTTCGTTGAACTCACGGCGAAGATCCGCAGGAGAAAATCCCCCCTTTGTCTCCTCGCCGCTCACGTTCACCTCGATGAGGACGTCTTGCGGGACGTCGAGTTCGCCAGTCTCCATGCGACGCTCCACACGCGATGCAACGGCGCATGCGAGGTGCAGCGAGCCGATGGAGTGGACGAGGCCGACGCGCCCAAGTACGGCATTAATCTTATTCGTCTGAAGATTGCCGATCATATCGAAACGCACGTCGGGCAGGTCGTGAACAGCCGATAGTCCTTCGAGCTTGCGATTGAGTTCCTGCGGTCGGTTCTCTCCGAACACGCGATACCCGGCGTCGATCGCAGCGAGAACCTCCCCCACCCCAACCGTCTTCGACACCGCCACGAGGGTCGCGTCACCGGACGTACGGCCGCTCACTGCCAGTGCCGCATCCATACGCGCGAGGATCTCCGCACGACGCTCAACGATATCATTTGCGTACGAAGCATTCATGGTCGGTTACTCACCATCCGTCCCGACGCGGGCAATGAGGGCCGCGAGCTCGGAACCAACCTCGTCGGGCGCAAGGGCGGAGACGTAACGCGCATCACTCACGGGGTCGAGCGTCACGCCCTCGCCCGAGGGGATGCGCATGCTCTCCAACTCCTCCTCATCCGCATCGGCGATGTCGTCGGCGCCCCAACGCTGACCGGTGAGCAGGAACACGAGGCGATAGGCGGATTCCATGGCGATGTTGGCGATGCGGTCCAGGTAGCGCGAGACCATGACGGTACGACGGAAGTCGTCCATCTGGGCGTCATCGGCCACTTCCATCGTCTCAGTGCGGTTAAAGACACGGAAGAACTCCTGATACGCACCGTGCACGGCCTCGTCCTCCTCCGAGAGGGCGAGCACCGCGGCGAGGTCGTTGTTCACGAGCGCTGCGGCGGTTGAGCCGAGAACCTGGTAGACGCTCGCCGCCTCCTGCTCGATGAGGGCAACCATCTCGGCGGGGAACTCGATGTCGTTGTTCACCTTGCGCTTGGCGGCACGCGCGATACGCCGGACCTTGTCGCTCATGCGCTGGAGGTTGAAGTCGATGTAGATGATGGTCTGCAGCAGACGGAAATCTGAGGCGACCGGCGACTGCGTGGCGATGAGGTTGTAGCAGACGGCCTCGAGGTTGGCGCAACGGGCGTCGATCTTGTACGTCTTCTTCTTGGCGCGGCGCGCGAGCTCCATGTCGTCGGTCACGAACGCGGTGACGGCATCGTGGAGCGTGAGGTCGATCGACTCGAAAATGGAAAGCATCTCGTGGCGCGCCTCGATGAGCTGGCTTGAAAACAATTTGCGCATGTGCGCCTCCTAACAGGCAGGTGGTAGAAATGTGTGAAAAGGGGCCTAACCCCCAATCGCACATCATGATGCAGGTTACCCAAAACGACCGGTGATGTAATCCTCGGTGCGCTTATCCATGGGAGTGGTGAAGATGGCGTCGGTCTCGCCGTATTCGATGAGCGTCGCGGGCTCCCCTGCAACCTCCTGCAGGAAGAACGCGGTGTGGTCGGAGATGCGCGCGGCCTGCTGCATGTTGTGGGTGACGATGATGATCGTCATCTCGGGCGCGAGCTCGGCCATGAGGTCCTCGACCTTCTGCACGCTCGTGGGGTCGATGGCGGAACAAGGCTCGTCCATGAGCAGCACGTCGGGCTGCACCGCGAGCACGCGGGCAATGCAAAGACGCTGCTGCTGACCGCCCGAGAGGGCCAGACCGTCTTTAGATAGCTGGTTGGAGACCTCCTTCCAGAGGTTGGCACGCTTGAGGGACTCCTCGACGATGTCGTCCAGATCGCTCTTGCTCGTGACGCCCTGAAGGCGCGGGCCGAACGCGACGTTCTTGTAGATCGACTTAGGGAAGGGATTGGGCTGCTGGAAGATCATGCCCACACGGCGACGCAGGTCAACGGGGTCGACGCCCTCCGCGTAGATGTTGGAGCCGTCGAGCTCCATCGCGCCCTCGTTGCGCGTACCCTCGATAAGGTCATTCATACGGTTCATGCAGCGCAGGAACGTGGACTTACCACAACCAGAGGGTCCAATGAACGCGGTGATCTTGTTCTTGGCGATATTCAGGTTCACATCGGTGAGCGCATGGAAGTCGCCGTACCAGAAGTTGAAGTCCTTGACGGTGATGGCGCTCTGCGCCGCCTCGGGCGCGTTACGGTAGACGGTCACGTGGAGCTCCTTACTTGCTCTTGCGGGAAAGCCAGCGGGCGAACAGGTTGAAAGCGAGAATGATGGCCATGAGCAGCAGGGCGGTGCCATACGCCGCATTCATGTTGATGCCGTCATTCGCCAGCAGGTACAGATGGACCGTCATGGGGCGGCCGGAGTCGAGGGGCGTGATGGGCATGTTGATGGCCTGTCCCATCGTATAAAGCACCACGGCCGTCTCGCCGATGGCACGACCGATGCCGAGCACGATGCCCGTGGCGATGCGACCGAACGCCGAGGGCAGGACGATCTTGCTCACGACCTGCCACTTGGTGGCGCCCAGGCCGTAGGCGCCCCAGCGGATGTAGCGGGGCACGGCGCGGATGGCCTCCTCGGTGGTGCGCATGATGATGGGCAGCATGAGCAGCGCGAGGGCCAGGGCGGCCGAGATCATGGACAAGCCAAAGCCCATCGCCTCGACGAACAACGCGTAGCCGAACAGGCCCATGACGATTGAGGGCACTGAGGCGAGCGTATCGGCTGCGTAGCGGATAATGTTGACCAGACGACCCTGCTTGGCGTACTCGGCGAGGTAAACGGCCGCGAGCACGGCGATGGGTGTGCAGATGAGCATCGCCAGGGCGGTCACGTAGACGGTCGACACGATCGTGGGCCAGATGCCGCCTTCGGCATTGACGCCCTCGGGCCACCCAAAGATGAAGTCGAGTGAGATATGCGGGAGGCCGTTGACCACCACGTAGGCGATGATGGCAACGAGCACGAGCGTGGTGATGGCCGCAGCGACGCGAAACACACCGAGCATAATCTTGTTGCTCGTGTTCTTGGAGATGCGTTCCTTCTTACCAGAAGCGAGCGCGCGCTTGATGCGCTGGGCGGAGGACTCGGCCTGGACAACCGCCTCAGGAGCGGCGTTGGGGACCTTGGAGGCGTCTTGTGCTTGGGACATGGCCTACCCCTTCCTCATCTTGGAAAGCAGGCGAACGATGCCCACAAGCGCGGCCGATACGATAAAGAGCACCACGCCCATGCCGAACAGGGCAGTGCGGTGCAGACCGGAGGAATAGCTCATGTCGAGCGCGATCTGGCTCGTGAGCGTGGAGACCGGACTCGAGATAGACTCGGGGATGACCGGGGCATTACCCACGACCATGAGGACGGCCATGGTCTCGCCGATGGCGCGACCCATACCGAGCACGACGGCGTCGACGATGCCGAATTTCGCGGCAGGAAGCACGACCTTGTAGATGGTCTGCCATTTGGTGGCCCCCATCGCGAAACTCGCCTCGCGGATACCCATGGGTATGGAATTAAGCGCGTCGATGGTGAGCGTGGTGATCGTGGGGACGATCATGATGGCGAGCACGAACCACGCGGTGAGCGCGCCGAAGCCCAAACCGCCCGTGAGATCGGCGACGAAGGGGCGGATGATGACCATACCGAAGAAGCCGTAAATAATCGACGGGATGCCCGCAAGCAGATCGACGGCAGGGCTGATGAGGGCGCGCACGCGAGCAGATGCGATCTCGGTGAGGTACACGGCGGTTCCCACGCCGAGCGGAACGCCCAGGACGAGTGCGCCGACCGTCACGAGCGCCGTGCCGGCAGCGAGCGACAGGATGCCATAGTGTCCTTCAGTGGGCGCCCAGGTGAAGCTGAAGAAGTTCGCCAGGCCGATATCGGTGAACACGGGGACGGCCTGCATCATCGTGAACGCGAAGATGAGCACGACCGTGACGACGGCCAGGAACGCGCAGCCGAAAAACAGGTATTGCAGCGCCTTCTCCTTAAGATAGGTGCTGCGCGAGACGAGCGCCAAGTCACGCTTGCGCGGAGCGTTCTGCTCGGTCATTTGGCTCATGCTCCCTCCCCACTCGTTTCGACCGGAATGAAGCCGGCCTCGCGGATCTGCTCATCCATCTCGTCGGAGAGGACGTACTCGATGTACTCCGCAGCGGCGCCCGTCGGTTCGCCTTTCGTGAAGAAGTACAAATCGCGTGAGATGGGGTACTCGCCCGTGGCGATGGTCCCCTCGGACGGAGCAACGCCGTTGACGCTCATGGCGCGCACGCTCGTTTGAGCGTACTTGGACTCGACGAAGCCCATGGAAATATAGCCGATGGCACCGCGGGAACGACTCACGACATCGCGCACCTGGCCCGTGCCGGAGAGCACGGCGGCGCGACGGTCGAAAGCGGAGCCGTCCATGACGATCGATTTGAACGCCTCGCGGGTGCCGGAGGCCTCATCGCGGTTGACGAGCTGAATCGTCAGATCCTCGCCACCGACCTCGCTCCAATTGGTGATTTGGCCCGAATAGATGCCACGCAGCTGCTCAATCGTGAGGTCATGCACGGGATTCTCCGTGTTCACAATCACCGCGATGCCGTCATGGGCCACCGGCACCGTGGTGAGGCCGAGCTTGGACTCCTCGGCATTGAGCCCGCGCGAGGACGTCGCAATCTCGGCGGTACCGGTCGAGACGGCCTCGATGCCGGCAGAGGACCCAAGACCGCTCACGAGCACGCCGATGCCGGCCTCTTCCTTAAAGAGCTCAGCGGCTTGTTCGGCGATGGGCAGGCAGGTCGTAGAGCCGGCCACGGTAATGGATTCCGTCGCACCCTCCGAGCTGCAGGCGGACAGGGCCGCCATAGTCGACAGGGACACAACCGCTGTCGCGAGAAACAGCGGGATGCGGCGGCGCTTGAGCGGAACCGAACCTTCTTGCCCTCGATCTGCGAAAGATGTCGCTGCACGCGCATTGCAGAACTGGGCGGAGGGAATACGTCGCACGGAGGGACTCCGATCTCTTCGAGCGATTGACGCAGGCACGCGGGTGCACCCTACACCCGCGCCACATCCCGATATGGTATCAAATGTTGTACCTGCGCAAGTGCTCGACGAGCCCAAGCCCCTATAAACACCCTTTGGGCGCGACTATTCCGTCTGTTCGGTATCGGCGCCGTCTTCGATAAGCGACGCGAGCGCCTCGCCCACCTCGTCGGGCGCAAGGGCGGCGACGTAGCGCGCGTCACGAGCGGGATCGAGCGTCACGCCCTCACCCGCGGGAACGCGCATGCTCTCCAGCTCATCCTCATCGGCATCGGCGAGGTCATCGGCGCACAGGCGCTGGCCCGTGAGCAGGAACGTCAAACGGAACGCGGCGTCGATGGAGATGGCGGCGATGCGATCGAGGTAGCGCGACACCATGATGACACGGCGCAGGTCGTCGAGCGATGAATCATCTGCCATGTCCTCGGCGTTCATACGGTTGAAGGTGCGGAAGAACTGCTCGTAGATCTCGTGAACCGCCTCGTCCTGGTTGGAGAGATCGAGCACGATCCCCAAATCGTTGTTCACCAGGGCGGACACCGATGCGCCGAGCACGCGATACACGCTCTCCGCCTCACGTTCGATAAGGTCAACGAGTTCGGCGGGAAGCTCAATTTCCTGAGCGACCTTGTGACGCGCGGCACGTGCGATACGGCGGACCTTGTCGCTCATGCGCTGGAGGTTGAAGTTCACGTAGATGATTGTCTGCAGCAAGCGGAAGTCCGAGGCGACCGGTGACTGCGTGGCAATGAGGTTGTAGCAGACCGCTTCGAGGTTGGCACTGCGCGCATCGACGTGATCGGCGGCCCGCTGAGCCTTCTTGCCGAGATCCTTATCGTTGGCGATAAACGCGTTCACGGCATCGTGCAAGGAAAGGTCGACCGCCTCGTAGATGGAGAGCATCTCGTGACGTGCCTCGATAAGCCGGCGGGAAAACAGTTTGCGCATGGGGGTCCTTCGCGACGTGTGGTTTTACACCAGGCAAGTCTAACGTCGGCCCCGCACGCCTCGCGTAAACGCAATGTCAGGGAAATGAAAGGGCTGCCCTAAGGGAGGCCGTTGACCATCACCGATCCAGAGGGTGACAACGTCGAAAAATAGGCTTCAAATCGCGCCGCTTTTCGACATTGTTACCCTCCTTCGGCTTCGACTCCTAGCATCCTGCCAGAATCACGCGTATAAGGGCGTCTAACGGGAGCACTGGCCAGCCCGAGGCTCCCGGCTAGGCGATCACCGCGACAGCGGCATGCCGCCCGCACGTCCCGCCCTCGGCCCGATATGAGAAGAAGCGATCGTTATCGCGAACGGTGGACAGGCCTTGTTCCCAAATGCTCGACGCGGGGACGCCGGCCTCGACGAGCGCCTGCCGGATGGCGCGCGACAGGTCGAGCAGGCGCGTCACACCGGAGCCGTGCCAGCCGAACTCATCATCAAATCGTCCGATGAGCTCATCGGACACCTCGTACTCATCACCTTGGATGTGCGGCCCGATATAGGCCCGTATGTCCTCGGACGTGCAGGCGGCCTCGTCTGCGAGAGCACGGGACGCCTTGGCGGCGATACGCGCGATCGTCCCCTTCCAGCCGGAGTGGATCACGGCGAATCCGGATGGAGCCGTAAGGACGACCGGCACACAATCGGCAAAGCAGAGCATCACCGGCGTACCGGGGGCCACGCAGACGATCGCGTCGGCGCCCGAGGCGATTTCGGTCCGCACAGAAGCCAGGGAGGCGGGGTCCGAATCGCGCACCACGGCGACATGGTCGCCATGGACTTGGTTGGGAACAAGGAGACGGTCGAGCAGACCGTCAAAGCCCTCGGCCGCCCACGCGCCCGGGCGACCGCCGAAAGGCGCGGCTTTACACAGCGCATGAAGCGCGCGCCGCCGGTTCTCGAGAACGGCTTCGAGATCGTCTCCCACGTGGGACCCGAGGTTCAGCGAGGTGTACGGAGCCTCGGACACGCCGCCCGTGCGCTCCGTGAAGCCGAATCGCACCCCGCCGTCGCACCCACCGACAAGCGCCACCCCATCAACCACAACGCGTTCCATAGCGATATCCCCCATCTCGTCAAACACAAGTTCCAGCAAGCCGCCCCGCCGCCCCACCTTACGCGTGAGAGCCGCGAAGCCTCCGAGCTTTCGGCACCTTCAAATTCTCTACCACGTTAACGCAAGGAGGGGTCCGGCACTTGCCTAAGCAAACATTCCGCAGCCGTTGAGCAAAGCTCGACGGCGAGGACGTTTGCGTGGCAAGTGCCGGACCCCTCCGACAAGTCACGTGGACGAATTAGAAGTTGCCGCGCTTGAGGAAGTCGGGAAGCTCGAACTGATCGTTGCCGAAATTCGGAAGCTCAGTGCCGCCGATGTTGCGCGTTGCCGCAGGAGCAGCGGCAGGCTCAGAGGAACGCTCGGAACGGGGAGCCTTGGAAGCAGCGAAGAGCTCGTCCTGGCGGTTCACGTTGGAATCAGAGAAACCAGTGGCGATTACCGTGATGCGAACCTGATCGCCCAGGGACTCGTCCACAACGGTACCGAAGATGATGTTGGCATCCGGGTCGACGGCGTTGGCGACGAGGTCGGCCGCGTCGTTGATCTCCTGAATGCCGAGATCCTTGGAGCCGGCGATGGAGAGCAGGACGCGCGTCGCGCCGTCGACGGAGCTCTCGAGCAGCGGGCTGGAGATCGCCTGCTGCGCGGCATCGACGGCGCGGGTGTCGCCGGAGGCGACGCCGATGCCCATCATGGCGGTGCCGGCCTGCTTCATGATGGTCTTGACGTCGGCGAAGTCGAGGTTGATGACGCCGGGGACGGTGATGAGGTCGGTGATTCCCTGGGTGCCCTGGGACAGGACGCCGTCGGCCGTGGTGAAGGCCTCGAGCATGGTGGTCTTCTTCTCGGCGATGTCGAGCAGGCGGTCGTTCGGGATGACGATCATGGTGTCGACGGATTCGGCGAGGGTCTTGATGCCCTCCTCGGCGGAATTCTTGCGCTTGCGGCCCTCAAAGGTGAAGGGCTTGGTCACGACGGCGACGGTCAGGGCGCCCACGTCGTTCATCGCGATATCGGCCACGATGGGGGCAGCGCCCGTACCGGTGCCACCACCCTCACCGCAGGTGATGAAGACCATGTCGGCTCCGGCAAGCGCCTCGGCGATGTCGTCACGACTCTCCTCGGCGGCCTTACGACCGACCTCGGGGTTGGCGCCCGCGCCTAGACCGCGGGTGATGTCGGTGCCGATGTGAACCTTGATGTCGGCATCGGAAATGGCCAGGGCCTGAGCGTCCGTGTTGATGGCGACGAACTCAACGCCGCGGATGCCCTCCTCGATCATGCGGTTCACGGCGTTCGTGCCGCCACCGCCCACGCCGACGACCTTGATGACAGCAAGGTAGTTGTTGATCTCGTTCTCGTGCATGTGCGGTCCTTTCGAACGCTATGTTGCTAGCCCTTAGGCGAAACGTCACGACGTTAACCCTCAACTAGAGATTAAAAGTCAAGGTAAACCGTGCTATGTTTGCACAAAGTAGGCTCTCAAGTCAAACCGACCTGCGCATATTGTGAAGTATACGGCATTTCCGCTGGTATTCCCAAAGACCGTTCGGCGAGCGCAAAAATGGCGCGCGTCAGAAACGCGCCAGACCTCGTGAGCATTACCAGTCAACCCTCATCGGCAGCCTATTGTGGAGCGCTACGGAACGTGTAGGCGCCAGGCTCACGGACGTTGATGAACGACACACCCGTCTCTTGGGACAGCAGCTTGGTGACCACGCGCTCCTTCTCGGTGATATTGTCCGGCGCGCCGAGCGAGACCTCAACGCCGGAGATCAGATATGCCGAAATTGCCTCCACCGACGAGACCGACAAACTCTTGATCTGCGCCACGAACTCCGAGGAAAAGCCGTTTGCGTATTCAAGTCCCGCCAAAACCACGTCCGAATTCACCGGCTCGCCGCTTTTGGGGGAGATATCGCTGGGCACATCGGTCAAAAGAAGGGCGCCGGAATCTTGTGCGACCCTCAACGCGGCCTCCTGGGAGGACAGCAGGGTGGCACCCTCGGGCACAGACCCATCTTCGCCCACCTCCACTTCGTTGCCCTCCGCATCGACGGCGACCAGAAGGGTCACGGGAGCAATCCAAGTACCGTCATCGCCGATCGCCCAGGCGATCTCGTCCGCGGTGATATACGCGATGGCCTTCAGTTGGCGTTCCACAGGCGTGATGACGAGCGCATGCGGCCAGGAGCGTTCAATCTGAACGCCCTTGATCCACGGGCTCGCCTGGAGCTGCTCGAGAATAGCCTTCTCGTCGACGTTGAGCAGGGTCGTCCCCTCGGGAATATCGACAAGAGCCTGCACCGTCTGTTGCTCAACGTGATCGCTACCCCGCACTTGAATATCGGAGGCCTCAAAGAGCGCAGAGTTCGCAATGACGACGACGGCAAGTGCCACGGCGGCAAATCCGCCCACGCCAGCGATGAGCACGCCTCGACTCGGTTTGCGGATGTTGAGTTTTGAAGCGAGCGCGGTAAAGAAGCCCCCGATTGCCGTGAAGACCCCCATGAGGGGACGCAGGACGCGGACGACACCCGTTTTTTTCGAGCTGGGCTTACCAGCAGCGGGCATGCTCGCGCGCTTGACCCCGGGCACGGCGATCTTTGCGGCCTTATTCTTACCGGATGTCAAAGACGAAACATGAGCGGTGGAAGTTTTTTTCTCGGCAGCTCGAACCGCCGCGGGGGAAGCGACGGGGCGCGTGCCGTGGGGCAATTGCCTTTGCCGGGCAGAGGCCTTGGCGCTCTTGCCGGGAACCACGCCACGCTTGGTGGGGACAGGGCGCTTTGCCTTCGAGACGCCCATGGCAGACGCAGGCCGGGCAATCTGCGAACGCGCAGAGACGGGCTTGGGCTTCGTCGACGCCCTCGAGGCGGGAGCGGGCCGAGGAGCCGACGACGGGTTCCTGGAAGCCGGGGTCTTCTTGGCTGCCGCGGCACGACGATAGGTAGGCTTGGGAGCCCTAGAAGCCGAGGAATTTGACTTCTGGTTGTAGCTCGACGCCATACCTCTCCCTTACCGTCTTGTGCACGTGCCGTATGACCGCGGAGACATCTGCCGCGGAAGCGGTTCCCTTGTTCACGATAAAGTTAGCGTGAACGGACGAGACTTCCGCCCCGCCCTGAGAAAAACCCTTTAATCCGCATTCCTCGATCATGGCGCCCACGGCGCGATCGGGGGGGTTGCGGAACACCGAGCCGCAGGACGGAACGCCGAGCGGCTGCGTACGACGGCGACGCGTTAGGGCGCGCTCCATGCGAGTGCGAATCTCATCTTTCACGCCCGGCATGAGTTCAAGTGTCGCCTCGAGGATGATCTCATCGCGCGGAATTCCGCACTCGCGATACCCCCAGGCGATGTCGTCGTGCCCGTAATGACGCATCCCCTCGCTCGGCTTATACGTCATGACATCTTGAACAAGCGTTCCAATCCACTCGGTTCGCGAGCCGGCGTTCATGGAAATCGCGCCTCCCACGGTTCCCGGAATGCCCACCGCGAACTCAAGGCCCGCGAGCTCCTTGGAAAGGGCTTCGTTCACCAGGCGCGCGAGGATGGCACCGGCACCGACGGTGATGGTTCGACCATCTTCACCCAGCACGAAGCGGGAGAATTCACTGCCGAGCGTGATGACCGCCCCACGATAACCCTCATCGGCGACGAGCAGGTTGGAGCCCTTTCCGATAATGACCCATGGCACCCGCTCGCGGGCGAGCACCTCGATGGTGCGGCGCAGGGAATGATAGCTATGGCAGGTCACGAACAGATCGGCCTTGCCGCCAATGCGATAGCTCGTGTGACGGGCGAGCTTCTCCTGCTCGATAATGTCCGTGTCGATCGTGCCCGAGAGCGACATGACGGCGTTGAACACACCCATCGACTATTGATCCTTGCTCGCGACATACTCGAGATAATCGGGGCCGACGGCGGTGACGTCGCCCGCACCCATGGTGATGAGCAGATCGCCCGCCTGCGCGACCTCATCCAAACAGGCCATGAGGGACTGATGGTCGGACGCGTAACGCACCTGTTTGTCGGGGTGGGCGGCGCGAATCTTATCGGCGAGCATCTTGCTCGTCACGCCGGGGATGGGCATCTCGCCCGCAGGGAAGACATCTACGAGCACAACGGTATCCGCATCTGCAAACGCGTCGACGAAGTCATCGCACAGCGCCTGGAGACGCGAATAGCGGTGCGGCTGGAACACGACGACAACGTGCTGGAAGTCCAAAGACTTGGCAGCATGAAGCGTCGCCTTCACTTCGGTCGGGTGATGGCCGTAGTCATCCACGAGCATGACGCCGCGGGTCTCACCCACGTGCGAGAAACGGCGGCGGGCACCCTCGAACGTGGAGAGGGCCGTCGCGGCCTCCTGTGTATCGAGGCCGAGCACATAGGCCGCAACAAGGGCGGCAGTGGCGTTCAGCATGTTATGACGACCGGGATTGTTTTTAATGGAGACGGAGCGAACAGCCCCATCGGGAAGAGCGACCGTAAAATCGGTACCGAAGGTATGGCTGGAAGCCCGCGGCGTGCAAACGACGTCGAAACCCTCGCCTTCACCATAGGTGAACACCGAACGACCAGTCGAACGGGCGAGCTCGACGAGGCGCGGATCCTCACCACAGACGATAACCGCGCCGCCCTCGTCCACCAAACGCATAAACGCGCAGAACGTGTCTTCGATCTCGGCGAGCGAGCTATAGTGGTCCATGTGGTCGGCCTCGACGTTGGTCACGATGACAACATGGGGATCGAGGTAGAGGAAGGAGCTGTCCGACTCATCCGCCTCGACGACGAAGTACTCCCCATCGCCGTTCTTGCCGTTGGTCCCATAGCCCTCAACGACACCGCCGATCAAAAAGCTCGGGTCGAGCCCCATGCGGTCGAGCATAGTCGCAACCATAGAAGAGGTCGTCGTCTTGCCGTGCGTACCAGCAGCGGCGACCGTCGTGCGGCCATACCCGAGGGCAGAAAGCATCTTGGCGCGGTGCCAAACGGGAATACCGAGCTCACGCGCGCGCATGAGCTCCGGATTAGTCTCGGGGATCGCCGTGGAAACCACCACGACATCGGGCTTGACCTCATCGATCGTGGCGGCTTTATGCCCCACGTGGACGTTGACGCCGGAGCGCGTGAGCTGACGGACATAGCGGGAGGTCTTGAGGTCGGAACCCGTGACGGTGAACCCACGCTCATGGAGAACCAAGGCAATGCCGCTCATGCCGGCACCGCCGACGCCGATAAAGTGAGCGCTCTTGAACATCGGGGCGGTCGTCGCCTCGGGAACTGCAATGGTCGACATGACTCTCCTCGCATGATCGCATACGTAAACTAATCTAGTATACGCCATTCGCATTGCCTCGGGTCCCATCGCCCCGCCCCACGGCATATCATCCCGTGCTCAAACAGCGCTTCGCGAACTGCGCGCGGGACGATGTCCGCAGGAGAGGGGCTGCGGGGACTCTGTCGATGGGCCCCCTTACACGAGGGCTTCTAGCTCGTCGGCTAGGACTTGGGCGGCTTTATCTTGGGCTAGGCCGCAGGCGGCGTCATGCATCGCGGAGCGGCGGGCGGGGTCGTGCAACAAGGTGAGCAGCTCTTCGCGGAAAGAATCGCCATCGATGTCCGCATCCGCAAAGACCACAGCGGCACCGGCGTCGGAAAGCAAGCGGGCGTTGGTGGTTTGATGGTCGGCCGTGGCAAAGGGGTACGGAACGAGGATAGAGGGCACCGCGAGGGCGGCGATCTCGGCCACTGAGGATGCGCCGGCGCGGGACAAGACAAGGTCGGCGGCGGCGAGGACATCGCCCATGTCGTCGATATAGGATCGGACCTGCCAGCGTGCGCCCTCGTCGCCACTCAGATCGAGGGCCGCGACGGCGTCATCGTAGCCACCCTTGCCCGTCGACTGAACCACATGCAGGCCCTCGATCGCGAGCAGTGCGCCTTTGAGTTCCGCGAGCCGCTCATTGAGGTGCTTGGCTCCCAGGGACCCGCCAAAGACCAACAACACCGTCGCGTCTTCATCGATTCCAAGAGCGGCGCGGCCACGTGCGCGGTCGCCGTCAAGCACGCTGCGGCGTACAGGATTGCCGGTGAACACGATGCGCGTGGCAGAGCCGGCATGCTCGCGAAGGATGTCCCCCACGCTCGGCTGACCGGTTGCGATGAGCCGCGCGAGCTTGGCGGAGCGCTTGTTGGCAAGACCGGGAACGGAGTTCTGCTCGTGCAGGGCAACGGGAATGCCGAGCTTAGCCGCGGCGCGCACGAGCGGCAACTCGAGATATGCCCCAAAACCGATCGCAACATCCGGCATGAGCAGGGAGCCAGACTGAAACTCGCCCACCAAGCGGTGCTCCTCACGCGCTAGATGCATAAGGGCCGTGACGAGCGTCCACGGACGCTGTCGATCGAAGCCTGTCACGTGAACGGGGTGGAACGGGAAGCCCGCCTGGGGCACAAGTGAGCCCTCCAAACGACGCGTCTCGCCAAAAAAGTGAACCTCGTGCCCACGGGAGCGCAATTCATCCGCGAGTGCCAAGGCGGGATTCACATGGCCTGCGGTGCCACCTGCGGCGATGGCGACCACCAAATGCCTGCTATCGGTCATAACGGCTCCTCCCCGTTCGCCCTCTACCATCACCGCGACCAGACTCACCGGAACGGCGCGGGCGAGGGTTGCCTGCGATACCACCATAATCCACCCGAGGCCGTGCGTCACGCGAACGGAGTCGTTCGGAGGCACCGCCGCCCAAATCCACGCGCTGATACCCACCTGGGCGCGGCATCCGCTCCGATGCGCGGACATTCCGCGCGCCACGCGGACGCGGACCGCGCGGACGATCGGGCAAAGATGGGGCGCCCCCTTCGTATACGCGCAATCCGCCACGACCGCGCGGCATAGGATCGCCCACACCGGAATCCTCCTCCACGTTACCCGCAGCCATAACATGGAAGCTTGCGCGACGGCGGTCGGCAGAGGTTTGGACGTTGCTTTCGACCGAGACGCGGAAGATGAATCCCGCAAGTATGAGCGACGTGAGCACCGAAGAACCGCCGTAGCTGACGAACGGAAGCGGTTTACCCGTCATCGGCAAAAGGCCCAAGATGCCAAACGAGTTGATGATGAACTGGATGAGCAAGACAAACGAACAGCCCGCAGCGACCAACTGGCCATGGAGGGTCGGCGAGCGGCGCGCGATGTAGAACCCCGCGGCGATCATGGCAAGGAACACGGCGACGAAGATGGCCATGCCAACAAAACCGAGTTCCTCACCAATAATCGCAAGGATATAGTCGTTGTGGGCTTCGGGCAGATAGTAATATTTCATGGTCGCGTTACCGATGCCGCGACCGAACGGACCGCCCGAGGCGAATGCCATGATGGCGACCGTCGCCTGGAAGCCGTCGCCGTACGGGTCGCTCCACGGGTCGAGGAAGACGAGGAGGCGGGCGAAACGGTAGGGCGATGCGACGGCCAGAATGATACCCGCCAAGACCATCAGCACGAATGCGCCGGCGATCAGGCGGTATGAAATGCCGCAGATGTAGGCCATGGCAAAGACCGTCGCCACAATGATGATCGTGGTTCCCAGGTCGGGCTCGGCAAAGATGAGCACCGCGGGCACACCCACGCAAAGCAGCAGGTAAAACAAGAACGACGAGGTGTCGAGGGTGCCATCGTCGTAATACGCGGCGAGGATGTTTGCCGCGTAGACGATGACCGCGGGCTTGGCGAGCTCGGCGGGCTGCAAGTTGAAGAAGCCCAGTGGAATCCAACGAGAGGCGCCCCACGTCTCGCCACCGGCACCGACCGCCAACACAATGACGAGCAGCGCGACGACTGCCCACCACACGCTCGTCACGAAACGAGTGCGAAACGCCTGCCAGGGAATGATCTTGCGCGTGCCGATAACCGCGAACGCACTGAACCCGATGACCATAAAGATGGCCTGGCGAAAGACGTAGTGCCAGGAGCTTCCCTCCTCCTTGAGGGCTTCGACAGACGATGCAGAGTACACCATCAGCAACCCGAAGGCGCAGATCGCGATCAGGCACGAGATGAACACGAGGCGGGGACGCATAATCCGCGCGGGAACGCCGGCGATCAGCTTCTCCCCCAACTCGGAATGACTGGTCGCCGTGGCACCACGGCGAGATCTCTTGCCGGGACGCGCCTGAGACGCGCTCGAACCGCCCGAAGTTACCGAGCGCTCATCGCGCGTGCGACGGAACGCGCCAAACGGCCTTTTGTCTTTTTTGGCATCGTCGGCCACGCCGGAGACGACGTTGGGCTCATCCACGGTGCGTTACCCCTCGAGGGCGGAAAGCTCCGCCACGTAAGATCGGAACGCATCGCCGCGTTCCTCGAAGCCGGAAAACTCGTCAAATGACGCACACGCAGGCGACAGCAACACGACGTCGCCGCGCTGCGCGAGGGAGCGGGCAACGTCCACGGCATCGCGCAAGTCATCGGCCTCGGCGATATCGATCTCGGTGGAAGCGGGAGCCTCGGCCAAGGCGGCGCGGAATCGCTCGCGGGCGGCTCCGAAGCACACGACGGCAGTGGCGTGCTCCACCACGACGGACATGAACTCATCGAGCGGAGTACCCTTATCGGCACCGCCCAGTAACAAGATCACGCGATCGTTGGGAAAGGCAGTGAGGGCCTTTTCGACCGCGTCGGTGTTCGTCGCCTTGGAGTCGTTGATATAAGTCACGCCGGCAACCTCACCGACGGGCTCAATACGATGAGGCAGCGGCTGAAACGCGACCAAGCCGGCACGGATACCCTCCGCGTTCGCCCCGCAGGCGAGTGCCGCCGTGGACGCGGCGAGAGCGTTCAACGTGTTATGGGCGCCTGCGATATTGAGCTCGTCCACGCGCACGAGGGCGGTTTCCTCGCCGTGCAGGCGCACAACAAGATTCCCGTCACGCACGAACGCGGCATCCGGGCCACCGGCATCGGAAAGCGAGAGCTTGAGCACGCGGCGTCCCGGCACATACACGCGGTCGGCAAAGGCCGCAATGCCCTCGTCCTCCACGTTGACGATGGCGATATCGCTCTCGTCCATATTGCGGAACAAGCCGATCTTCGCCAGAGCGTAATTCTCATGCGTCTTGTGCCAACCCAGATGGTCGGGCGTGATATTGAGCAGAACGGCGACACGCGGATGCAGCTCGCTCGTCGTGGCGATCTGATAGCTCGAAAGCTCGGCGACGAACCACTCCCCCTCAACGCGGCGATCGACATCGTGGATGCAGACGTTGCCGATATTGCCCACCGCGACGCTCGGCAGGCCCGATGCGCGCAGGAGCTCGTTGGTGAGCGACGTCACCGTCGTCTTCCCGTTGGTACCGGTGATGGCGCACCAGCGTTCGGGCGATAGGCGCCACGCGAACTCAGGCTCGCCCATGATCTCGCCACTCACCGCCCCGGCATTGCGGAAAAACTCGGAAAACTCGGAGATACCCGGACTCGCCACGCAAATATCGTATGTGCCTTCGACAACCTCGGTCCCATAGACGAACCGGGCGCCTCGCGCCTCAAGCGCACGCGTGCGATCTGAGGGTTCCGAACTCGCGCCCCCGTACGTTGTGACCGAGCTGACACGCTCGCCCAAGTGATCGACGGCCCATGAGACGACTTCGAGACCGGACCCTCCCTGCCCGAGGACGAGAAGGCTGAAACGTTGCGGCAACGGCATATGAACTTCCTAACCCAGCTGGAAGAAGAGTGCAAGGCCAAGGGCTCCGAACGCCGCGGAGACGATCCAGAACCGGATGACCACCTTGGTCTCCGCCCAGCCCTTCTTCTCGAAATGATGGTGTATGGGCGCCATGAGGAACACGCGCTTGCCGGTAGCCTTGAAACTCGCAACCTGAATCATCACCGAAAGCGTCTCGGTGATGAACAAGCCGCCCACGACAAGGGAGACGACCTCGGTGTTGGTAAGCACGGCGACGGCGGCCAAAGCACCACCCAGGGCGAGGGAGCCCGTGTCACCCATGAAGATCTGCGCGGGATAGGCGTTGAACCACAAAAAGCCGATGCAGCCGCCAGCGCATGCCGCGCAGAATATGGCGAGGTTGGCGTCGTGGCACACAAAGCACACGGCGGCCATCACGATCATGGAGATCATGACCGTACCGCCCGCCAGGCCGTCGAGGCCGTCGGTGAGGTTGACGGCGTTGGACATGCCCGCAAGCAGCAAGAACACGAACACAAGGTACAGCCACGGAATATCGATCGTCATCCCGGAGATGGTCAGCGTCGTGGTGAGGATTCCCAAGTCGATGGAAAAACCGCCGGGAAAGCGTATCACCGGGGCCACATCGCAGTAGTTCACCGCGATGACGAAGAAGACGCAGACGATCAGCGTAAGACCGATCATCTTGCCCGCGGGCGTGAGGCCAAGGGAGCGTTTCTGCACGACCTTGGTCACATCGTCGAAGAGCCCAAGTGCGCCGGTGGCGAGCATCGCGCCCACGGCGAGCATGAGGTCGATGGTGGGCTTAGCCATGATGAAGCAGGTGAGCACCACGGCAAGCAAGATGATCACACCGCCCATGGTGGGAGTTCCCGCCTTCACCAGGTGGGACTGCGGGCCGTCCGCGCGGATCTGCTGACCGATGCCGTCCTTTTTAAGGAAACGGATCCACAGCGGCATGATCAGCCCGGCGATCACCGCCGAGATGAAAATGGCCAAAAAGACTTGGTACGTGGGATACGCGGGGTTACCGAGCATCGGCGCACACCTCTTCCACAAATCGGTCGAGTCCGACGAAACGCGAACCCTTCACCAACACGAGGTCGCGTTCGCCGATCACCCCGGCGAAGCGCTTGATAAGCACGTCGCACGACGGAACGACGTGCACGTCGCCCTCGTCGAGACCCATGAGACGCGCGGCAGTGGCCATCTCCTCGGCAAGCTCACCGCCCACGCAGATGAGCAGGCCGGGACGCTTCGCGGCGGCATAGGCACCGGTGAGCGCATGGAGACGCGGAGCCTCCTCGCCCATCTCGCCCATCTCGCCCAAGATGGCGATACGCGTGCCGGAGCACGGAAGACTCTCGAGCAAGTTGAGGCCGGCTGCCATGGATTCGGGGCTGGCGTTGTACGAATCGTCGATAACGCGGGCACCGCAGGTCGCATGGCGGACCTGCGCGCGGCGGCCAGTCAGTGCAAGCGAGGAAAACGCCTCGTCGATCTCGAAACCCGGAACGCCGAGACGGTGCGCAACGGTCGCGGCGAACAGCGCGTTGGGCACCGACTGGGCACCCGGAATGGACAGGTGCGTCTTGAAGCTCAAGCCATCCTCGAACGTGATGTCGAAGTGCGGACACCCCGTCTCATCAAGCTCTACATGGGTCGCATAGACGTCATCATCGGTCGAGGTGCCCGCAAGCACCACATCGATGCCGCGAGGCCGCGCATACTTCTCGATGATGAGCGGGGTGAAATCATCCTCGCCGTGCAGCACGAGGGCGGAATGGTGCCCCTCGAAGTTCTCGGCACTCGGAGGCATGCCCTGGAGAATCTCGGCCTTGGCGCGGGCGATCCCCTCGCGGCTCCCGAGCATGCCGATATGCGAGGTGCCCACCTTGGTGATGATGGCAAAGGTCGGTTGGGCACACGCGGTGAGGCGAGCGATCTCGCCGAAATCGTTCATACCCATCTCGAGGACGAGCATCTGCGTGTCGGCGGGGGCGGACAGGATGGTCAACGGCAAGCCGATAAGGTTGTTGTAGTTGCCCGCGGTGGCGTGAACGCGGAAGCGCTTTGCCAGGCAGGCGGCCAATACGTCCTTGGTGGTGGTCTTGCCGATGGAGCCCGTCACACCAATCACGGTGCAGTGCAGGCGCGCGCGGTAGCCCTGGGCGAGGCGCAAGAGGAACTCGGTGGGGTCGTCGCAGATCAACAACGAGCAATTGCGCGCATGGGCGGCATCGACGAGAGTCTGGTCGGGCTCCCGCGTCATCACGACGGCGGCGGCGCCCTTCTCAATAGCGGCGGCGGCGAAATCGTTTCCATCGACGCGCTCGCCGGGGAACGCGACGAAGATGGCGTCCGGCCCGACTTCGCGGGAGTCGATGACGACGCCGCGGCATACGCGATCGGGATCACCCGCGACGCGGCGCGCGCCCGTGGTGCTCTCGAGGTACTTGACTGCGATCTCAACCATATTAAGTGGTAACCCTTCCTGATCGCGCTCCTTGCAACGTGATATGGTACCCCGCCCGCCCTTCGATGTGGTGCAGGCTGTGTGAACCCTATCGCGTGGGCTTGATGCCCAACGCCGGCAACGCCGTCTCCATGATCGTCTTGAACACCGGAGTCGCCGCATCGGAGCCGGCAGCCGTGCCGTCAAGCGTGATGTAGCACATCGCGCGCGCATCAGTGGTGGACGCGAAACCCATGAAGGAAGACATGTAGTTTCCCTCTTGATAGCCAGATGTGCCCTCCACGGCGCGCTCCGCGGTTCCCGTCTTTCCCGAGATTTCGTAACCGGAGACCTGCGCTCCGGTGCCGGTACCTTCATCGACGACCGTTCGCATCATATCCGCAACGGCGGCGGCGGTCTCAGCACTCAGCACCTGCTGCTCGCCATCGGTCCAATCGACCTCTTGCCCGGCACGTGTCTTGAGGAAATGAGGGGTCGTCATGACGCCCTTGTTCGCAATCGCGCTCATGGCGCGCACCATCTGCACCGGCTCGACGGCAAGCGCCTGACCAAACGACATCGAACCCAGGGTCGCGCCATCATACTCGGATCGACCCTTGATGATGCCAAGCGATTCGCCCGGAAAATCAATGCCCGTCGAGGTGCCGAACCCGAAGTCCTTGATGACGTACCGGTCGAAGTCGTCCGCACCGATCTTCTCGCCCACCAAGACGAACCCTGTATTCGAGGAGCGCCGCATCATCTCGCGCAGCGTCATATTGAGGCCATAATCGCGCTTATCGGCGTCACGGACTTCGTCATCGCCCACCCGGACCATGGCGGGCACGTCCATGGCGGTGTCGGGGGTCATCCCCTCGTGTTCGATTCCCGCGGCCGCCACGAAGGACTTAAAGACCGAGCCCGGCTCGTAGACATCGGTCACCACGCGCAGATTGAGATCTTCGTTCGAGGCGTTTGCCAAGTCAGTAGGATCATAGGTGGGATACGAGCACGCGCAGATGATCTCGCCTGTCGTGGGATCACTCACCAAAACGGAACCGTTCTTGGCGCCCACACGCTCCACCACCTCGGCAATGGCGTCCTCGGCGACGCGCTGGATATTCGCGTCGATCCCAAGCACGATGTCCATGCCATCTTGGGCGGGGATCTTCTTATACGCTCCACCGGCGATGAACGTGCCATCCAAGGCGCGCTCGCGAACCAACGAGCCGTTCACGCCCGTCAATATCTCGTCATATTGCTTTTCGAGGCCCGAAACGCCCACATTGTCCACGTTCACGATGCCGAGCACCTGCGACGCCAGCGTGCCATTCGGATACACGCGTTTGATTGACGGCTCGAACTCGATGCCCGCGATCTCCTTCTGTGCGAGCAACTCGGCATCCTCGTCATCAACCTGGCGCTTCACATAGGCGAAGGTCGTGTCTTGGTCGATGAGATCGGCCACGTACTCCTCATCGACGCCCAAAACGTCAACGAGTGCGGCGATCGCCTTCTTGCGCTGCTTCTTCTCAATGAGTTGCGGATTCACGTAGACGTTCTTGCACTCGACGCTCGAGGCGAGTACCGTGCCGTTGCGGTCGTAAATCGTACCGCGCTTGGCGTAGAGCGTTTGGCTTATCATGCGGCGCGCATCCGCCTCGGCGAGGTAGCGGTCGGCGTTGAAGATCTGGTAATCGGCAAGGCGCGCCGTGATGAGCAGACCGGCGAGCCCCAAACCGCCCATGAGAAAGCCGTGGCGCGAGATGTTCTCACGCGCCAAGTCGGAATGAAGCAGATCGGTCTTGACGCGGGCATCGCGCCCACGCGACTCTTCACGTGCACCGCGTGCACCACGCGGGCTGCGCGAGCCACGGAGCCCATCTTGGGCACCGCCACGCGAGCCGCCCGCGCGGCCGGAGCCCCGCCTCCTATCGTAATTCGAAGACATGAAGACGTGCCGCCCAACTACTGGCCGAGCGCAGAGAGCGCACTCGCGCCGGTGTCGGCACTCGAATCGACATATTCGGTGAAATCGAGCGTGATACCGCTGTCCGCGGTAACCATGCCGTAGCCCTCCGCAAGGTCGCGGATGCGCGTGGACGAGCCATACACGGCACGCATGACCTCAAGCTCGGAGCTCTGCTCCTGAGCCTCGGTAAGTTCGTTGGAGAGGGTCGCGGCGTTGTTGAGCGTTGCGGTGGTAAGGCCGGCAAGAGCCACGCGGAAGACGCCAATCGCGACGAACAGAACCGCGAGCACGGCGAAGACCTTGACGCAATGCGTGAACTGGGGGCTGACCTCCTGGCTCGCCTCACGGCCCGCACCGGTGACGACATCAAGGCGAGGACGCGCAGAAGGTGTGGGGGCGGAAGCGTGCCCGGCATACGTCTCGGGCTGCATATCATAGGCATATGCTGCGTTTGAGGTGTGGTAACCCATGATATGCAACCCTCCGTCCCGGAAGCAGTGATAATACGAGCGGCGCGAGACGAACGGGTGGCGAACGCGGAGCTATAGACGCTCTGCGCAGCGAATCTTCGCCGATCTCGCGCGTGGATTGCGGGCGACCTCCTCGGCCGTCGCAACCAGCGGTTTGCGGGTGGTGACCTTGACTATCGGCACGTTCCCGCACACGCACACCGGAATGTCCGGCGGACAGGTGCATCCTTTGGAGAGCTCCTGGAAATGTTGCTTGACGATGCGATCCTCAAGCGAGTGGTACGAGATGACGCATACGCGACCTCCCGGGTTCAACCAACGAACCGCCGCCTCGAGGCCGCGTTCGAGCACATCGAGCTCATGGTTGACCTCGATGCGAATCGCCTGGAAGCTGCGTTTGGCCGGATGCCCTCCGTGCCTACGCGCCGCCGCCGGTATACCGGCTTTGATCGCCTCGACGAAGTCTCCCGTCGTCTGGAGCGGCGTCACCTGCCGACGGCGCACGATCTCACGCGCGATCTGGCGAGCGAACTTCTCCTCTCCATAAACGCGAAGAATCCGGGCGAGGTCGGCTTCGGTATAGGTGTTCAAGACCTCAGCTGCGTTTAGGGTGTTGGTTCCCGGATCCATACGCATGTCGAGCGGGGCATCCTCGTTGTACGAGAAACCCCTACCAGGGATATCGAGTTGGGGGCTCGAGACACCCAGATCGAACAGGAATCCATCGACGCCAGGCACCTGCGCTGCGCACAGGAGCTCGTCCAAGTCCCCGAAGTTTCCCTTGAGGAGCTTGTGGGGCGTACCCGGGGCCTCGACGTCAAGCCGATTTCCCGCCGCCTCGAGCGCCATGTCGTCCTGGTCGATCCCGAGCAACAGCCCTTGGGGTCCAACCTGCGCCGCCATCTTCACCGAGTGTCCGGCACCGCCGAGCGTGCAATCGCACACAACGGACCCGCTTGCGAGCTGGAGCTGCTCGAGCACTTCTTGGAGCATGACTGGTTCATGCCGATATTCAGGTGTCAACGTACCTGTCCCCCGTTCGCGTCCATAAGGCCTTTCCTAATCGAAGAAGCCCGCGAGGATATCCTCGGTCTCAGCCTGACGTGCCGCATAGGTCTCACGATCCCAAATCACCAGGCGGTCGTCGCCACCGACGACCGTGACCTCGCGATCCAGGTGAGCCTTCTTGCGGTCATGCTCGGGAAGGCTGATGCGGGCGGCGGAGTCTATTTCGAGTGTGGTTGCCGCGCCGTACAGAGCCTCCTTGACCATGCGGTGAGAACGGTCGGTGGGATTGAACCCGCCCTTTGCCTCAAACACAGAGTCAACCCAGACCTTGAACGTGTCCTCAGTGAACACGTACAGGGCATCGACTTCCTTTTCAGGAGCGGGAAGGACGCGCACATGACCCTCGAGCTGCTTTTTGAAGGCGGGCGGCAGGGACAAACGTCCCTTCGCATCGAGATTTCGATCGTAGGTACCGTTGAAATACACTGGCGCACACCCCCTTAGGCTTACTCGTGGGCATATGCGGGAGCCACCCCGCCGTCGACGCTTTTCATTCTATGGGGGCTTCTCCCCTTTCGCAACACTTTTTCCCACTTTCTCCCCCACAGCTCCCCACGCACCCCGAACGCCCCATCAAACGGACGCGAACAGCCGTTTGGACACACACAACATCTTGTGTTTGGGCAATGTACGACCACCACGGGTCGATGCGATATCCGCAGGTTAAACCTTCTAGTTGAGGTTGAACCGATTTTCGAGTTGTGCCTGACTTGTGGGCGGCGTGTGGGCGAGCATCCCACCCCATGCGGCGGCGCAGACGCCAAGGCAGGCCATGAACCTAGGCGCGTGGATGGGCGGCAAGGTAGACTTCGCGCAGCTGCGTCTGATCGAGATGCGTGTACAGCTGGGTCGTGGAGATATCGGCATGCCCCAGAATCTCCTGCAAAGCGCGCAGGTCGGCGCCACCGGCGAGCATATGCGTCGCGAATGAGTGGCGCAAGGTGTGGGGATGCAGGCCCTCGATGCCAACCATGCGGCCGTAGCGCTCGCAGATAGCGTGAACGCTTTGACGCGAGAGCCTGGTGCCACGAGCATTGAGGAACACCGACGGGGAGACGGCGGTGCCGCGGGAATGGCGGAGCAGGTCATTGCGGGCACCATTTATAAGATAGGAGCGCAGAACCCTGAGCGCGGAGCCTGTGATGGGGACAAGGCGCTCCTTGGATCCCTTTCCCACCACACGGACAAACTCATCGTCAAGATATAGGTCACGAATGTCGAGACCCGTGAGCTCACTCACCCGCATCCCGCATCCGTAAAGGACCTCGAGCACCGCATGGTCCCGCTCTCCGGCGGCGGTTTGAGGAAACTCCTGATCGAGCAGGGCGTTTGCGCATTCGATCGAGATGACGTCCGGAAGGCGCTGCTCGGCCTTGGGAAGTCGAATGGTCGATGTCGGATGCGTATCGACCAGCCCCTCGCGGACAAGAAAGCGGTGAAGGCCCTTGACGGCCGAAAGGGCGCGATTGACCGACGCATCCGCCGACCCGGCGTCGCGACGCGAGGCCACAAACTCCTCCACATCACGTCGGGTCACCGCGGATGGACTTGTGATACCGCGTCCGAGCAGGAACGCTCGATACCCCTCGAGGTCGCGGCGGTACGCAGCCACCGTATTCCGCGAGAGGTTGCGCTCCACCACCAGATGGGCAAGGTATTCCCGGCAGCAGTCTTCGAGGTCCGTCATGGGGAGCATGGTTTAGCGGTGATAATACCCGCTACGCTCGAACTTGGGCTCGCAGCATACGTTGATGCCGAGCTTCCTCAGCAGCGCCTCATCCGAACTCGAGATGATCACCGAGAAGAACGCATCGCAGCCACGCAGTTTGGGGAGACCGGCGAGCACGCGCGCAGCAACCTCGCTCGTAGCGGAGGTGATGGACAGTGCAATGAGGGTCTCGTCCGGGTGAAGACGCGGATTGACGCTGCCCAGCTGGCTCGTCTTGAGGCGGCTGATGGGCTCGATGGCATCGTTGGAGATGACTTCGAGCTCAATGTCGACGCCGGTAACGGCCTTCAGCGCGTTCATCATGAGCGAGCTCGCGGCACCAAGGCGCGTGGACGTCTTGCCCGTGACGACCGTGCCGTCGGGCAGCACCATGGCTCCCGCGGGCGACCCCGTGGTCTCCTCCTTAAGCAAGGCTGCGGAACGAGCCGGAGACTGATCCTTGGTGACGCCGACCTTCTGCATGATCGCCTTGAGCTTGTCGACCTGCTCAGAGCCGCAACCCGTGCGTTTGACGTTGGCCGCGGCGCCGAAGTACCTGCGGACGATCTCCATGTTGGCCGCCTCGCGACAAGCGTCGTCGTCGCTGATCGCGTAGCCCACCATGTTCACGCCCATGTCCGTAGGGCTCTGATAGGGGCTCTCGCCCAAGATCTTCTGCATGAGCGCCTTGACCACGGGGAACGCCTCGACGTCGCGGTTGTAGTTGACCGTGGTGACACCATGCGCTTCGAGATGGAACGGGTCGATGATGTTCGCGTCGTCGAGGTCGACCGTCGCTGCCTCGTACGCGATGTTGACGGGATGCGTGAGCGGCAGGTTCCACACGGGGAAGGTCTCGAACTTGGCATAGCCCGCGGCGACACCGCGCTTGTGCTCATGGTAGAGCTGGGACAAGCAGGTAGCGAGCTTGCCGGAGCCCGGACCAGGCGCCGTCACGACGACGAGCGGACGAGAAGTCTCGACGAACTCGTTCTTGCCGTAGCCCTCCTCGCTCACGATAAGGTCGATATCGTGGGGGTAGCCCTCAATGGGGTAATGGAGCTTGCAGGTAATGCCGAGCATGGAGAGGCGGCGGCGGAACTGGTCGGCGGCAGGCTGACCGGAGTACTGGGTGAGCACGACGGCACCCACGAGGAATCCGTTGGAACGGAAAATGTCGGCAAGGCGCAAGACATCCTCGTCGTACGTGATGCCAAGGTCACCGCGGGCCTTGTTCTTCTCGATATGGTTGGCGTTGATGGCGATGATGATCTCAACGTCATCCGCCAGGCTCTTAAGCATGCGGAACTTGCTGTCGGGCTCAAAGCCGGGCAGCACGCGGCTCGCATGGTAGTCGTCGAACAGCTTGCCGCCGAATTCAAGGTAGAGCTTGCCGCCGAACTGGGCGATGCGCTCCTTGATGTGCTCGGCTTGGTTGGCAATGTACTTCTCGTTATCGAAACCCTGGCGCATGCGTTCGGCTCCTTTTGTCATATGGCGGTACCGAAACATAGTAGCCGAGTTTCGCTCCCCCGCCCGTGCCGCACGCGCATTTCACGCAATCGCCCCGACACGCACAGGCCCCACCGCCGCGAAACACAAGCGCCCCCTCCCGCGCACGGAAACGGGAGGGGGCAGAAAGGTAGGTCGCAACCGATCGCAAGACGATTCAAGTGACCGGTCGGACGGCTATTGAGCGACCGCGGAGCCCACATGGGGTGCTTACGCTATGATCGCGGCCGCAAAGCACCCATCGGGTACTAGATCACCATGCAGGCCACCGTCGTGATAACCATGCTCACAAGCGTGAGGATCACAATGAGCGGCATGGCGAACTTGAGCCACGTAGTCCACTCGATCTTGGCGAGCGACAAGCCACCCATGATCGCGCCGGAGGTGGGAGTAAACAGGTTCACGACACCGATGGCGGACGAGAAGATCATGACCATGACCTCGGGCGAGAAGCCCAAACCGGCAGCCAGCGGACCCATAATGGGCATGGACACGGTTGCCATACCGGACGTGGACGGAATCAGGAAGGAAAGGCCAAAGTAGACCAGGAACGCCACAGGGGCGAAGATGAAGCTCGGAACGCCCCTGAGCATGGCGGCGGCGGCGTCGAGCACGTACATGTCCAGACCGGTGGCGGCCATGAGAACGGAGATGCCACGGGCCAGCGCGATGATCAGGACGACGGACATCATGTCGGCGGCGCCGGTGATGAACGTGTTCACGATCTGCTTCTCGGACAGGCCGCCCACGATACCGATGACGATCGCCATGACGAAGAACCACGTGGAAGCCTCATCGAAATACCACTGGCCAATGGGAAGGCCGGTGATAACCGCAGACCAAGCCTGGGAGGTCTCGACGTCGGAAGAGGAAACGCCCACGACTTCGTCAGCGAGGTTGCCGCCGAGCTCAGTGGCAGTACCGTTTTCTTCATCGTAGAAGCCGGCGAGGTCACCACCGGTAACCTCAGTCTCGACCGTCTCGTGGGTCGAATTGTCGAAGAAGCCTGCGACTCCCGCATTAAGGTCGCCCAGTGGGATGAAACCGACGATCATGACGACGAAGGTGAAAGCAAAAATGCCCAGAACGGCCTTCTGACGACCGGTAAGCTTGACCTCCTTGGCTGCCTCGGCGGCAGCTGCGCCGTGGGCGGCCTCGGCGTCCTTCTGCTCCTGCAAAGACAGGAACGTGGAACCCTTATCGGCCTTGACCTTCTTGGCGTAGCGCATCACGAAGATAATGGAGATCAGCGTGGTCACGACGGTGAGCAGGAAGCCCAGACCAATGATGATGGTCTGATCAACCTCGATGCCCTTGGAGGAAAGGGCATCGACGGCGGCACCGACGGCGAACGGGTTGACCGTGGAACCCAGGCAGCCGCATCCCGCGCCGAGCAGGACGGTAGCGGCGCCGACCAGCGGGTCGAAGCCGGCAGCCATCATGGTGGCGGCGAGCAGGGCGTAGAACGGGACCGTCTCTTCACACATACCGTAGGAGGTTCCGCCGAGGGCGAACAGGCACATGAGCACCGGAATAATCCAAATCTCACGGCCCTTGAGCTTCTGAACGAGCACGGCGATGCCGTTGTCCAGCGCGCCGGTCTCGGTCATCATGCCGAGGAAGCCGCCGAGGATCATTACGAAGAGGCAGACGGGCAACGCATCGGCGAAGCCCTTGACCGGTGCCGTGAAGAAGTCGCTGAACGTAGCAGCGGTCACGGCATCCGTCGTACCGGAAACAATTACGGTGATGACGGCGACGATTGCCAATAGGGCAAGAAGAATGGTGAACGATGAGGGCATGCCGCGCTTTTTCTTGGCGGTTTCAGTCATTGTTCTCATCCCCCCTTCTTTGTATTACTTAGGCTTATCCCGCATGGACGGGGCGCAATCCGTGCCGTGCGACGCCCCAAGCGGCGGGAAAACTACCAAAAGGACCGCTCGGGACGCGCAGCGATGCGCCCCGAGCGGGCAGACGATGCGCTCTTACTTGAGCGTGGCGTACATAATCGCCTTGATGGTGTGCATGCGGTTCTCGGCCTCGTCGAACACCTTGGACTGCGGGGACTCGAAGACGGCGTCCTCGACCTCCATCTCGGTGACGCCGAACTTCTCGGCGATCTCGGCACCAGTGGTGGTGTTGGTGTCGTGGAAGGCCGGCAGGCAGTGCAGGAAGATGGCGGAAGGATCGGCCATGGCCATGAGCTCGGTGGTGACGCGATAGGGCTCGAGCTGCTTGATGCGCTCGGTCCAAACCTCGTCGGGCTCACCCATGGACACCCACACGTCGGTATAGATGACGTGAGCGCCGGTGCAGGCCTCCTTGGGATCCTCGGTAAGGGTAATGGTGCAGCCATTGGCCTCGGCGATCGGCTTGCAGGCGTCGACCACATCGTTGGCGGGCATGCACTCCTTCGGGCCGCAAGCCACGAAGTTCATGCCGAGCTTGGCGCACACGACCATGAGGGAACGAGCGACGTTGTTCTTGGCGTCACCCATGAAGACGAGGGTCTTGCCCTTGATGTCGTAATTGAAGTTCTCCTGGACGGTCAGGATGTCGGCGAGCATCTGGGTGGGGTGCCACAGGTCGGTCAGGCCGTTCCACACGGGAACGCCGGACTTGGCGGCGAGCTCCTCGACGTCCTCCTGGTCGAAGCCGCGGAACTCGATGCCGTCATACATGCGGCCGAGGACGCGGGCGGTGTCCTCGATGGACTCCTTCTTGCCCATCTGGGACGAGCCGGGGTCGAGGTAGGTGACGCCCATGCCAAGGTCCATACCGCCGACCTCGAAGGCGCAGCGGGTGCGCGTGGAGGTCTTCTGGAACAGCAGGACGATGTTCTTGCCCTCGAGGTAGCGGTGCGGGGTGCCCGTGCGCTTGAGGTCCTTGAAGTTCTTGGAGAGCTTGAGCAGGTACTCGATCTCCTCAGTGGTAAAGTCGAGCAGACGCAGGAAGCTGCGGCCAGAGAGGTTAACGCCCATGTGGGCTCCTTTCACATAGAAGGTAGAACGAATGCCGCGGATGATACCACGGCGAAGTGCGACGGCGCACCGGAGCCGATGCGCCGTCGAAGCTAGTGCTTAGAGATCCTCGCGCCAGAAGGGCATGCTCATGCAGCGCGGGCCACCACGGCCGCGGGAGAGCTCGGCGGACGGGCAGACCAGAAGCTCCAAGCCCTCCTTGTAGAGCACGTCGTTGGTGACGGTGTTGCGGGCATAGACGCAGATCTTGCCGGGGGCGACAGCCAGCGTGTTGGAGCCGTCGTTCCACTGCTCGCGAGCAGCCGCAATGGGATCGCCGCCGCCGCAGGGAATCAGCTTGATCTGGTCGACGCCGGTGGCGTCCTCGAGGACGTGCTCGAGCGTGTCGACCATTTCCTTGATGTTGACCTCGCCGGGGTTCTTGCCCGGGGTGAGCTCGTACACCTTGAGGGTGCCCATGATCGCCGGGTGGATGGTGAACTTATCCACGTCGATCTGGGTGAAGACGGTGTCGAGGTGCATCATGGCGCGGTTGTTCGGGATGTCGAAGGCGAGGATGCGATCGACCTTGGAATCGCTGTTCCAGAAGATGTTCTGGGCCATGACGTCGATGGCGGCAGCCTGGGTGCGCTGGGAGATGCCGACGGCCAGGGTGTGCTCGTTGATGTTGAGCACGTCGCCACCCTCGGTGTGGTAGGCGGCGTCACGACGGAAGTACAGGGAGACATCCTTATAATCCGGGTGATACTTGAAGATGTACTTACCGTACAGGGTCTCGCGGTTGCGGGTGACGGAGTACATACGGTTCAGGCAGACGCCGTTGCCAACGACCGCGAACGGGTCGCGGGTGAAGTAGAGGTTCGGCATCGGGTCGATGATGAGATCGGACTCGGACTCGGTGTTGACCATGGAGTCGAGCGTGACGGAGCTCACATGCGGCATCTCGATCTCGGCCTTGGTGAGACCAGCCATGGTCTTCTGGACAAACTCGAGGTTGTCCTTGATGGAATCGAGCTTCTCTCGGACGACGCGGGGCATCTCCTTGCCCTTGATGCCGGCCTCGGCGATGTACTGATCCAGGAACTCCTGGCGGGCGTCGGGGTTGGCATCAAAGACCTCGGCGACGAGCTTCTCGAGATAGAGAACCTCGACGCCCTGATCACGAAGAATCTGGGCAAAGGTGTCGTGCTCCTCTTGAGCGACCTCGAGGAACGGGACGTCGTCGAAGAGCAGACGCTCAAGCTCGAACGGCGGCAGATTCAGCAGTTCCTCGCCGGGCCTGTGCAGGCAGACCTTCTTGAGCTGCCCAATCTCACTTGGGACATGCAAGCCTTTCGTCATTGCCTCCTACCTTTCTTATTCTGGGACCGCACGGCGATCCCGTCTTAAGTCCTTTACGGGACTCCGTTCACACCTACCGTTATATCCAATATTCAGCTCAATGATACCGTCACCGCCAAACGGTCGTAAAACTGGCGGGAACGGTATATCCTCAAAACTCCCGCAGGTCGTTACTTTTATCCAGTAAAGCGTTTTACATGGTAGAATAGCAGCACATGGCATGTGCAAGGCAAGGGATAAATGCCTGAATCTATACCTCAAAGTGAATATTTTTCTACTTGTCCTGCATATTATGAAGAAGATTCAAAAGCCTAATTTACGGTCTGTTAATATGCATTTTAATCAACTATTTATGCAATTGCCTGTGAATTAAGGCCGCTCATGGCATTATTACGACCGTCTACGCGCTTTTTTGTGCACGGGAGTGCCCCACGCTGTGAGCTAAAACTTGCCACCGGCACCACGATTTCCAAAAGCGGGAGCCGACTCCTTGGAAGGGCATCCATCGCACGGCCGAAACCAGCCGCCCCTCCTGCCCCTTGTGCTTGTACCGTGCCCATGCGCGAACGCGGCGTATCGAGCGAGGCGCTTCTAGTATCATGATTTAGATTGCGCGTTTCGCGTATGACGTCCACTCCCGACCGATGGTGGTATTCATGGAACAAGCCATGCCATATTTCCTTGTGGCTGCCGCCGCCTTCCTTGCCACTTACCTATGCGTCCCGCCCGTCAAGCTCCTCGCGCGGAGGCTTGGTGCCATCGACTACCCCTCTAAACGCCGCATCAACACCAAGCCCATCCCACGTTTGGGAGGCCTTGCCATGTTCGCCGGGCTCTGTCTCGCGCTCGTCGTCGAGATTGCGGGGATCAAACTTCTCGGATGGCCCCCCATTCTCATTCCCCATCCAAGCATGACGATCAACTACCCCCTGCTGGGCGTCGCGTTTCTCATCATCGTCATTACGGGTGCGGTAGATGACGTGCGTTCGCTCAGCCCTAAGAAAAAGCTGCTCGGCCAGATTGTCGCCGCATGCGTGGCAGCTACCGCGGGCCTGCTCATTGGGAATATCGTCAATCCGTTCATCCCGGGAGCCGAGATCGACCTCGGGTGGTTCGCCTACCCCATCACAGTGATCTACCTCGTGTCGTTCACCAACATCATCAACCTCATCGACGGACTCGACGGACTCGCCGCGGGCATTTCGGGCATCGCCTCGCTTTCCATGTTTTCCTTTGCCGTTCTCGCGGGGCGTCTCGACGCCGCCTCTCTCGCCATCGCGCTCTTTGGTGCGTGTCTCGCCTTCCTGCGCTACAACTTCCATCCCGCATCCATCTTCATGGGCGATTCGGGGTCCTTGCTCTTGGGCTTTGGCCTGGGCACCATCTCGCTGCTCAACGTGAGTCGAACCGCGGCGCTCACCTCGCTCATCATCCCGCTCATCGTCGCAGGCGTTCCCATCCTCGACACCCTCTCCGCCATCGTCCGTCGCAAGCGCGCGCACGTGAGCATTGGTCAGGCGGACAAGGGCCACATCCACCACCGCCTCATCCAAGAGGGGTATGACCAGCGTCAGGCGGTCCTGCTCATCTACGCGTGGTGCCTGTTGCTCTCGCTGGGTGCGGCTCTCATCAACCAGGTTGCCATCGAGGCGCGCATTGCGATCTTCCTTGCGTTGCTCGCCTGTTCTGCGATTTTCGCGGCGCGCCTTCATTTGTTCGAGCCTGTTTTACGGCATCACTACAACCCAAAGACGCAGCAAGACGAAATCGTGACCCCCGAGGATCCGGCGTTCGCCGACGAGGAGCGCGCTGCGGAGGAGCTACACGAAAGCCGGATCGAACGCCTTGAGGAGATGCTGCCCGGAAAGGGCCCAACGCACAGCCACAGCTCATCCGACCACACCGACCAGTAACCTCTTGTCCCCTTCGTGCAAGCGTAGAGCGCGAACGGGATGTGCCATCGATCGAACACGCAAAGGAGACATCATGCCCAACGAGCTCAGCTACGAGGTCAGCCTCGAGCGCAGCAACCAGATCCGCGCCGACCTGCCGCTGCATCCCGAGAAGTACACCATGCTCACCGGCGACCGCCCCACCGGGCGTTTGCACCTCGGCCACTACTTCGGTACGCTCAAGAGTCGCGTGGAGCTGCAGGACATGGGCGTCCACACCAATGTGCTCATCGCCGACTACCAGGTCATCACCGACCGCGACAGCACGGACAACATCCAGGATAACGTCTACAACATGGTCATCGACTACCTCGCCTGCGGCCTGGACCCCGACAAGACCATGATCTACACGCACTCAGCCGTCCCGGCGTGCAATCAGCTCATGCTGCCGTTCCTCTCCCTGGTCTCCGAAGCGCTGCTGCAGCGCAACCCCACGGTCAAGGCCGAGATGGAGGCAAGCGGCCACGAGCTCACGGGGCTGCTCCTCACCTACCCTGTGCACCAGGCATGCGACATCCTCTTCTGCAAGGGCAACGTCGTGCCCGTCGGCCGCGACCAGCTGCCGCACATCGAGCTCACCCGTACCATCGCCCGTAAGTTCAACAACCGCTACGGCCAGGTGTTTCCCGAGGTCGATGCCCTGCTCTCCGATACCCCGCTACTGCCGGGACTCGACGGGCGCAAGATGAGCAAGTCCTACGGCAACGCCATCAACATCTCGATGACCGCCGAGGAAACCGCCAAGCGCATCAAGAAGAGCCAGACCGACGGCGAACGCATGATCACGTTCGATCCGGAAGGAAGGCCCGGCGTGTCCGGCCTGCTCTCCACTGCCGCCATCTGCACCGGCCGCTCTGAGGTCGAGATCGCGGAGGAGATCGGCATGGGCGGCTCCGGCCAGCTCAAGAAGTACGTCACCGAGAGCGTGAACGAGTATTTCGCCCCCATCCGCGCGCGCCGCGAGGAACTCGCAGGTGACATGGACTACATCAAGGACGTCCTGCGTGAGGGAAATCGTCGCGCCAACGAGGTCGCCGAGACGACGCTTGCCGAGGTGCGCGAGGCGATGGGCATGGTGTACTAACATGTACCGTCTTGTCGCCAGCGACATGGATGAAACCTTCCTCGATGCCAACCATGTGATTCCCGAGGCGAATCTCCACGCGCTGCGGCGCATGAGGGAGCTCGGCGTGCTGTTCGTCCCCTCCAGCGGCCGTTGGTACTCCAGCATCATGGACAACTTCACGGGCGAAGCTCGGGAACTGCTCGAAGGCAGCTATGTGCTGTCATACAACGGGGGCTTCATCAACCGCGTGGGCGACGAGACGCCCCTCAGAACCTGCGGCCTTTCGCGCGCTTGCGCGGAAGAGCTGTACGCGAGGGGTCGCGAACTCGGTCTGTGCATGCACATCAACGTCGCCGACGGCCACGTCTTCGTACCCGATGCGGACAAGGACGAGCGTGCGTACCTTAGCTTGATCTCCGGCGTGACCCACATCTCCAGCGCCGACCATCCGGACCTGTCGTTTCTCGATGGACGCGATATCGTGAAGATCCTGTACGTGAACCGTGACTTCGAGGCGCTGCAGGGTCTGGAGCCACACCTGGCACCCATGGCGAAACGCCTTGGGGTCGAGATCACGTTCTCGTCCAAGCGCTATCTCGAATTCATGCCCGCGGGCGTGGACAAGGGCACCGGTCTTGCGCATCTAGCAAAGATGCTGGATATTCCGATGTCCGAGGTGATCGCCGTCGGCGATTCGGCAAACGACCTTGCCATGATCAAAGGGGCAGGCCTGGGTGTGGGCGTGGCAAACGTCACCGACGACGTACGCCCCTACTGCGACGCCATCCTCGAGACGACGGGCATGGACGGGGCATTCGGGGAGCTTGTCGAACGATTCCTCACTACGTGAAAACCTGCGACTTCGTTCGAGCACAGCTCGACCCGCCCCATCCGAGCCGACGCGCCATCTCCAGCGATACGCATTTGTAACCCTTAGTTAACTTATGGAGACGATATGTATCGCCTTCTTTAGCGCATCTTTGACGACGACTGCAGGTATATTCATCGCAGCGAAGGACACAGGCGATACAAGGACCTTCGTTATTGCTCGGAAGCGCGTTTTTCCCTCCCCTCTGCGCGCGACTACATTTGGCGCCGTCTTCCTGCTGGAAGGCGGCGCCATTTGCTTGAAATGTTATTCAGCGAACTGGGAGTTGTAGAGGTCGGCATAGAAGCCGCCGGCGGCCAGCAGCTCGTCGTGCGTGCCGCTCTCGATGATGTCACCCTCCTTCATCACCAGGATGAGGTCGGCGTTCTTGATGGTCGAGAGGCGGTGCGCGATGACGAAGCTCGTACGGCCGCGCATCAGCTCATCCATCGCCTGCTGGATCTTGAGCTCGGTGCGCGTGTCCACGTTGGAGGTCGCCTCGTCCAAGATGAGCATCGGCTTGTCGGCGATCATCGCGCGCGCGATCGTCATCTGCTGCTTCTGCCCCTGGGAGAGGTTGACCTGGTCGTTCAGCACCGTGTCGTAGCCATGTGGCAGCGAGCGGATGAAGTGGTCGAGCCCGACGGCGCGGCAGGCGCGCTGCACCTCCTCGTCGGTCACCCCCTCGTCGCAGTAGACGAGGTTCTCGCGCACCGTCCCCTCGAACAGCCAGGTGTCCTGCAGCACCATGCAGAACAGCGCATGCACGTCCTCGCGGCGCATCTCGCTGGTCGGTACACCGTCGATGCGGATCTGGCCGCCGTCGATCTCGAAGAAGCGCATGAGGAGGTTGACCATGGTGGTCTTGCCCGCGCCCGTGGGACCTACAATGGCGACCTTCTGGCCGGGCAGCGCGTGCGCGGAGAAGTCCTTGATGACCGGCTTGTCGGAACCGGCGTAGGTGAAGCGCACATGGTCGAACTCGACCTCGCCGCGTACGCCCTGCGCACGGCGCGCCGGCTTGGCGGACTCGTCGGCCATCTCGCGCGCCTCGAGGAACTCGAAGACGCGCGTGCCCGCGGCGCCTGCGGACTGCAGCGCCTGCACGCCCTGGGCGATCTGCGAGAGCGGCTGGGTGAAATAACGCACGTACAGCATAAAGGCGACGATTACGCCGAAGCCGATCTGGCCGTCGAGCGCCAGGGCACCGCCCACCACGCACACCGCCACATAGCCGAAGTTGCCGATGAACATCATGATGGGCATCATGAGACCCGACAGGCACTGGGCGCGGAATCCCGCGCTCACGAGCTCGCCGTTCATGCGGTCGAACTCGGCGCGCACGCGGTCCTCGGCGTTGTAGGCCGCGATGACGGAATGGCCGGTGTAGGACTCCTCGATATGGCCGGACAGGGCCCCCAGAGCGGACTGCTGGCGCACGAAGTACTTCTGGCTGCGGCCCATGATGCCCATCATAAGCGCGAAGCCGAGCAGGCTCGCACCCACGGCCGCCAGCGTCATCCAACCGTTGGTGGTGATCATCATGAACAGGCTGCCAAAGAACAGCACCACGGCTGAGAGCAGCGTGCCCACACTCTGGTTGAGCGACTGGCCGAGCGTATCGACATCGTTGGTGATGCGCGAGAGGATGTCGCCGGTGGGCACCGTGTTGAAGTACGACATGGGCAGGCGGTTGATCTTGGCCGAGATGTCGGCGCGCATGCTACGGCCGATGCGCTGCGTGACGGTGGTCATGATCCAGCCCTGGACCACGGAGAGCACGTAGCTCGCCACGTAGAAGGCGACGAGGGTGAGCGCGATGCGGGCGATCAGATCCATGTCGATGCGCGGCTCGACCAGGCTCTTGACGGAGGCGGGAAGCTCATCGAGGGCCGCCATGGCCGCCTCGGTGTCACTCATGTCGAGGTTGGAGAAGATGTCGAGCAACTTCTGCTGGTCGGCACCGGTGATGATGACACCGTCCACCTCGACGTCGGTGAGCAGCGCGTCTCGCGTCTCAGCGGGCATGCTCGCGAGGTCGTCCAGGGAGGGCGCGGCGGATGTGGCGCCCTCCGCGGTGTCTGAGCCGGTGGCGGCGGCACCCATCCCCGCCGCCGACATCGCGTCGACATCGCCCACACCCACAGGCGCACCGGCGGCGGCCATCGCGGCAGCCTGCTGTTGCGCCATCGCCTCGGCGTTTGCCTCGATATTGCGCGTGACGGCCTCGACAACCTGCTCGAGCTTGTCGCTATTTGGCGCGATGCCGTCTTGCACGGCATCCGTGATATCGGAGAGCATGTTGGGGCCCAGCAGCGTGAGCACCGTGCCCACCATCGCGCAGATAAGCGCCACCGCAACGGCGGGGAGGAAGCGCCGGCAATATTTGAACAGCCTGCCCCAGGTCCCCCGATCGATACGCTGTCCCGCGGCTCCACGTGCGCCGTGCCCCACGGACCCGTGGCCCATGGGGCCGCGCGGCGCAGACGAAGTATGCATGCCCGCCATCTACATCAACTCCTCTTCACTCAGCTGGGACAGGGCGATCTGCCGATAGGTCTCGCAATCGTGCATGAGCTCCTCGTGGGTCCCTTGCCCCACCACGCGGCCTTCGTCCAGAACCACAATGCGATCGGCATCGCGGATGGTGCCGATGCGCTGCGCCACGATGATGCGCGTGGTATTCGCAAACTCACGCTCGAGGGCATCGCGCAAGACGCGGTCGGTCTTGTAATCGAGTGCCGAGAAGCTGTCGTCGAAGATCAGGATCTCGGGCTTGCGGGCAACCGCACGGGCGATGGACAGGCGCTGCCGCTGTCCGCCGGACAGATTCGCGCCGCCCTGAGCCACCCGTGCGTGATAGGCACCCTCCATCTTCTCCACAAACTCGGATGCCTGAGCGGTCTCGATGGCGTCCGCCACGTCCTCCTCGCCCACCGGGCCGCGACCGTTGTCGCCGTATGCCACGTTGGTACTCACCGTGCCGCCGAACAGCGTCGCCTTCTGCGACACATATCCAATCTTGTTACGCAGGGCCCGCACGGAATAATCGCGCACGTCCACGCCGTCCACGAGGACCTTGCCCCACGTGGCGTCATAGAACCGCGGGATAAGATTGATCACGGTGGACTTGCCCGAACCGGTGGAGCCTATGAACGCAACCGTCTCGCCACGATGCGCAGTAAAGGAGACATGGCGCAGCATACTGCCCTCGGCATCTGGATAGCGGAAGGTCACATCGCGGAACTCGATCTCGCCCACGCGACCAGGCTCGCCCTCTTCGCGTGTGCCGTCCTTGATGGTCGCATCGGTTTCGAGTACCTCGTTGATGCGGTCCGCGGCCACCTGCGCACGCGGCAGAATCATGAAGATCATCACGAGCATCATGAACGCCATGACCACCTGGATGGCGTACTGGGAAAACACCATCATGTCGGAGAACAGGGAGATCTTATCCGCCATGGCGGAGGAATTGATGAGCACGGCGCCGATCCAGTAAATGGCGAGCGACAAGCCGCTCATCGTGGCCTGGATCGTGGGCATGAGGAACACCATCGTGCGGTAGCCCACGAGCTGGTTGTTGGTGAGCGTGTCGTTCACCGTATCGAAGCGGTTCTGCTGGTAGCCCTCGGCGTTGTACGCGCGCACGACCGAGAGGCCGGAGAGGTTCTCGCGCGAGACGCGGTTGAGGTCGTCGGTGAGGCGCTGCATGCGGCGGAACCGCGGTGTCGCGATGACGAGGCAGACCGCCACCACGGCGAGGAGCACCACGATGGAGACGGCCGTGGCAGCCGTCCACTCCCAGCGCTTGCCGGCGATCTTGGTGATCGCCCACACCGCCGTGATGGGGGCCTTGATGAGCATCTGCAGGCCCAGGACGATGAGCGTCTGGATCTGCATCACATCGTTCGTGGAGCGCGTGATGAGACTCGGCGTGGAGAATCGTCCGATCTCCTCCATGGAGAACGACTGCACCTTGCCGAACAGCTTGGCGCGCATGGTCCCGCCGAACCCGGTTGCGATACGCGCTGCGCACACGGCCGTGGCGACCGAGGCGAGCAGGCTGCCGAGCGAGCAGGAAAGCATCTTGCCGCCTGCCGTGAGGATCTGGGGCATGGTCGAGCCCTCGACCTGCACGAGGCGGGTGATCTCGGCCATGTACTCCGGGGACTTGAGGTCCAGCCACACCTGGGCGACGATGAACGCCAGCGCCAGGACGGCAAGCCCCCGTTCCTGCTTCGTTAGATTTCGAAATAGCTTGAGCAACATCTTCTCCTTATCTAACCCTATGAGATATATACGCGTGCCGAACCGGCTCCGCCATGCGCGCAGGTCGGTTCAAGACGACAGGACGTACGACGAACGCAAGGACGCATCGGAAACCCGAACGTGCAGCGCGGGCATCCTACAGCTGCATCGTGGGCGGGCGCAGGCGCGACCGAATCTCGCATGCCGTGAGGAAGAACGCTCGCAGACGCTCCTCACCCAGCTCGTTGATCAACATGGCCACCTGGGCGCGCATCTCCCCGTAAAACGCGTGCACGCAAGCCGCGCCCTTATCGGTGAGCACAACCTCGGTGACGCGGGCATCCGCCTCGCTACGTCTGCGCGCGATGAGCCCCTTGGACTCCAGGCGCTTGAGCAGCGCGGCGACACGCGCCGTCGTCACGCCGAGCCGCTCCGCTATGTCTCCCGCCGTTACCACGGTTTCGGCCTTACGCGCCTCCGCCAGCATACGGAGCGTTCCGCCAATGCCCGCGTTCGCCTCGTCCATACAGCGAAACGCATCGGACGAATGGACACGCTCGGCCAGACGAATGATCTCATCAACCTGCGTCTCTGTTGCCATATCGCTCCTTTCGGAATCGAAGGTGCCCGTTGTTGGGATGCGAGCGTTACCGCATGAGCCATTATTACCTCATAGGGTTAGATGTTTCTTGGGATGATGGATGCCATCGCACCTCCATCGTGTCACCATATGCCTGGCGCCATCCGGCCTCCGGCTGACCGCTGCGGCGACGTTGCTTGCAATTGAGCTGTAGGGGGTCTTTTGAGCGAGCGCGATCGGCGCCACCTCGAGCAGCCTAGCCGATCGCTTCTAGTACGTCCTCGCCACGCTGCATCATGTTCTTCTCCCTGGGTCTGCTCCTGAACCAATCGCGCAAGCCCTCAAGCGTGCTGGCCGCAGCGTACACCTTGATCTTCCGACCGTCCTTCGTGGTCACGATGCAACGGTCGCCGCTCTCGCTCCCCTCGGGCGCGGACACCTTCTTGAGGTAGTCGCGTCGGAACGCCACGATGCGCGCGTTGCCGATCGAGACGAACCAATCATCATCCTCAAGCTCCGTCCCCGTGGCACCTCGAGCCGCCATCTCGTCGGAGAAAGAGAAACCGAGCTCGCGCTCCTGCCTGCCGATCTCGTAAATTCCGCGGAGGGGCATGCTCAACATGAGCAGGGGCAGGAGAACGCCGATGAATAGGAAGAGAAACGGAACAAGCAGAAGCAGACGAGCGCCATCTTCGGTGAAGAGGGCCATGAAGACGATTACGAGCGAGAAGACGAGCGCCATGCTGTTGAACACAATCGTCAGCGGCTTGATGGCAGCCCAGCACAGGCCCGCTTTGGTCATAGGGCCCTTAATGGCGTCGACGACCTCGATCCCCTCCTCTTCCAGTCGGGCGAGGAGGTTGAGCGAGCACACACCCTCGAGGCTCACCGAGCAGAACTTGCGCTCGCCCTCATACAGGTCGATCCTCATCATCTGCGTGTGAAGCGTTGCGCGGGTGATGTTGCCGAACGTCGACTCCTTGCGGATGCCGAAGGCGCTGCGCGAGAGGATTCGATCGCCGTCCACGTCGATGCGCGGGATGCTCAACAGCGCCCAGATGGCCATGCCAGCAAGCGCCATGGCGTGGCCGAACCACACGAGTTCGTGGTCCCACTCCCCCAGCGAGACGCCCTGCCAGACATAGACGCCCAGCATGAGCAGCTCGAACGCGACGGCGCAGCACGCGAGGATCACGCGGATGGCAGCGGGCATGCGCACCGTGAAGCGATCGAGGCTGTCCGTCGCCTCGCTGCGCTCGCGCGCGCCGCGGCGGGCGACCCAAGCGGTGAGCGGGCCGACGATGAAAATGACCATCGCCACACGTAGGAATGATTCGAACAGGTCGCTCACCGCAAGCACCGCCTTTGAATAAGGTCAGATAATAGAGAGCACTTTACCAGAGCAGCAACAAGCACCCGACACCGAATGTTGCTCTTCGGTGAACGGCAGCGGCCGCTACCCGATCTTCCTGATGCTCGGGATCGCCCAGGTGATGCCCGCGAGAATCACCATCGCCGCGCCGATGAGCACGAAGCACACGCTCACGCCGATGGCGTCGGCGAACAAGGTCGATGCGATAAGGCCCACGGGCATGGCCCAGCTGCAGACCGCCCCGTAGAGACCGAAGACGCGACCCATGCACTCGGGTTCGACGCGCTCCTGCATGAGCGCCATCTGCGGCGCGGTGTACAACGGACTCGAGACGCCCATCACGAACGTGAGTCCCAGAAACACGGCGAGCGCCGAAGGGGGCACGAGGCCGCTCGCAAGCGTGACCGCGCCGAAAAGGGCGATGGCGAGCGTACATGAGAGCGCACGGTTCTTGAGGCCACCCGTCGCTCCGATCCAGCCGCTCGCCGCGATCATGCCGACCGAGAACGCGATCTCGGCGATGGCCGACTGCGTGGTGGTGCCCCCGAAGTGGTCAAACACCATGAGCGGGAACAGCGCGGATATGGGCGAGAACAACACCGAGAAGGCGAAGCCGATCCAGAGCATGGCGAACAGGCCGCGATGGCATTTGAGCTCACGGTAGCCGTCTGCCGTCTCCGACAGGAAGGCCCGCACCGCGTGGCGCGAAGCCTCGGCGTTCTCCTCGGGCGTGTGGCGCTCGGGCGCCGGGGTCTTAATGCCGGAGACCGCAACCGCGATGCTCGCGAGCACCGCACCGGCGACGTCGAGCGCGATCATGAAGGTCAGGCCGAACGCCGGGTAGACCACCGCGGCGATGGCGTTGCCGATGATGTAGCTGCCCGACTGCATGAACTGCAGCATGCCCGCCAGCTTGCTGAGCGCCTCGGCCGGGGCGATGAGCGGCGTGAGTGCGTTGAATGCGGGCGTATGGAGCGTGCTGCCCAGCGCGCGGACGAACAACACCCCCGCCACGGCGGCGACGGAGAGGCCGCCCCCAAGCGAGCCGAAGACAAGCGTGAGGCTCACGGCCGCGATGAAGAGGTCGGCGCCAATCATGAGGCGCTTGATGGACGTGCGGTCCACGATGGTGCCCGCGAAGGCACCGAGAAGCGCCATGGGCAGGAAGGCCGCCAGACTCACGAACGACAGGGCGCTCGCGGAGCCGGTGGTGAGGGTGACGTGCCAGATGAGGCCCATCTGCAAGATGGAGCTCGTGAGCACGGAGAAGAACTCGCCGATCCAGACGATGGCGAGCGAGCGCTTCCAAGAAGCGCGGGGATTCGGTTGTGTCATGGAATAATCCTTTGATGCGATCGGTGATACACGAGTGAGATACCGGTCGCTCACGCGACCGTGGCTAGAGCCAAATCCTCATGGAAGCAAGCATGATGCGGCTCCCCTTTCCTACTATCCAGGTAAACCTTCAGTCGTGAGTGGGGGTTATTGTAGGGGCTTGTGAGTCGATTTGCAACGGGGAAGCATCTACGGAGCGTAGATGCCGGGCGCCCCGCACCACTTATGCCATGTGAGACGGCATCCAACAGCTGAAGCGCTTCCGATCGCGACCGGCGAAAAGAACGCAGCTGCGTTTCGATTCTTCTTGACTTGGTCTCAATGTGATATCACAATGCAATCAGCAGCCGCACGGACTGCTCGGGGATTCGCCCTCTCCCCATCGCAATCTGAGGAGCGGCGCCGGGGCCGTCACGCAAACGCCGGCGCAGTCGTGAAAGGAACTCACATGAGCGTGGAAAAGCAACTCAAGGCCACGTCGGGCTACGGTATGCTCGCCGTCGTCATCGTGGCGCTCATCGCCATCGTCGGCCTCTTCATCTGGAGCGTCGCGGGGCTAGCCGGCACACCCGACGGCGTCGACGCTCCGGCCGCCTACGGCTGGGGCCTAGGGTTCAGCATCGTCGCCTTTTGTTTTTGGTTCTTGCCGCTGAACGGCTTCTTCTCGCTGCAGCCCGGCCAAGCTCGCGTGTGCATTCTCTTTGGCAAGTACGTGGGCACCGTGCGCGACGAGGGCTTTTTCTGGGCGAACCCGTTCTTTAGCAAGAGCATGGGCGTGAGCGGCGCCTCCGAGGACGCCATGGCCGCAGCCGCCGCAAAGGCAAGTCTTTCCCTGAGCGAGAGCGTCAAGGCGGCGGGCAACGCCGCCAAGGGCCTGTCCACCACCATCTCCACCCGCGTGCGCACCCTGAACGGCGAGCGCCTGAAGGTCAACGACAAGATGGGCAACCCCATCGAGATCGCGACCGTCGTGGTGTGGCACGTGGCCGACACTGCCAAGGCCCTGTTCGACGTGGACGACTACCAGAGCTACGTGGCCATGCAGGCCGAGACGGCGCTGCGCCACGTGGCGAGCGTGTACGCCTACGACCACCTGGAGGACGAGTCCGACGCCTCCGGCGCCATCACCCTTCGCGCCAACGTCGAGGAGGTCTCCGAGGCCCTTCGTCGCGAGCTCGCGATGCGCCTCGCGCCCGCCGGCGTCGAGGTCGACGACGCCCGCCTCACGCACCTCGCTTACTCCCCCGAGATCGCCCAGGCGATGCTGCGCCGCCAGCAGGCCGAGGCCGTCATCGCCGCGCGCAAGAAGATCGTCGAGGGCGCCGTCTCCATGGTCGACATGGCCGTTAAGGAGATGGCCGCCGGCGGCACCATCGAGCTGGATGACGAGCGCCGCGCGCAAATGGCCAGCAACCTCATGGTGGTTCTCTGCGGTGAATCCGAGGCGCACCCGGTTCTGAACGCAGGTTCTCTGTACTAACATCTACTCGCGTGTACGCCTTTTCCAGGTGCTGCAGATTGGGGCGAAAGAGGAGGGCGCGCGCCTGGCGTGCGGCGCCCGATGATTGAACCCCAAGATGCGGTGCCTGGGAAAGGCGTTGGGATAGAGACGATAGGAACATGGCACGCAAGCAATACCCCCTCCGCATAGACCCCGCCGTATGGGAGGCGATTCAGCGCTGGGCGGACGACGAGATGCGCAGCGCCAACGGCCAGGTGGAGTGGATCTTGCGCGACGCCCTCAAACGCGCGGGAAGGCTGCCGAAAAAGGAAGACGTGCAAAGGGCCAATGAGCACGCGCGCACCCCGTGATGGGAAGGCGCACCGAGAAGGATACCGAAGGAGGGCACATGACCGAATCCGGACAAGACGGCTTCTTCGACCGCGTGTACGAGATGGTGGCGCAGGTCCCCGCCGGCATGGTGGCGACCTATGGTCAGATCGCGAAGCTCGTGGGCGAGCCGCGCAAGGCGCGATACGTGGGTTTTGCCCTGCACGTCAACCCCCGGCCGGGCATCATCCCCTGCCATCGCATCGTGTTCGCGGATGGGCGCCTGTGCGAGGGCTTTGCCTTTGGCGGGCCCGAGGCGCAACATGAAATGCTCGCGGGCGAGGGCGTGTCCTTTTTGCCGGACGGGCGCGTCGACCTCGCGCGTCATCGCTGGCCCGCGGGCACGGAATAGCCTCTGCGCAGCATCCACGAAACCTCCGCACCGCGCCCGCAAAGAGTCTTTGCAGCACATCACGCGAACATGGCGCGAAATGCAGCGCAGAAAGGCCGGAAAAGGACGGACGCCCCTTCTGCTCTTCTTGACATTCCGCTGGCTTGTACCATAATCCTCGATTGTTAGATATTCTTCTAATTGTTCCTCTAGCAAAGGAGACATAATGGACATCCTGTCGGTCCGCGGTTTCCAAAAGCGCTATGGCGACAAGATCGCCGTGCGCGACCTCTCGCTCACCGTGGAGGCGGGCGACATCTACGGGTTCATCGGCCATAACGGAGCCGGCAAAACCACGCTCATCCGCTCGATTGTGGGCGCGCAGGCCTTCGACGGAGGTGCCATCGAGGTCTGCGGGCACGACATCGCGCGTGAGCCCATCGCAGCCAAGCGCGTGCTCGCCTATGTGCCCGACAACCCCGACATCTACGAGTTCATGACCGGCATGCAGTATCTCACCTACCTGGCGGACATCTACGAGGTGCCTGCGCAGAATCGCATGGAGCGCATCGAGGGGCTGGCACGTCGGCTCGATATCGTCGACGCGCTCGGCGACCCCATCTCCTCCTACTCGCACGGCATGAGGCAAAAGCTCGTCATCATCGGGGCGCTCGTCCACGACCCGCGCCTGCTCGTGCTCGATGAGCCCTTTGTGGGCCTCGACCCCGTCGCCTCACACGAACTCAAGCTGATCTTGCGCGAGCGCGCGGACGCGGGCGCCGCGGTGTTCTTCTCCTCGCACGTGCTCGAGGTGGTTGAGAAGCTCTGCAACAAGCTGACGATCATCCGTGCGGGCGAGGTGCTCGCACAGGGCGCCACCGAACAGGTGCGCGGTGACGACACGCTCGAAGACGTGTTCCTCGATCTAGTGGAACGGGAGGCGTAACGACCCATGCGCGCTTTTCTCCTGCTCACGCGCGTCCAGGTGCTCGGGCTCGTCAACTCACTCGCACCGGTGCGCAGCGGGCTTTCGCGAAGCCAGCGACGCGGGCGCATCGCCCTCATCGCATGCGGGTTCGCCCTGCTCGCGATCATCATGATGGGGTACCTGGCCATCATGGCGTTTGGCCTTGCAGTTCTGGGGCTCGCGCGGGTGCTTCCCGCCCTCGCCGTCGCCCTGGGCTCGCTTGCGGGCGTGGTGTTCACGTTCCTCAAGGCAAACGGGACGCTCTTTGGATTCAAAGACTACGACCTCGTCATGTCCCTCCCCGTCTCGCGCCGCGCGCTGGTTGCGTCGCGCATGGCGGCGCTAATGGGAAGCTCAATTACCTTGGCGTTCTGCGCCATGCTTCCCCTCTATGCCGTGTACTTCATCTCAGTGCCGCCAAGGGCGCTCTCCGTTTTCGCTGCCGTCGCGTCGATGGTGCTAGCACCGCTGGCTCCCACCGCCCTCGCCACCCTCGCGGCATACGCCGTGACATGGGTCGCCGCGCGCTTTCGCCACGCCAACCTCGCGTTCGTCGCCCTCGGCTTCATCGCGCTGCTGGCGTTTTTCGGGGGATCGGCCTCGTTTTCCGCAAGCGTGAACAGCCAAAATAGCGCCGAGGTCCTACAGGGGCTCGGCCAGACGGGCACCATGCTCGAAGGAACCGTCTGCGCGCTCTACCCGCCCGCGGCTTGGGCGGGCTCGGCGATTACCGAGGGCTCGCTTGCCGGGCTCATCGAATTCACCGCGTTCTCGCTGGGCGTCGCCGGCACATGCCTCGAGGTCATGCAGCAGCGTTACCTCGCGCTCAACGCCTCACTCGCCGCGCGCAAACTCAAGACGCGCTCCGGGCGGACGGCCACAGGCGAGCAGGCGCCCATGGGCGGCGCGGCACGCACGCGCACGCCGTTTTGGACGATCGTCCACAAGGAGCTGCGCACGCTCATCGGCATCCCCACCTATGCGTTCAACTGCCTGTTCGGCTATGTCTTTACCATCGGCATCGCCGTGTTCCTGGGTGTGACCGGGCTGCAGGACTTCGTCGCCTCGGGGTCGATCAACGGGATCGAGGTGAATGCCGAGCAGGCCGCCGAGATGATCGGCAACATCCGCCTGATCCTGCCGTGGGCGTTCTCGTTTTGCGGCATCATGTGCACGAGCTCCGTCGTGTCCATCTCGATCGAGGGACGCGCGGCATGGCTCATGGCGACGGCCCCCGTGAGCACGCGCACCATGCTGGGGGCAAAGCTCGCGAGCAGCGCGATTCCCTTTGGCGCCTCACTCGCAGTCGCCGTGGCAATCTTGTTCGCGAGCGGCGAAGCAACTCCCCTGATGGCCCTCGAATGCCTGCTGGTGGGGCTGGGTGCTTTCGCGCTCTGGGTATGCCTGGGCATGTCGGTCGATGTGCGGCGCCCCAATTTGAGTTGGATGAACCCGCAGGATGTGGTCAAGCGCGGAGCACCGATGAACACGTGCATCCTAGGCGGGCTCGTCTACACGTTCTTGGCGGGCGCCCTCGTGTTCGCCGCATCGCTCTCGCTTGGGCTGGTCATCGGCCACGTGGCGAACGTCGCGCTCGGCATCGCCTCGCTTTGTCTGGGAGCACTCATCTTCCACCACACCGTGACGTCAACGCCCGCACTGCGCGCGTAGGCGCAGATCCGGTGCAAAACTTTCGGATGTGTACACTTCGTTCTCATAGCGCGGAGTGGCGGCCGCCTCCGCCCGGCAAAACCGCAGGATTTCGTCGGGCGAAATGTCCACCTACTCGACCAGTCGGACCCGAAGCGTGCACATCCGGAAAAATGACCCCGCCCCGCCCCTAGCCCACCCCGATTGAGGGGGGCCGTCCCCAAATCGAGGTCTGCTGTCCATAGAGCCACCGCGCCCCTGGGATGTCGTGCCAGGAACCCATTTCAAGCGCGCTTGCAAGGTGCGTGCCCGCGATGGATGGGCAAAGGTTCCACCAGCTCAGCGCCGTGTATAAAGCCTTTTGGCAGCGCGACTTAACCCCTCGGGGACTCGCTATAAAGACCTTTGATGGTACGATTTGCCCGTCAATGCCATGGTGACCCTCGACAAGGGTCACCCCGACCCGCAAGGAGCAAACGCATGGAGCTGGGCTCTCACATCAAGGAGCATCGCACGGAGCTCGGACTGTCCCAAGACGACCTGGCGGAGCGCATCTACGTGTCGCGCCAGACCATCAGCAACTGGGAGTGCGGCCGCACGTATCCTGACGTCCAGAGCCTACTCTTGCTTTCCAACGTGTTCGGGGTGACCGTGGACTCCCTCATCAAAGGAGATGTGGAAACCATGGCACAGGTGATGAACGCAGCGGTCAAGAAGTACAACGCCCTCTCCACGGTCACGGTCGTGAGCGCGGTCGTGTTCCTGGGGCTGAGCGCGTGGGCGGCGTTCCAGTTCGAATGGGGTTGGGGCGCTCACATCGCGCCCACCGCGGCGTTCGCCGCCGTGGCGCTCGTCGTGATGCTCATGGCGTTCGTGTATATGGAGCGCATGAAGAAGCAGCACGACCTCGTCACGTACCGCGAGGTGCTGGCGTTCAGCCGCGGCGAGCAGGTCGAGCGCGACACGCTCGAGGGACACCGCGAGCGCGAGATGAGCCCCTGGGTTAAGGGCGCGCGTAACGGCGTGCAGATCATCCTCGGCGCGATCGCCGGCGGCATGGTGGGCGTCGGCATCGGCATGCTTGCCAAGATGTTGAGCTAAAGGCGATCTTCACGCATATCACGAGCGGCGAGGAAGCTAGACGTCCTCGCCGCTTTTGCATGACCGGGGCCTCGATTTGAGAACAGGCGCCCGGGTAAGCCTGCGCGTTCATTCGAACTTGATAATCAGATTCTTTCCCAGCGCATCGGCAATTCTCTCAAGCGTCTTGAGCGTGGGGTTGGCACCGCCGCGCTCAAGTACGCTCACCGCCGTCTGGGTCATTCCGCTTTGCCCGGCAAGATCGACCTGCGTCTTCCCTGCCGCAAGGCGCTCCTTTTCGACTAAACGCCCAAGGCACCGAGCACTTTTGGCGGATGCCCCAATCTCACGCATGTAAAACCCGTCCTGCGAGCTTCTCCCTGCACTGCTTGCGAGCAGGGCGGCGGAATCATATTCCATCAACCCGTGAGACCTGAGCACCTCACCGATATTCTGACGGCCGGGAGGGGCAATCCGCTCATCGACCCAAGCCTGAACCCATTTGCTCGGTATGTCCCGTTCCCCTCGGGCGACAAACGCCGCGAAGATCGCCGGCACGTCCCCCGGCTCCGCCCAATCCTCAACACGAGCGCCATACGCGCCGGTCGCTTCGTCATACGAAATAATCGCACTGGGGCGCAACTCCCGCCCCTCACCGTCAATCAACTCAAAGCGCCGCATAGTAAGACCATCTCTCTCGAACGATCTCCCACATTTTTTCGAGTAGGTAATCCGGGGCGGCATGTTCCAACCCGGCGAACAGCGCGGCACGATCTTCCAACTTAAGCTCATGCGTAAGCTCTACCGGGGCGATATCGCGCAGATTGTCCTCCAAGAAACGCGAACCGATGTAGTTCGTCGTGGCAACGCGACGGAGTGGATCGAACGCCTCGATAGCATCCCGCTGCCCCGCGAAGGGGGCGACGAATGACAGGCCGTTGTCGAAAATGGGCGCAAGCCTGGCCGACCCGTCGGGAGACAAAATGACCTCGATGTTCGAGCCGTGCCGGTCGCGGTTGGCAATAAGGTAGTCGACGAGCATCATCTGCTTGATTTGCCCTTCCCAACCGTGTGCGCGACACACTTCATAAGGCGATGCGCCCTGCTCGCCGTAGAGGCTCACATATGCGGAGAGGGACAGCTTGCGCTCTCTTGACTTGCGGAAATTCTTGGAGCTGTTGAGCCAGACCTCCCGCTCTCGACCATCAACCACAACGCGCGCGTGGATGAGGCGATATTCCAAGTGATCGATTTCCAAGAGCCGCATCAGACGTGCCGCGACGAGTTCGTTTATGCACTCGTGTCCATCAAACTCGATTCCGTTGTACCGAGGCAGCTTGTAGTAGATGGCACGCGCGCCCTGCCCCGTACGTGCCTTGAGGTACGTCCCCGCCGTTCCCGACGAATTGACGCGCTCGCCCCACTCAAGCGCCGTGAGGTCTTGCTCCTTTTGGACGATGTCATATGAACGCACCGTGCCTCCCCTCCTCACTATACTGCAGGTATATATCTTATATTATATAATCATACACCATGAAGAATATTCAGGTCACGTACACGAAGTCTCTCAGTGGAATTACTAAGTCAGATTCCACCGAGTGCATACGCGCACAACATGGATCGCTCGATCCAAAGGTGCCCCTTCCCTCGTGCGGTCAGTCCTCGCTTCACCTCAAGCAGCGTTAATTTCCGCAGGTAGCGATAGCGCAAAACAGATTTTGCAGCGCCTAGCGGACCTCGCCGCGTAAGATGTACAACAGATTCGATAGCGCATGCGGTATATCCGCGGGACGCTCCTTCACGACCGGGAGGTGACGATGGACATCAGTAACCAGATCAAGACGCGACGCGAGGCGATGGGCCTTTCGCAAGAGCAGCTCGCCGAGAAGCTCTACGTATCGCGTCAGACGATCTCCAACTGGGAGCGGGACAAGACGTATCCGGACGTCCAGAGCCTGCTCATGCTGAGCATCCTGTTCGACACCTCCATAGACACGCTCGTGAAAGGAGACGTGACCGTTATGGAAGAGGCTGTCGAGAGGGACCGCAAGCGCATGGGAACGCGGATGCTGCGGCTGGCCGTGCTGATGCTCGCGCTGTTGGCATTGTCGTTCACGTTAATGCTGTCGCCCGCGCTTGACTGGATGGAGAGCACATGGGGATCCGATGCGGCATACACCATCTCAGCGCTACCGGCGGTCATCGGCCTCGTGGTTGCAGTGACCATTGATAACATTAAGCGCAAAAATGATTTGGTGACGTACAAAGAGATTCTTGCATTTGTGAACGGCGAGGCGGACATCGAGCGTGATCCGCACGCGCTCCCCCGCCGAGGTTGGGCGGCGAAGCACCGGCTGGCGTACGACTTGCTGACGTTCTTAGCCGCGGCGCTCATCGGCGGCGTGCTCGGATACATCGCCTGGGGGTTCCTGCACTAAGTTGTCGGTTGTCCGGCAAGGCGTTCTTCGATTGCCTATGGATATCTGTCAGTTGCCAAGCTCGACCGGGAGATTCTCATAAACAATCCCCGGGCGCCATAGGCAATCTTCGGGGCGGCATATCAGGGCGCTCGGTTTGGAGACTGTCCCAAGCCGAGCGCCCTAAAACTGAGGTTAGAAAGCGGAACGCTTCTCGATCCTTATCGCTCGCCGTCGAAGGCCTTGAACACAATCGACACGATTCCACACAGAATGCCGCCGACCACCCAGGGGAGCCAGAAGTAGCTGGCGGGTGAGTCCGCCGCCGCGTGACCGCTGCCAATGGCGCCCCAGGTGGTCCCGGCGATCGAAGGACCCATGAACAGCCAAATGAGGGCGACAAGAGTTGAGACGAGCATGATGACACCGCACGCAACCTCGACCTTCTTATGCGTGCGCTTAGCGGAGCGCAGCTCGGCCCGCACCGCCTCGGGCACGTCGATGCGGGCGATGTCCTCGACCTCAAGCTCCTCTACCGCGTCTCGGTTGTACTCGTCGATATCCATGCGGCCGTACATCATGCCCGCGTAGACAATCAGCCACACGCCAAGCGCTACCAGCGCGAGCAGCGCGGCGCCCGCGGGAGCTTCCGCACCAGACTCATGCTCGATGAAGTTACCCAAAAGAATGCCCATCATGATGAACATAAGACCGGCGACCAGACCGCGCACCAGCACCTGGCGCGCCCGGAGCCGGTCCTCGTCCGTATAGAAATCCTCGATAAAGGGATGCGCCTTCACAAAGGCGGAGTGCTCCATGCCGGCGGAAACCAAAATGCCGACGCCCACGAGCACGCCGGCGAACAGGGCACCGAGGCCCAAAAACTCTCCCCAGCTAGCCGCCATGCCGCTATTGAACAGGCCGCGCAGGGCCGTCCCTTCCTCAAACAGCACAAGCCCCACCACGCCCAGCACAAAGGCGGCGACACCCGCGGGAACGCGCCTCGCGAAGCGACGCATGTGCTCGTCGTAGCCGCAAACATCGGTCGCGGGACCGGCTGGCACCGCCTTGGCATCCGGCACCGGGGCGCTGTCAGTGAGATCGCCTTGGACGAGGTCATCGAGCGAGCACTCAAAGATCTGGCAGATCTTGATGAGCTTGTCCATCTCTGGATAGGACTTCTCCGCCTCCCACTTGGTGACGGACTGGCGTGACACGCCAAGAAGCATGGCAAGCTGCTCTTGCGTCATGTTGCGCATGGCGCGCAGATGCTGGAGGTTGTCGCGAAAACTCATGGTGGGTCCTCTCGTTGGCCCGGGACGCGTCTTGCTGCCCGCTTTGGAGCGGGCGCGGCGTCCCAAGCATTTGGCGTATTCCTGCCGGCGACTTACACACCACGGTAGCCACGCGTCGAGAACCACCAACTTGAGGCTTCATTTTACGCAACTTACAGGCACCCTGCGGTTGCAATCCGCAGGTAGATTGCCTGCACGGACGATAAGCGGGAATTTGCACCCTTTATTACGGATAATCCTCGCAGTGGAAGCGCGGTGCGAAAACCATGCCGTTCGTCACTGAGAAAATTATATCCTTTTGATAATACTATAGAACATACGTTCGTATATTGGGTTATAATAGAGTAAGCGACATGGGCGGTGCCCTCCGAGTCCTTGCAGGGGGTTAGGAGGGTTCCCATGGCGAAAATCACCATGCTGCTTATTGCGGCATCAGTGCTCGTTCTGTCAATCGTGCTGCTCTTCCTTATCGCTCGCTAGCGATATAGGGGTGAAACTCGCCATATAAGGGAACAGCCGCCCTGTGCCGGAGCGGCTGTTCGTGCGGGTTTCACCCCACTGCTTCTACTCCAGGAGGGCGTACGCCTCCCAAGTCGCTACTAGTATACCCGCTTTTTCGGCGCCCCTGCACGCCTCTCGCGGGTTTCTAGGCGGCACTGGGCCTCGCGAGCCTGGTGCCGTTTTTCAGCGATACCGTCAAGGCGGGTCAATCAATTTAGATAACGAAGAACCTAGCCCTGGTTTCGAGAACTGAGCACAAGGGCAATCGACCATCTTCATATCGGGTTTCAGCAGCTTGTATCCCATGTGAACTCAAACAGTCCTCACCAACGTTACAACCCGTTGCTTGCGGCAACGAGCCATCTGCGTGCAGCATTGCGGTAACGTAGGAGCCAGGCGAGAGAAAGGATCCGCCATGCTGAACGAGAACATCCATGCCCTCAGGAAATCGAAGGGCCTCTCGCAAGAGGAGCTCGCTCTTAAACTGAACGTGGTGAGGCAGACGGTTTCCAAATGGGAGCGCGGACTCTCGGTGCCCGATGCTGAGATGCTCGTCGCCATCGGAGAGGTGCTCGACACCCCGGTGAGCACGCTACTGGGCGAGACCGTACCCGCATCCGAGCCCGAGGGCCTGCAAGCGCTCTCCGAAAAGCTCGAATGGCACCAATCATACTGGCTGGCTCGATCGCGGGTGCATTTGCGTCCCGTAAATAAAGTCTCTCATCGCTTTCGCGATCGATTTACCGTGGGCACCGTCCCGCAATGGGCCGCACATTGAACAATGACCACACGAAAAAGAGGTTTTTCGTATTGATTTTCCGTTCCGCAAAGTAGAGGAGGGTAATGCGGCGAAAAAGGTGCTGGATTGAACAGGCAATTACGACCTTATACTTCACGGTTTCCAAAATTAGTACGAAAAAGCTAAAGATCATGAATCCGATTAATGAAATCACGCATTTAAAGAGCTTTAAGGTGGGCTTCGACACGGAAAACCGGATGCGATGCGAATCAGCGTAGAACCGACCACGCCCGCAACAAAGCGTTGCTCGACCATCAAGGTGCATCGCGGGATAATCGCAGGCAAGCGGCGGGATCAAATCCCGCCGCCCACACCCCGATCAAAGGAGACCCGCCATGATCCTGCTTAAAGACGCCCTGGCCCAAGCCCGACGCGAACGCGGCCTCACCCAAGAAGAACTTGCCGCGCGCCTCTACATCACGCGCCAGGCGGTCAGCCGTTGGGAGACCGGAGCGACCGAGCCCGGCATCGACATGATCAAGCTCATCGCTCGCGAGCTCGAGGTGCCCGTGATGCGACTGCTCGACATGCCGGAGCACTACTGCCAAAGCTGCGGCATGATGTTCACCGGGCCCGACCAACATGGGCGCGAAGCAGACAGCACCGAGGTCGAAGACTTCTGCCGTTGGTGCTACGACCAGGGCGCGTATACCTACGAGACCACCATGGAAGAGATGATCGAGGACTGCGCGCCACGCATGGCCCAGAACATGGACTGGTCAGTGGACGAATGTGCGTCGCTTTTAGGGGCGATCTTGCCCAATCTGCGCAGGTGGAATGCAACGGTTAAGTAAGGCAAGTGCTAACGCAAGCATCACCCTGAAATCTTTTAGGACGAGATTCTCCTTGCAATAGGAATCGACACCGCAAGGCCCACCGCTGCAGACGCAAGCACGGAGCAAAACACCCAAGTGGTGCCGGCAGGGGATGCAGCGGGGGCAAGCATTCCGCATACAGCAGTGGATACGGTTCCGCCAAATCCCCTAAAGAACATCGCCGTGGATGTTGCCTTGCCAGCGTCGCGGGCATCTGCCCCCGTCTGCGCCGATAGATTGGAAACCGGCATTCCCACGCCGACGCCCAATCCAAGCGCCGCCGCGAGCAATGTAACCAGAGGTGCGGTCAGGCTTTGCGCCCTAACAATGAACGCTGCAGCCGCAGTTAAGATCACGAACGAAAATGTCACCGCAAGCGCACGAAGCCTGCCATTCTTCCTGAACAGGGCACCCGACACATTACTTCCGAGCATGAGGGCGAGCGTCATGGGAATGAGCGCCGCACCCGATGAAGCGGCGGCGATACCCATCGATTCTTGCAAAAGCCTCGGCAGATACGTCACGCCCGCCATGAGCGCAAACTGCACACAAAAGCCCGAGATGAATCCTGCGACAACCCTAGGGCGGCCGAACAGTCCCATGGGAATCACGGGAGCACTCGCAGCAGCCTCAATCCTGTACAGGACAAACGTGAGGATAACAAATACCACTATAAGAGCAGCTGCCTGGGGCGACGCCAAGGGGAACGCGTCACCCGCCAAACTGAACACAGCAACAAGGCTCAATACGCTCAACGATGCTAGCACGCTTCCTGCCGCATCGAATTGCGCCGAGCGGGGCCCATCGCCCCTACCTGGCAGACTGCTTGACGATAGCGCAAACGCAACAATCGCAATCGGAATGTTCACAACGAATATGACATGCCAGGACAGCCCTTGGGCAACGGCCCCTCCAATCACGGGTCCTATTACGCTCGCCACACCGTACATGGCAGACGCCACTCCAAGATAGGGACCCCTATCGCGCGGCGGAAGCATCATGGCAGCGGCTATGAAGACGCCGGCTTCTAGCAAGCCGCCGCCAATTCCCTGAAGCAAGCGAAGCGCAGCTAGCACCTCGATGGTAGGTGCCACGGCACACAGCGCAGACGCTATGGCAAAGAGAGTCAGGCCGAACGTATACGTTCGCTTCAAACCGAAATGAAACGCAAGGCCGCCGCACAGGAGCGTGGACACAGTGCTTGAAGCAAGATATGCAGTCATAGGCCAGGCATAATGCGCCACCCCACCTAAGGCAGCCGAAATCGTTGGAAGTGCCGTTGCCACCACGGTGGAATCAAGCGCAGCTGTGAACAAAGCGAGCATGAGTCCCGCCATCATCAACCCGCCAACAGATTGATGGACCTCACCGACACAGGGTTCTTTCATTGTTGTATTCCTCCTTCTCCTCGTCCTCATGGACGAACCATGCGGCAAACCCGCAGCGAACAGAAGGAAGGATGGCTATGCACCGATCCGCTTCGAGATGGGCATCCATATCTCGCTACGATATGACGTGGACGAGAAATCGCCTTGCGGATACACCTCGATGCTCACGTCTCCCAATAGCTTGTATCCTGACGAGGGCAACCACTCGGAGTAGATCCTGCGATAGCACTCCGCCGTCGCCGTGTCGCAGGGGCCCGTACAATCGAACACGGCCCAAAGACCGGATGGAACATGCATCTCATCCGCCCATACCGGCGCCTCACGTGACGACACGACGGCTATCTGGTAGCTTTGGCCATCGTCCTTTGACACGTTGACCCCGAGGATTCCTTGAGGCCCCGACCCATCCGCCAGCGCGAGAAGCCGTTCGATAACCCGATCTTGCGAAGCTCTCTCCCAAAGACTGCCCAAGCTCTCTCTGCCTGAAGAGGACATTTGAACCAGCGGATTACCTTGAGCAGCTCCACAGGATGCGGATATTCCCACGAGGCGCATCCCCTGCTGGGGCACAACCCTCCACGGCAAGGGCTCCGCACCCGTAACGGTAAGGGCGAACGTGCACCGCGGGAAGACGAGAAGATGGGCGCCGGGGCACCTCGCCTCACTGGGAGACATGCCTAAGACCTCTTGAAATGCTCGATTGAACGCCGTTGGCGAAGAGTAGCCATACCGCACTGCCACATCGAGCACACGCTCGCCCCTAGACAGATCGAGCGCGGCGCACGACAAACGACGTTTGCGCACGTACTCCGCCAGCCCCATCCCCGCAAGATAGGAAAAGATCCTCCGGAACTGCCCTTCGGTGCAAGACGCAAAAGACGCCGCACGCGCAATATCGACATCGCCGTCAAGATGTTCCTCTATGTAGTCCACAGAGGCATTCAACCCTTCTATCCAGCCCATAGGGTCACCATCCTTCCGAAAACAAGCATGGGGCAATGTGATTTTTCAATCCTCGCATTAATAGAGCAGATTATGCGAGCTCACTCGAGAGTCCGGCTGGGGCGCCACCTTCCGCTCATCCAGGCAGGCCAGCCACGTCCCGCGGACAGAGGCAGGAACTGCTTACTTGCCGCGATGCTTGCGGCGCTTCCTTTCACGCCGGTGTTCCCAGCGCGAACGCGCTTCATCCTGGCGCCGCGCCGCTCGCTCGCTTCGCGATTCGTCCTTGATGCGTTCCCGCTCGCGGGCGAGCGCAAGTTGCGAAGCTGTCGATGACCCGTGCTGGCGCATCACCTTGGCTGCCTCGCGCGCACGACGCTTGGGGTTGCCAGGGGTCCGCCCGACACGTGGCCCAACAGGCTCCGCCTCCGCACTCAGGTGCAGGCTCGACCAACGCTCAAGCACCCACGTATAGACTTCTTCATTCGAAGGTTCCGCACCATATACCACGCGCGCAATACGAAGCATGCCGTCTTCGACATGCTCGACCACGCCCACCCAAAACTGACCATCGTGATAGACAGTCAGGGTCGATGAGACCTCACTCTTTCGCATAGCCGCGACCTCCTTCTATGTAGGGCTACGCGAAGAAGGGACAACCAAGGAGGCAGGTTACTGGCAGGCTCATGCCCGCGGCCCGACTACCCGACGGGCGCTGTGTTTTTATCTTCGATGGATATCAGTATAGCGCCACGTCCTGTCGTATCATCAAACGCCTCCGTCCAAGCTTCTGAGCATATCGGAGATGCTGCGAGCCATCTCATCCGATGCCTCACGAATAATTCCGAGCCAGCGAGAAAGGCTATCCACACCGACCGATGAGTCGCCGATTGACAAATCGTCGGACACGTCAGAAGAAATCGCGGTCTCCGCTTCAAGCACGTCGCAGGCGCTCGTGATTGCCATCAAAGGGGTTATAAGCTCGTGGGAGGCGGAAAGGACGAACCCCCTCTCGCGCTTGCGAGCCTCCATAACCGGTCGCAGCGACCGCGTTGTCGCGAAAGCCGCAACCGCCGTTGCACACAACACGATGACCGCCCCGGAAGCGATGCAACGGAGGATGAGCGAGGCAGCATAATCGCCATGGGGCGTTACATCAAGAAACGTGTAGACACGTATCCCGCTTGGAGCGGTCTCGACCGCCGCAACGCTTCCATTCGAGACCGTCACGGCACCATTCTGGGCACCGAGGGGCTGCCAGAGGCCGATCCACTTGCGCCCGTCAAAAGAGAAAGGCTGGCTTCCGACCTCATCGCGAAGACTCACGAGCTGCGTCGCGACGCTTTCAGAGAGGCGATCGACGGCAGCCGCTCCCCCGCATTCCACCGCACCCGCCTCGCCCGACTCGTCCACGGCAACCCGGCACCATGAAATGTCGGGGCCGGTAACGACCAAACCTGACGTCCCATCAGCCTCGCTGTCCGCGGCCGTCCGGTCGATGTCAAACGGCTGGTTTGAGAACTCCTCAAGCATATGCCTGCGCGCCGTCATATCCGCATCGATGAGCGGTGTCGCCAGCAGCGCCATACACGCCGCGGTACATAGGGCGATGAGGGCGGCGGAAACCACGACGATGCGTCGGCGGAACACCGCGAGGTCCCTAGGCATCTTCATGCTTGGCCTCCAACACGTAGCCGATTCCACGAATGGCGCGAATTGAAACCGGGGCGCCGAGGACGGCGATCTTGGAACGAAGCAGCGAGACCTGCGTCTCGATCCTACCGGCACTCGACCCGCCATCGGCGCCCCACGCAGAGGCCATGATTCGCTCCCGATGCACCGGAGTCCCCGCATGGCGCATCAATGCTTCGAGCACCAGGCCCTCCTTGGGCGTAAGAACGCAAGATCCCTCACCATACGTCAACTCGCGGGAATCGGGTGCGTAGAACATGCCGAGCGCCTCAATCACTGTGGACGGATCCGCGCCGCCGCGCCGTCTGAGAACGGCGCGCAGCCTCGCCAGAAGCTCCTCGACATGGAAGGGCTTGGCAAGATAGTCGTCCGCGCCGAGGTCCAGGCCGCGCACGCGATCGCGCATGTCACCGCGGGCCGTGAGCAGGATGACGGGCGTGGCGTCACCACGTGCGCGCAACTCCGACAGAACGGAAAGGCCGTCCTTGCCGGGCAGCATGATGTCGAGCACCACGGCATCTACAGGAGCCACGGCAAGACGCGCGAGCGCCGCCTCGCCATCTGGCACTGCCTCCACCTCCCACCCGGTGAGCTCGAGCGCCCGAGAAAGCGGCTCCCGGATGAGCCGGGCATCCTCTACCAGCAAAAGCCTCATACCAGCCCCCTTTTACAAGGGCGGCGCGAACCACCTCGGCCCGCGCCGCCGCAACAGTCCGTCGCGCCTATTCCGCGACGTCGGCGAATACCCGCACATCGGGCACGGGCGCCACCTCGGTGCCGTCCTCGACCCAGCGAACAACATCGAACTCCATGCCCCCATCGGAACGCGGCGTCGCCTCGCCCAAGCCGATCACGATTCCGCGGGTCCCAGGCGCCTCTTCATCGGCAACGGCAGACGCGGGCAAGAGCATCCCGAGAGCCGCAAACACCGCCACGGCCAAACCCGTAGCAGCCAGTGCCAGCTTGCCCATATTCTTCATCTTCACCCTCCAAACATACAGCGTCCATGACGCACGGCTAGGATTGGAGATCTCCATGACCTCATGGTAGAAGGCGAAGCTTTAGGATTGCTTTACATCTGGAAATAGGGGATGCAATTGTTGGCGGCGCCGGCGAACAAGCGTGCCATAGTATAGAACAGATGTTCGTGCTTTATGCTATCATAGAGACAGCGACATGGGCGGTGCCCTCCGAGTCCTTGCAGGGGGTTAGGAGGGTTCCCATGGCGAAGTTCACCGCGTTGCTGCTCGCAGCTTCCGTGCTCGTTCTATCGATCGCGCTTCTTTATCTTGCCGTTTTCTAGCGGCCAAGGGGTGAAACTCGCCATTTAAGGGAACAGCCGCCCTGGCCGGAGCGGCTGTTCGTGCGGGTTTTACCCCACTAGGTCAATCCAGGAGGGCGTACGCCTCCCTAGTCGCTACCAGTATACCCGCTTTTCCGGCGCCCCTGCACGCCACCCGCGGGTTTCTGGGCGGTGCCGGGCTTCGCGGGCTCGGCACCGTTTTACAACGCTGCCGTCAACGCAGGACAATCACTTAAAAGACGAAGAACCTAGACATCCTTCCCATCCACTCCCGTCGGCATTTTTCATAGCCTACCATAATCATTCTGCCAAGTTTTATTGTCAGTGATATCCTTTCACTGACAATAAAACTTGGCAGAATTGAGGATGACATGGACAGAGATGAAATCCTTGCAAGAAATCGCATGGACAACCGACACCTTGATGAGCGGGATCACAGGTTAGCTGACGAAGCGAGCGCTTGGGGAGTGATAGCCTTAACGGCTGCCGTTGCCGTGATCTTTCTCATCCGATTGCTCACAAAGGGTGGGAATTCATACGACCTGCTCGCCATCCTGTTCGCGTACCTCTCCGCAGGGAGCGCGTACAAATGGAGCAAAACAAGGTCGCGCTGGACATTCATAACATCTGTTCTGTACACAGCCCTCGTCGTGGCCTGGCTATGTGCCTACGCGTCGTTGGGTTGATGCCACTGTGAAGGAATCGCTGACACTTAAAAACTCACTGCGAGAGGCTCGCAAGCAGCGTGGACTCTCGCAGACACAACTTGCCGAGTTGACGGGGGTGTCCCGAAACACGATCAGCTCCATCGAAACGGGACAGTTCAACCCTACAGCCAAGCTTGCGCTCGTCCTCTGCATTGCGCTCGACAAGAAGTTTGAGGAACTGTTCTATTTCTAGGCGCCTGTGGAGCAGGTTATCCCCCTCGATGCAAACGGCGATGTTTCCTGCGATGGAACCCGTACCGCTCACACCCCCTTTCACGCACCTCATTGACACGTTGCGAACATCTATAAAAGCACTATACGAGTCGAGCGTAATCTTGCGACTGATGGAAGATGTGGGCGATGGTCACGTCGTCGCCGCGCACCGTATAGAGAAACGTATGTCTCATCACGGAGGCGGACCGGTATCCCCTTGCAGCAAGCTCAGGCAGATGGCATAGGCTGAATGCTTCGGGATGGTTCCGAACGCTTTCCACCTTGGCATCGAACTCCGTCATGAAATGACGGGCGGCCTGAGGGCTCTTCACTACGTTGACAAGGTAGGAGACGATATCTCGGTACTCGCGCTGCGCCTCGCGAGCAATCGATAACCTATAGCCCATATTCTTCCCTGAGCTTCGACGCGAAGACGTCGTACTCATCCACCTCGCCGTTCTCGATTTCCTGCTCCGCGAGCAGAATCCGAGAAAACAGGCGCGCCTTCGCAACCTCATCGCGCTGAGCAGCCCACTCCTCTGCCGACAGACAATGAAATGCCTCGTAACCGTTACGCGTCACCGTAACATCACGCTCTCGACTGACAAGCGCGGTAAAAGCCGCGGTGTCCTTCATATCGCGAACTGGGACTGCGATAGCCATATGCACCCCTTTCAACTTGTGGCCTAACTATACCACGTTCATCAATAGAAGCAGCAGCGGCCAACGGCGGTACCCATCTACGCCCTGCGAACCGGATGCCTGATCACCGTCTTGAGCTTCTCGGGCGCGGTGCGTCGGGCATCGTTGAGGTAGATCTCGTGATGGAGGCGCTCGTCGGAGAAATCCTCGACATAGCCCTGCTCCTCGGCGAAATCGCACATGGCTTCGACGGTCGCCGGCTCGCCGTCATACGTCCCGACATGCAGGCACTGAACGCACAGTCCCTCCTCAATATTGAGCAGCTCCACCATCGAGAAATCCCGCTTCTTCTTGGCGGCGGCCTCCGCGACGGCCCATTCAAACTCCTCGCGCGTCACGAACTCGGGCACGCGGATGGCGGATATCCAGTTGAAGTCCTCCTTGCGCGCATAATCCACGCCCAGAACGCCGTCCTGCCACCAAAAACCCTCAAGAGGCGGCACGACGAAGTCGAAGTAGCCCTCGATGCGATGGTCGCCTTTCTTGGACATCTTGATGGTGTACGCCACGCCGTAGAGCGCCTCAAGCGCATCCTTGTACGCCCCGCCTTCCTCGTTAGGGTCACCATGGCCGCGGACGGCGATGAACGTCATCGCAGGAACTTCGACGAGCATCGGCTTCTTGGGCGGAAGGTAGAACTCCTTGTATTCCTTCTTGTAGTCAAATGCCATCGTAATCCCCTTTCGCAAGCAACCCTGACCCTATGATAATAGAACATGTGTTCTTGTCAAGTTGACCATAACACCTTGCCGAATTCAAAACGAAGCGGGTCTCGCCTCGTTGCAATTCGCATAGATGTCACCTACCATTGAGGAACCTGCATCCGGGCACTCGGCACGGCGATTCCAAGGGGGCGCAATGAACAGGAAAACGGTTCTCATCGCGATAACGGGCACTCTCGCCGCTCTTGGCATCCTGGTGGCGCTCGTCGGTCCCTCCGGCGGAAACGTGAAATCGGTCGAGCGCATCGCGCAGGCGACCGATCTTTACAGCAAAGACGACATAGACGATGCGTTCAATGCCGTCGAATCGGAATTCGCCTCAGGCTTCAAGGGATGCTCGCTTGATGAGCTTCGCTACGACGACGAGGTTGAGTCCACATTTCTGGACGAAATACTCGAGCATGGGCAAAAAGGCAAAGGGGACCTTATCGTCGTGCTATCCGAATTCACGACCGACTGGCGGGCAGCTGACGAGGGCTTTTCGCCGAACGACAGATACGAAGGCTGGCAATGGATTCTCACCAGGCCTTCGCAAGACGCCCCATGGAAGATCGTCGACTGGGGCTATTGATGACGCTGCGGTGATGCACCACGCGGCCGTCCCCCCGTGCAAGCCAGCGCCCAACCGCTAGATCGCATCCGTGTTCAGACCGTCAAAGTAGAATTCCCCCTGATCGGAATCATAGATGAACAGAGCCTCGATACCCAGGTAGTCATCTTTCTCCCCCATCCAGTCGGACGGCGAGATGGGCGGTAGGGGCGTCAGGCGCCCTTCACGGCGTACGTCGCCCAGAAGGTCGGAATGTTCAGATCGTGCAGACGGCCCTCGCCATAGGTGTCCTCGTAGCAGTCGACCAGCTGGAAACCCGCTTGCAGCTGACCGCGAATCTGCTCTTCCATCGTATGTGAGAACAGAATGCCGTCCTCAACAGGATCGAGCGCCGCCATGTGATCGGGATTCTTCAACGGGTTGAACGGCAGGTTGTACACCGCCCGCTCCTCTTCGGGGTAGTCGAACACGTACCCGAAGCCGTTGTCCATGCCCGCCAACAGGCGACCACCAGGCTTCAGAATGCGATGGCACTCGCGCCAAAGCGGCTTGACCTCCTCTATGTAACAGTTCGAGACGGGATGGAAGATGAAGTCGAACTCCCCGTCCGCAAAGGGAAGCGGATGGGACATGTCGCCTCGAACGATCTCGATCTCGTAGCCCTCGCGCTCGGCGACCATCCGCTCGGATTCCAGCTGGCTGGGCGTGTAATCGAACACGGTGCACCGCGCACCGAGGGCAGCGAAGACGGGCATCTGCTGACCTCCGCCGCTGGCGAGTCCCAGCACGCGCAGGCCGGACAGGTCGCTCGGATACCATGCGGGCGGAACGGGCCTGGTGGGGGTTAGCAGCATGCGCCACTCGCCCTGCCGCGCCTCGAGGTATTCCTCATGGCTCAAGGGGGTGCCCCACTCCCAGCCCTGTGCGTTCCAGCCATCGATGGCGCGGGCGTTCACATCGGCATAAGTATCTCTGGTTATATCCGTCACAGATAGGTCCTTTCAATTCGGGACGTGATATCGATTATGCTACGTCGACGCCTTCCATGCGCAGCAGGCCGAGGCGCACGAGCAGCGTCTCGCACACGCGCAGCCAGTAGAGGGCAGCGGCAAGCCCGACGGCGTAGAGGGCGATCGAATCCCGGAGAAGCGGCCTCGCGGCCCACATGAGGATGAAAAGCGGCGACATGAGCAGCGCGAGCGCCGCAAGGGCGGCGGCGACCCTCCCCGCCCCTCCGAACGGCGCCCATTCGAACTCCGCCCCACAGGCGCACCGCCTCGGCATGACGCCGAACCTGACGGGCACCCTCCGCCCGCAATGAGCGCAGGTCATCTCCCCCATCATCGACGGGCCTTCCGAGCCGAGGCGCCGCGGAGCTCCGCGCAGACAGCCCCCACCAAGCGGGAGAGCGAATCGCCGTCATCTGAATCGACGAGCCTCATCGGCCTCGCGCCCTCGTAGGGAACGGCGGTCGCGCCCAGCGCCGACGCGGACGCGGGGGTCTCCTTGATGAGCAGCCGGTCGTCGTAGACGCCGCCGAACAACGTGCCCTCCGAGTAGAGGAGGTACTCCCCCATCATCTTCCTCGTAGTCAAGCCCTCAACACCCGAGAGAAGGTCGAGGACATAATCGAGATAGCCTTGCGAAGACGCCATGACAGCCCCCTTTGCTTCAAATCCGGTCAGCCCCGCTCGACGATCGCGCCGTAGCCCGTGTGCGGCAGGTACTCCACAGCGAGCCTGAAGACGGCGTATTCCATTACCCGCTCACCTCCAGCCCCGACAGCACCTCGGCGCGCAGGCGCTCCATGCGGGGCGTGAGCGGTTCGAGGGAGGCATCGGACGCCAGGCGCGCCGCCTCCTCGGGCGACCCGTGCAGTAGCTCGTACTCGGCGAGATAGAGCTGCCAGTTCGCACGCTGTTGATGGCAATCGGCCAGGGCCATGCGCTCGCGCATGCGCGCGGCGTCGGCGGCGTCCCGCTCGGCGGGCGGGCGCACCAGCACGGCGTAATCGGCGACCTGCAGGTCGGCGGAAGCACGGTTGCGCGAACCCTCCTTGAAGTTCTTCCGGAACGCCGCGAGCCTCGCCAGCGCATCGCGCGCGCCTTCGAGATCGCCCACATCGATCCGGCTCAAAAACTCGATCTGCATGGCTCGGAACCACCTGACGTTGTCCTTGCGCTTGAAGGTGACGGACTCGAGGCGGCACAGGGCACCGGCGCTATCGAGCTCAAGGTAGTCGCAGTACGCGAGCTCGATGGCGATGGTGTTCGCGGAGCGGCCGAAGCGGTCGCGGGCGGAAAGCACATCGAGCACCGTGCGATAGCGGGCGGGGTCGCAATCCTGGGAGACGACCTCTCCGAGCTTGAGGAACAGTGCGCCCATGCGCACGCGCGCGATGAGCACGATGGCGAACAGGAGGACAAAGCAGACGAGGTAGAGCGCGAAGTGGCCCTCCTTGACAAACCAGATCATCGCAACGAGGTTGGCGAGAATCAGCGCGATGGACTGCGCCTTGATCGCGCGCACCCGCTTGACATACGTGGCAACGGTCTCCTGCGCATCCAAACCCCAGTAGGAGGAGCGCCCGTCACCCGACGGCGAGATGTTGTCGATGCGGTTGGGCTCCAGTGCCGGGGCGGGCGGGGTCGGAAGACTACTCATAACGATCAACTCCTCGGTAGGTTTTGGGGATTGTACCCCCTCCGGGATTGCCGGCCACCGTGCCGGCGTTTCAGCTGGCAAGACAAGCGCGGCCGCCACCTTCGATTGGCAGGGCGGGTGGCTCGCCTCACAGCTTCAAATGATCGAACCCCGGATACCCGCGCCGCAGGGCCTTGTTGAACTGCCGCTTGAGGCAGCCCGCCTGCAAATACCACGCCGCATACAGGGCAAGGCCCTCGACGACGAGCATCGCGATGAGGACGGGCACGGAGCTCTTGGTCATCACCAACATGGCATCGAAGGCGGCGAAGAGGGCGAGCACGCCGCTCGTCGCCCTCGTCCGCTCCTCGATTTGGCGCCTCAACTTGCAGCGCACGCCCTCGATCTCCATCTCAGAATACGCGGAGGATTCCAAGCCTCTCCTGATTTCATCATCAAGCGTGGCCTTATACAGCGAGAAGAGCATGTGAGCCCCTTTCCAAAACGGTCAGTCGACGAACCAGAGCCAGATGAAGAACACTAGGTACGGGACGCTCGCCAGGTACAGGGCTCCCGCGGCGACCGCGAACCCGGGCCAGACGCTGGCCCCTCCCCTCGCGCGGCGGACCTCCCGAACCGTAAGGGCGACGGCGACAGCCAATCCGCCGACGGCCAGCGCGGCCATGCCGAGCGAGAGCGCCGCCAAGCCAACCGCGGCGGCCATGACCGGCGCCATGAGCAGGGCGCACCCGCATCCCCCGGGGCTGTACAGGCGCGCGGACGAGCGGATAGGACGGCGGCACCGTTGACACGCGACGAGAGTCGGCCCCGCGGGACAGCTGCTTTTGAGCGTCGACCGGGCGTGAGGGGACTCCGTCACAGGAGCCGTTCTCTCAGTCGCGCGCGCCATTGCCGCCCCCTACTCGATCGGGTCGCCCGCGGTGGCAGGACCGTCCACGTCGCGCGCGCCCACGAGAGTGCGGGTCTTGGGGTACCAGCGAACCTCGGCCATCGGCTCATCGAGGACAAGCGCGACCTCGGGCCAGTCGGCCGCGTTCACGCTGAGGCGCGCGTCCACATGGTGGTTCGCCACCGACTCCCCGTCCCTGTAGAGCGAGACCTCGAACGTGGTGGGCGACAGCGCCGCCCCGCGGCCGCGCGGCTTATTGATCTCGGCCCCGTAGAAGGCGAAGCGCTCCTGCCGCCATCCCCCGTTGAGGTCGTCAAGCATCTCGCTGCAGGAGAACGCGCCGCCGGCGATCGAGATGACGGCGAACACGCCGCAGAACGCCACGATCGCGGCGGACCCGGTGTGCTTGTAGGAGATGGGGTCCTTCTTGCGGTGACGGCGATACACAAAAGGAATCGCGCCGAAAGCGACCATGAGGACAAGGCCGAACACCCCCGTGGTATCGGCCGAGGAGAGCGCGCCCATGGCGAGGAAGAACGGCACCACGTAGCAGAAAAAGCCGAGCAGGATGCCCTTGAGCTCACGGGCGAGGACGGCGGGGTCGATACGCCTGCGGTGCATGCGCTGCAGGTAGACCATGGGCGTGAAGCACAGCATGGAGATGCCGAACAGGATGAACCCGACGCCGACCGATGCGCGGTTGTACAGCGCCGCCGCCCCGACGCTCGTGGCGAAGCGGCCGTAGACGAGCACGCCGAACGCGGTGAAGAGGAAGACACAGCCGATGATGGCGACGGCTCCCTGCTTGCGGTCCCTCGCGGTGGTGAAACGTCCCATGCTTCCTCGCTCACGTCGATGCGGCCCGGTCCGTCCCCGGGCCGATAATTCAGACGAATCTAGCACAGGGCAAACCAACCCATGGCGGAGGTTCGGTAAAGGGCGCGGAGGGGTCGGCCTGCGCGAAACGGAATCGAGGCAAATGCTCAAGCCAATTATGCCAACTATCCGGCGCGCTCACGTATTGTTGATAGAGGGAGATATCGCAAACCGGTCCCTCGCACATCGAAACCACCCGAGAAAGCGAGGTGAGGGCATGGGAGCTTGGCTTCTTGAGCTTTTTCGTATTCAAATCGGAAAACGCCAAGTAGCACCAACATAAGATGCGCAGTCACCTGCACTTTTGCCGCACGAGATACCCGCCGTACTTCGCGAGTTCAAAAATGGATACGAAAAAGCTCAACTAAAGGCAATGCACAAGAGATTTGGCAGCTCGAGTCATCTCGAGGCGGTAAGGTGAACTTGGAAAAGGACAAACATGTTCGACTCCAACGAAGGGAGCGCAGATGATTCTCTCGGAACAGATCAAGCTTGGACGCAAACAACTCGGGATGTCGCAAGCCGATCTCGCCGACGCCATCTGGGTGTCAAGAAACACCGTCAGCAACTGGGAACGGGGCGATACCACGCCTGACATTCAAAGCCTCGTGCTGATGGGCGCGCTCTTCGGGCTCTCTCTCGACGAGATGGTGAAGGGCGACGAGCAGGTGATGGCCCAGGCGCTCGAACGCGACAAGAATCACCTCCTCATTGCAGGAGAGACGTTCAACCCTGGAAATCGGCAAGCCGCCGACTGGAACCATACATCCACGCTGGGCCTCTTCGAACTTCGCTCGACGGGCGGGCCCGCACACGGCAAATTCGAGGATGCCGATGTCACCGATTCACACGGGCTTGCGTATCGCCTGGTGCGCATCGCGACGCTATTCAGCAGAAGCCTTTACCACATCTTGGATGAACATGGGTACAAAGTTGGCTCTATCACACGCAGACACGCTCTCCAGCACCCCGTCTTCCAAGTACGCATGGAGGGATTCGACCGAATCCAACTCCGTCGCGAGACCCGCATCGACAACGGCTACAAAGACGTCATACGGTTCGACGGCGGCGGCGTCGGCGTGGAAGGCAACCTCATGGGGGACGAGTTCTCGATAGCACGAAACAACAGCGCAATCGCCCACATCAACGCACGTCGGGCCCTCAACCGGACCGCATATGGCATCGAAATCGTGGACGATGCTTCGGCTCCCCTCGCACTCGGCGTGACGTTCGCGATCTTGATGCTCCGCGACTACGACCGCGTGTGGGTGCGCGGCGCGGGCAAAGCTTCTATCTGAACCTTTGAATGGCCGGGACTTTGCGAATTGCGGTACATTTCCCGGCCATGCGTCCATTTCAACCCAGCTACATCATCTTCCCCTGGCAATGCCCGCGCACAAGCGCGGGCATTACTCTCACGTAAAAATACGCGTTCGATTCAACCATTAGGTAGTTGACGCCTTATACTATGCGCCGTATAGTATCGGTCGAAGGGAGATATCATGGATGCTCAGATGAAGCGCGGCTTCCTCGAGATGTGCGTGCTCGCATCGCTCCAGGAACGGGACTCTTACGGCTACCAGATCGTGAAGGACGTGCCCGACATCCTGGGGCTCACCGAGTCGACACTGTACCCGCTGCTCAAGCGCCTCGAGAAGGCCGAGTGCTTGACCGCCTACTCCGTGGAGCACAACGGCAGGCTGCGCAAGTATTACCGGCTCATGCCCGCAGGCGAGGAGCGCATCGCAGAGTTCCTATCAGAGCAGGCGGACATCATGTCGATCTACGATTTCGTGAAACGAGGTGCACACGCATGACCAAGCAGGAATTCCTCTCCGAGCTCGAGCGGGCGCTGGGTAAGCTGCCGCACGCCGAAGTCGAGCAGGCGCTCGCGTTCTACGACGAGGCCATCAGCGACCGCATGGAGGACGGTCTTTCCGAATCCGAGGCGGTGGCAGACCTGGGCCCAATCGATGAGATCGCGGCGCAGATCGCCGCCGAGACGCCGCCCATACCGCGCGCCATCGCGCGGGCCAACACCGGCAGCCGCACCCTGAACATCGTTTTGCTCGCGGTGTTCTCCCCCATCTGGGTGCCCGTCGTGCTTGCACTCGCGGCTGCGGCGCTTGCCGTGTACGTCGCGATTTGGGCGGTCATCGCTGCGCTGTGGGCCGTCGACGCGGTCCTCGTGCTCATGCCCTTCGCGGGAATCGCCGCGCTCACCTCGACCCTGGGAGGCGGGATGCCGTTGCCCGGCATCTTCGTCCTCGGCCTCTCGCTCGTGTCGAGCGGCTTCGGGCTCATCGCCTCCTTCGCCGTGTTCTGGGCAAGCAAGCTGCTCTTCCAGGCAACGCGAGCTTTCGCGCGCTGGATCGCGAGCCTGTTCGTGCGCGTGAGCGGCGAAGGTGACGGCGACACGCCCAATAGCGCAAAGACCCACGGCGCCCCGAGCATGCCGTCGGCCGCCGAGAGCACCCGCCCCGGCCAAGCCACCCTCCCGGAAGGAGGCGTCCACAATGCGTAAGGCGCCCAAGATCATCCTCATCGCCGCCGCGGCGCTCATCGGGACCGGAACCGTGCTCTCGTGCGGCGCTTGGGCGGCGGCCGGATTCGACACCGCCCGCCTGTCCACCGTGAACTACGACTGGCATCAAACGGTAAGCGCGCTCGAAGACGAAGCGACTTCGCCGCACAAAAGCATCGTCATCACGTCCGAATTCGAGAACGTCCTCCTCGAACCCGCCGACGGCGATGCCATCGAACTCGAGTATTGGACGGGAAACTGCCAGAGTGTCTCCGTTGAAGACACTGACGGTGTGCTCAAGATCGACGTCGACTCGCAGCCCATGGAGGGCGTCATGATCGACCTCTCCCCTGCTGAGGCCGGCGGCGTCGACGACACTACGACCGTAGTGCGCGTGCCAGCCTCGTTCACCGGTGAGATCGAGGTGCACTCCGATTCGGGCGATGTCGTTGCGACTAACGTGCACGGGCTCGCCGGGCTGCGAGCTTCCAACAGCAACGGAGACGTCGTGGCGAAGAATGTCTCCGCCGCCAAGCTCGACGCGATCAACGAGAACGGAGACACCCTGCTCTCCGGCGTCGAAGCCGAGGCGGTCCTCGCGACCAACTTCAACGGTGACATCTCGCTGGGAGGAGCCACGGCACGCAAGGCCCAGGTCGTAAACGAGAACGGTGACATCATGTTGGTGGACACGGCGCTGCAGGATGACCTGCTGTGCGAATCCGTGAACGGGGACATCTCGGCGCAGAGGCTCGACGTCACCGCGAGTCGGATTGAGAGCGTGAACGGGGACATCTGCCTGTCGTACCTGGGGGCAGAAGACTCCTACCACATCGACACCCACACCAACCAGGGCGACATCGTGTCGCCGCAAGGTGCCGACGACGCCGCGCGCACCATTAGCGTCGACAGCAACCTGGGCGACATCCAGATCAACTTCGCCTCGAAATAGGAATCAGCCCTCACCTCAATTTAGGGACAGTCCCTAAATTGAGGTGATCGCGCTCGCCCTCTACGCGCACATGCAGCGATAACAACGGGCCAGCCCTACTCCCTCACATGCTCGATCAGATACTCGCGCATGTAGGGGATCGCAAAGCTGACCATGCCGTATGACGGCGCCTCGATGAGCGCCGCATCTACGAGGCGGCGACGATAGGTGCTCACGGACGTGGGGGCGACCCCCATCTCGCGCGCGATATCGCCAGACGCCACGGGTCCAGACCCACATCGCGCCATGGCCGCAAGGTACTCGAACTGCCTGCCCGAGACGCGCCTGAGCGCCGGTTCAATCACCATGTTATCGAAGCTCTTGCGCGCCGTCGCGATGCCCTTTTGCGCATCGAGCAGCTCAACCGCATCAGAACCGCGGCGCGAAGCTGACTGCCAGGTGTAATATCCGACAAGCTGGACCATGAAGGGATAGCCGGCAGCGGCGGCCGTGAGCACACCGGACACCCCAGGCGCAACAGATTTACCCGCGCGCACCATCGTGTCCTCAAACGAATCTCCGACCTCAAAGTCCATAAGGCGCTTGAGCTCGACATGCTTGGCCCGCTGTAGAAACGTCAGGGTCTCGTCCACCACGACACCGTCGACCGAAGCGGGAAGACCCGCGAATGCAAAGGCGACGTTCGCACCCTGGCGCACCAGCAGCTGGATCTCGTTACCAAGCTCGCGCATCTCATCAAGCGGCGCATCTTGAATTTCATCGAGCGTGATCAAGAGACCACCGTTGCGCGAAGCCTCGTACATGGCTTCCCCCAGCTGCGTCGCCGACTTGGATATCTCGACGGAACCCAAGCTCACGCCCAATATAGAAGGGGATATCGACAGCGAGGACACTTCGCGATTCCGCGAGAGGGCACCGAGAATGCGATCGCAAAAGCCCGCGTTCGCGGCGACGTCAACAACATGGAACCCATGCTCGCGCGCGATGTCTCCAAATGCGTTAAGGAGCACGGTCTTACCCACGCCACGGACCCCGGAAACGCGAAGTAATCTGTCAGGAGCTCCGGGGCCGTTTTCAAGCGCTTCGGTAAAGTCGTCGAGAATCTCATCTCGACCGATAAGTTCAGGTGGATTCATTCCAGCCGTCGGCTTGAACGGATTAACGCGCACCACCGCACATCACCCTCTGCGGTCAAAGAAGTTTAACAAGTTGAACAAAGTTTAACAAGTTGAACAAGGTTTAACAAGTTGAACAAAACTCATACAGAGGGCTCGATAGAAGAAACGCCCGCTCAATCAGCTCACTCGCAAATTCTGTCACTCATTGAGAAACCGCACCGGTGCGGTCCTGATCATGCGCAGCACCGGCATCAGCCCTGCTACGACCAGCACGACGAAACCTGCGACGGCGATGAGGACGGCAGGGACAAAACGCACGGACAGCATCGCGCTCCCAGCACCCAAGCCCAACGCATGGGCCGCGATCATGTTGGAAAGCACAACCGCAAGTAATGCAGCCGAACCCGCTGCTACCACATGCATAAACGCCTCGAGAACCGAGGCGACACAGACTTGGCGTGGGGTGGCGCCCAGCACCTCCAGCAACGATGCGTCACGCTCCCGCACACGCAAGGCGAGAACCACGTTTGCGCACGACCCCACAGCCGCCAAGATAACCGGCCCCGCGAACATTACGCACGCGAGGCGCGGGTCGAGACCGAATCCGCTCCCAATCGGCAAGTCGTATGCCGTGGCATACCGCTCCATCAGGCTCATCATCGAATAGAAGCCCGCAACGACACCCATGGCAACCACGAGGGATGTCTCAATCGACAAGCTTTGTGTCAAGGCGTGCTGAGCGCTCCTGCGCGCGAGAAGCCACGCCGTCCAGCGCGACAACGGACACGTCGCCGCTCGCAGGATCCTCGGCAAAAGTACAGGGGCGAGAGCCGTAATTAGCGCCGGGATTGCAATAGGCAAAAAGACGAGCCAGGTGCTCTGACCGAAATCGACAGGGGCTAAGACGGGGTCAACCGTGGACACACACCATGCGACAGCGGCGCATGCGGCAAGGGCGGCAAGCCAGCGCAGCGGCATCATGCGCTCGGATGCGCCCTCGACCGACCACTCGTCACGCAAAGCCATCACGGGCGGCGTACACGCCGCCGCCCTTGCGGCGCGCGCCCCGCCCAGCACCGACAAAAATAGCGACACTCCAAGAACCGCAGGACAGAGGGAAAATCCCGGCAGAAGCCGCACCCCTTCGAACAAGTCGATATCCATGAACAGAGCGCTGAACACGGTGGATGAGCTTGCCCAGCACAAGGCCAAGCCCAAGCACGAACCGAAGACCCCCACGAGTGCAATTTGAACGATGACAGCATAGCCCACCACAACCGGAGGGATGTTGATCACCTGCCACAGGGCGTAGGTTCGCCGCAACGAGACGACGCTTCCCCGAGCCGTTGAGGAGAGAACGACGCATCCGGAAATCGCCGAGAACATGAGAATCGCCTGGGCGGCGCTTCTAAAGAAGAAAGAAGTCGAGACCATCGGGTCCGCGGCCGCCGTTGCGGAAAACGATGCGAACCAACCTCCCATATAGCCAAATGCGGTAGCAACGGCGAGCACACCGAACCACACATGCCAATGCTCCCGAACATCACCCACAAGCAGGCGGATCATCGTGAAATCACCCCTTCCGCGGCATCGCGCGCCCCTGCCATCTCCATCGCGGTGAGGATTTCCCGCGACGCAGGACGAGTCATCATGTTGACGATCTTCCCGTCACGCATTACAAACACCCGATCGGCACGAGCGGCCGCCTCAAGATCGTGCGTCACCATGACGACGGCCCGGCTCTCCCCATCCGCCATGGCTCGCAGTATGTCGAGGACCACGTTCCCGTTCGCCGTGTCGAGGGCGCCGGTGGGCTCATCGGCGAACACGATGTCCGGACAGGAAGCGATAGCCCGGGCGAGCGCCACTCGCTGTGCCTCGCCGCCGGACAACTCGGCTGGACGGGCATGCTCCTTCCCTCCCATACCGACCCGCTCCAAGAGATCACACACATCCTTCCCGCTCACCCTGCGACCGGCAAAGCGCGCGGACAGTGAGACGTTCTCACCCACGGAGAGCGAGGGCATGAGATTGTACTGTTGGAACACGAACCCGACATGCCGAGCTCTGACCTTCGCGCGCTCGCCGCGCCTCGCTCGCACGACATCCACGCCCATAAGATGAATCTCGCCCGCATCGGGGACCTCAAGCCCCGCCAGACAATGCAGCAGCGTCGACTTGCCCGAACCGGATGGTCCCACGATGGATACCATCTCACCTGCCAACACATTCATATCAACGTGGCGAAGAACCTCGGTGTTCAGATTTCCATGCTTATAACTTTTGCATACGCCACACGCCTCAACGAGGATGCCCATAATTCTTTCGCTCCTTTTGCCAACCCGCCCGTGAGCATGCAAGGCCAAGGCGCACGAGCCCTGCACCCTGCAAGAAAGGGCGTATCGGACAAGCGCCAAGTTGCCTTGCACGCGCCTCATCAGTTGATAGTGAATACGAGGCCTCGGCCAGCGGCTACTTCCAGCCGGGGATGTCGGCACCCGAGGTGAGTATCGTGGACAGGATGGTCAGGATAACGACGATCAGCAGGAACACAACCGCAGTGCCCGCGATGACCATGAGGGCACTGAGGGCGAAGCGGTACTCACGCGACAGCTCGCGCGGGGCGGGCGCCGAGGGCGTCTCGCACACCGACGGGACGCTCGCCGAGCCCGTGAGGATGAAGTCTGTGCTCACACGGTAAATCCGCGCGAGCTTGACCACGTTGTCGACTTCGGGGCGGCCCTGGGCGCCCTCCCACTTCGAGATGGCCTGACGGGAAACACCAAGCAGGTCCGCCAACTGCTCCTGCGAGTAACCGGCCTTGCGGCGAAGGTCGAGCAGACGGTCGGCTAGCTGCGTCGTCGCGTCATCCATAATGAAAGCCTCCTTGTAGCGCTGATATTCCGGGGCCCGACGGCAGCCGTCATGGGATGCTTTCGCCCCCTTTGGCCATCGGGCCTCAGCGCAAGACTATCCTCGCAACCGCCGTTGCGCTCCACCATCTAGCAGCGACAATTGTAGCAACACATCGCGACAATTCCGCCACCGCCCGTTGCGGTGAGGATGCAGGGCGAATACTCGCAGCTTCGAACCCAGCTTCGCCCCGCCGTTGGCATCGTTGCGGCAGTCGGGATCAAAACCAAGTCGCTCGTCTGGTGCATCGTGACGGGAGTCGCGGCGTTCGCCATCCTACAGGCCGCTGCCCTCTAGCTGCGATAAAGGCGGCTGGGCCCCAATCACACCGAAACAGAGAAACAGACGACGTCAGCCCCGGCAGAAGCGCTTGTCGAACCAGCCCGTGAGAATCGGGTCGAGCAGCGCCGTCACGATGACGGCGGTCGCGACCACCGCGTTGGCACCCCCGCGCGTAGCCGCCGTGAAGAAGCCGCCGATCTCCAGGACCTGGGGGCAGAAGGTGTTAATGAGCAGACCCGCGATCATGGGGTAGATCATGATGTCGCCCGGAAGGCGTGGGACCTTAAGCGCCCGCGCCGTCGTTGCCCTGTTGCCGTCAGTCGCCATATGCGCGTCCTCCGTCTTTTCGTGCTGCGCTTTCTTTCAGTAAAGTGTTGACATGCCAACAGATGGCTTCGCGCCTCGGATAGCGGCAGGGTCGGAGTGTCGTAATATGTCGAAACCGTTACGAGATGTACGGCACGGGCAGTTGCAAACGGAAGGGAACCCGGTGAAACTCCAACAACTCAGATACATCGTCGAGGTGGCCTCGTGCGGCAGCGTCACCGAGGCGGCACGGCGCCTGTTCGTGTCACAGCCGAGCGTGACCGCCGCCGTGCGCGATTTGGAACGCGAGATGGGCATCACGGTGTTCGACCGGACGAGCAAGGGCATGGTGACCACCACCGAGGGCCAGACGTTCCTCGGCTACGCTCGTCAAGTGCTCGAACAGGCGGACCTGCTCGAGGAGCGTTACAAACGCGACACTGAACCCGTGCCCCGCTTCGCTGTCTCCTGCCAGCACTACTCGTTTGCTGTGAATGCCTTCGTCGACGTGATCCGTGCATACGACGCCGCGCGCTACGAGTTCACTCTGCGCGAGGAGCAGACGCACGAGATCATCGAGGACGTTGCCCATATGAAGAGCGAACTCGGCGTGATCTACCTATCTGATGCAAATCGCGACGTGATCGGCCGCATACTGCGTGCCGAGGAGCTCGAATTCAAGCCCTTGTTCTCCACTGCCGCACACGTGTTCCTCTCCTCGACCCATCCCCTGTCGGAACGTGCCTCGGTCACGCTCGAGGATCTCGCAGACTATCCGTACCTCTCCTACGAGCAGGGGGATTTCAACTCGTTCTACTTCTCCGAGGAACCACTGTCCACGCTCGGCCGCCCCAAAAACATCCGCGTGCGCGACCGCGCGACCCTGTTCAACCTGCTCATAGGCCTCGATGGTTACACGGTGTGCTCGGGCGTGATCTCGCACGAGCTCAACGGCGAGGACATCATCGCCGTCCCACTCGAGGTCGACGACCGCATGGAAGTCGGCATCGTCACGCGGCGCGACACCCACCTCTCCCGCTATGGGAAGGCGTTCGTCGAGGCGATCCGCACGCATATCCCGTGACACCCATGAGATCGAAAACCTTCGCTACCTACCCAGTCCCATAGGTTTTTCCTATCAATATTGGATTGTTTTAAGTATTTCCCAATCGGATGCGCGTCCCGCATACTCCTTTCATCAGATATCGCATCTACCGAAAGGAACCCATCATGGCCGCCATCGCACCCACCCGATTCGACGTCGTCGGCAGCTTCCTGCGCCCGGAGACGCTCAAGCAGGCCCGCGCCTCACACGCCGCCGGCGAACTTGACGACGCAGGTCTCATCGCCGTCGAGAATGCCTGCATCGCCGAGCTCGTCGCCAAGCAGAAGGACGCCGGTCTGCCGCTGCTCACCGACGGAGAGTTCCGCCGCTCCTACTGGCACCTCGACTTCATGTGGGGACTCGGCGGGATTGAGCACGTGGAGCTCGACCACGGCTATTTCTTCGTGGGCGAGGAGACCACGCACGGCTCGGCCGTCCTCACGGGCAAGATCTCCGGTGAGAACCACCCCTTCGTCGAGCACTTCAAGTTCGTTCAGGTGCTCGAGGAGCCGGGGCACACGGCTAAGCAGACCATCCCCGCCCCCGCCCAGCTCCTGCTCGAGCTTTACCGTGACGAGGCGGCGGCCGAGCGCACGCGCAGCTTCTACCCGAACGAGGACGAGCTGCTCGAGGATATCGGCGCCGCGTACCGCACCGTGATCGCCGAACTTTACGCCGCGGGCTGCCGCAACCTGCAGCTCGACGACTGCACCTGGGGTGCGCTCGTTGACGAGCACTTCCAGGCGGGCATCCGCGCCACCGGCTCCACGCCCGAGGCCGAGGCCGAGAAGTACCTGCGCGTGAACAACCTCGCGCTCGAGGGACGCCCCGCCGACATGGCCGTCACCACGCACGTGTGCCGCGGCAACTATCACTCCACCCACGCCTCGAGTGGCCCGTACGACCTGGTGGCCCCCGTCCTGTTCGCCCGCGAGAACGTCGACGCCTTCTACCTGGAGTTCGACGACGAGCGCTCCGGCGGCTTCGAGCCGCTCGCGCACGTGGCGCCGGGCAAGAAGGTCGTCCTTGGCCTGGTGACCACCAAACGCCCCGAGCTGGAGGACCGCGACGCCGTGATCGCGCGCATCCACGAGGCCACGCGCTTCGTCCCGCTCGAGGACCTCTGCCTCTCCCCGCAGTGCGGATTTGCCAGCTGCGAGATCGGCAACAAGCTTACCGAGGACGAGCAGTGGGCCAAGATCGCGCTCGTGCGCAGCATCGCCGAGGAGGTCTGGGGGGCCTAGCTGCGCCGCTCGTTGCCCAGCGACCTTAGAAGCTTGGCAAAGTTGAGCAGGGTGACTCCGATCGTTGAGCCACCCTGCTCAGGCCAACAGAAGCCAAAACCTCGCCTTGCGATAACGACACATCGAAATTACCGGAGCACCTCGACCGGATTACCGTACTCTCGCCTCATTGCCTCTTGGGTCACAACCCACTGCTTACCAAATTTACGTGCGTCAATCCCCGCTTCTATCTTTCCATATGCCACAGCCTTACGCAGGGCAGACTCGCTCAGGCCCCAAAGCTCACTTGCATCGGAAAACGCCATGAGTCCGTCAAAAGGCGTCTTCACGTCGACGCCGTTTTTCCAAAGCTCATCGCAGGAAAGGTCGAGATCGTCGTTCCAAACGATGCCATAGCCACCGACATCAACTTGCACTTCCTCAAAGAGGTGCTCATCTTCCAAAGCGGCAAACTGGGAAAATCGAGAGACGAGCTTCTCTACGTCATATTCCTTTGTCGATCCATTTGCAAAACGCACACATAGCCTCATGTCCTGCAAAGGAACAACTTCTTTCACTTTGTGAAACACAGGCATCTCCTATTCAAGTGAATCGAGCTTCTTGAATTCTTGGGTCTCCCACATTTCAATACGCTCATCCTTGTGCATCGTCATCCACTCTTTCACCAATGAGGCAGCGCGCTTTGGAAGATGACCGTCTATTATTTCGCCAGATCTGATGTCATGAGCACCTCAAAATAGGGACAGGCACCAATCTGAGGTTTTAGCAGCCCCGACACTCACCCCTCGCACGGTCTCACCTCAAATTAGTGCCTGTCCCCAATTTGAGGCTACCGCTCGCGTGCTTGCCACCAGGCGACGGCAAGCTGGGTGCGGTTTTTGTGCCCGGTCTTTTGCAGAACGGAACTGATCCGATTGCGCACCGTGCCTTCGCTGATGAACGCGGCGGCGGAGATCTCATGGTTGTCCAGACCCTCGGCAACCAAGCGTACCACCTCGTATTCGCGCTCGGTCAACTCCGAAAAGGCGGCACGACAGCGCCCTTCGGGCGAGCGCGCGGCAGCATCAACGTCAGCTACGGCGCACTCGGATACCGCATCCGCGCTAGGCTCCGAACAACCATCCGCCGCGACGACACCGCTCGATCCCTCCGCGCCGAACAGCTCGTGCGCGCGAAACTCGTCCCGGGTCCGATGCCGCAAGTCGCGCTGGGCAAGCAGCATGCTCGTCCGCCAGGACAACAGCCCCGCCAACGTAGACAGAGCGCCCACGCACGCAAGCTCCGTCCCAGAAACACGCGGCGCGACCACCATGCGCGCGACGGGCAATAGCAAAGCAATCGGCGCCGCGCGCCACGGCAGCAGCTCCCGCGCGAATTGGAGCAACTCGTACACAACGGCGGGAAGCAGAAATAGCCCCTCCGGAACAAACGAACTCACAACGCAATACGCCAACGGGCCGAGCACGCACCACTTCCCCTGCGCCCACTCACATGTCAGCACCGCGATGATCGCCACAAGCAGACAGACGACCGTCGGGACAGCAAGTGCATCCCCCGCGAGTCCCGCAACGGCCGACGCCGCGCCCACGACCCCGGCGGCAACGCGGAACAGCACGCACGCGACGAGCACCAACACTATGTCGATGATTCTCTCCATGGCTCCCCATGGTAGCAAAAGCAAGTTAGGGCAGGTAAAACCAAGTCGTGACAATTGTCACTATCGCGTTGCGAGGGCGTCGGGCACCATGTTCGCAGCAAGCACGGAATCGAAAACCTCAATTTAGGGACTGTCCCCAAATTGAGGTGGAGCGGAGGAACCATGGACGTCATCGCGATCGAGGGGCTCGTCAAACGCTATGACGAGCTGCTCGCCCTCGACCACTTCGACCTGCACGTCGACCAGGGCGAGATCTTCGGCCTGCTGGGCCCCAACGGCTCGGGCAAGACCACGAGCATTAACTGCATGCTCGCCCTGCTCACCTACGACCGCGGCAGCATCCGCCTGTTCGGCGAGTCCATGGCGCCCACGCGCTACGACCTCAAGCGCCGAATCGGCATCGTTCCGCAACAGGTGGCGGTCATCGACGAGCTTACCGTGCGCGAGAACATCGACTACTTCTGCTCACTCTACGTGAACGACCGCGCCCGGCGTCGCGCGCTTGTGGACGAGGCGATCGAGTTCGTGGAGCTCGAGGAATTCGTCCGCTTTCGCCCCGGCAAGCTCTCGGGCGGACTGCTGCGCCGCCTCAACATCGCCTGTGGCATCGCCCACAAGCCTGAACTCATCTTCTTTGACGAGCCCACCGTGGCCGTGGACCCGCAGAGCCGCAACGCCATCCTCAACGGCATCCAGCGCTTGCGAGCCGAAGGGGCGACGGTGGTTTACACCAGCCATTACATGGAGGAGGTCGAGCAGATCTGCGACCGAGTGATGATCATGGACCACGGCCGGGCGCTCGCGCAGGGCTCGCCCGACGAGCTCAAGCGCTCGATCCGCACGGGCGAGCGCATCGTAATCGAGCTCGAAGACCCCTCGGGCCCACGCGCGAGACCGGGTTCTCGCGCGAGCGACGGCGACGCGCTCCCCACCCGCGAGCTTGAACGCCTGTGCGCGCTGCCCCACGTCCTCGACGTCTCGCTCGCCGGCAACCTGCTCACCGTCTCCTGCGAGGCAAGCGAGCACAACCTCACCGACGTCCTCGCATCGCTGCGCGCAAGCAACGCGCGCCTGGGCCGCATCACCTGCGCGCCGCCTACCTTAAACGACGTGTTTCTCGAGATCACCGGCCGCGAGCTGCGCGATTAGGAGAGCGCCATGTGGACCACCTTCAAAGCGACCGTGCGCACGCTGCTGCTCACGCCGAGCGCCGTCATATGGACGCTCATCTTCCCCATCGTGCTTGCCACGGTGTTCAACTTCATGTTCGAGCCCATGCGCTCCACGGGCTCCGTCGAGGCGGTGAAAGTCGCCGTCGTCGCCGACGACGCCTGGGAGGATTCTCCCTTCTCGCAGATAGTCGATACTTTGAGCGAGGCAGACGAACCCCTTCTCGCCGTTCATCCCGTGGCCGGCGAGGATGAGGCGCGCGTCCTGCTCGCCGAGGGGTCCGTGGCGGGGGCGTACGTCGTCGACGCTGCGGGAGAGTCGACCGCCACGCCCTCCGCCAGCGCCGCGGGCGCACCCCGCATCATCCTCGCCCCCGCCGGGTCCGGCACGAGCAGCGACGCCTCCTACGACGTCAACCGCGCCATCCTCGAATCGGTCGCGACCAGCTATCTGCAACGCGTGGCGCTCATCGAAGACCTCTCCGCGCATGACCCCGCGGCGCTGAGCGACCCTATCGCCCTCGAAGATGCACTCGGTCTCGGCGTCTCCGTGCGGGAGGTCTCGTTCACGCATGCCCAGCCCGATAGCATGGCGCGCTTCTACTACGCGCTGCTCGGCATGGCCTCGATCTTTGCCGCGCAGCTCGCCGGGGAAAGCGTCTGGCGCCTGCAACCCACCTCGTCCGCCGCCGGCGCGCGGCGCGCCGTTTCGGGCACGAGCCGCATGCGCCTGCTCATCCCCACCATCGGCGCCTGCTGGGCGGTCTCCACCACATTTTTGGTTATCGCCTTTGGTTACATCTGCCTGACCGCGCACATCGACTTCTCGGGACGCGAGGGACTCTGCCTCGTTGGAATCGCGGCGTCGAGCTTGCTTTCTTGCGGCATCGGAGCCCTGGTGGGCGCGTTGCCCGGACGTATGGGCTCAGACTCGCGCAGGGGCATCCTCACGGCGCTTACCTGCCTGCTGTCGCTTTTTGCCGGCCTCTACGGAGAGCCCACGATGGAGCTCGCCGATACCGTCGCACATGTCTTCCCCGCTGCGACGTGGCTCAACCCGGTCTGCCTGATCCGCGACCTGTTCTACACCGTCTACTACTACGACACACTCGTCCCGTTCTCCCTTCGCCTAGCGGCGTGCGCCGGCATCGCAGCCGTGCTGCTTGCCGTATCGGCCGCTTGCATGAGGAGGTCCGCGCATGAACATCTGTAAACGGGCGCTCACTATCGCGCTTCGCCACCCGCTCTACCTCATCATCTACATCGGCTTTTTATCGAGCATGGGCGTTGTGCTCATGGGAGAGGTGGGCGGAAGCGGCGCGCGGGAGGCCACCGAGGTTCCCCGCGCCCGCATCGCACTCGTCGATCGCGACGGATCAGCCGTAGCACAATCGCTCGAGGAGATGCTCTTCCAGACGGACGAGCTCATAACCGTTGCCGACGAGCCCCTCGCCCTGCAGGATGCGCTCGCGACCGGCAAGGCCGACGCCGTGCTCGTTATTCCCGCGGGCTTTGGCGATGCCCTCATGGATGCCGCGCGAACAGGAGGCGACCTGCCCGAGCTCGAGGCGGCGACCGGCGGCGACATGCAGGCGGCGGCGCTGGCATCCCAGCGCGCAAGCCGCACGGCATCGCTCATCGCGAGCCGCGCCGCGCTCACGTCCCACGCGAGCGCCGAGCAGGTGCTGGACGGCATGCGCAAGCTTTCCGACATCGCACCCGCCGTCGACACTATTGAGACGACCGAGGAAAGCACCGCGGCATCGCGCCTGGCGTTCTACCTCACCTTTAGCTCGTACACCGTCACCTCGTCCATCGTCGTGGTCGCCGGCGTGGTGCTCTCCACGCTCAACAAGCCCGACGTGCGGCGGCGACAGCTCGCTGCGCCCGTGAGCAGCTGGCGCATGGGATTCGAGAGCATCGCCGGATGCGCGGTGCTGGCGGTCGGCGTGTGCGCATGGGTCGCACTCGTCGGCATCGGCGCCTCCGGGGCAGGCGCACTGCTTTCAAGCGCAGGTGCGCAGGTGGCGCTCGCCATCGCGTCGCTTTGCGCGTTCGCACTCGTCCCGCTCTCGCTCGCCTACACGCTCGCGCAATTCGGCTTTAGGGAGGAGGCACTCAACGCGATCGCCAACCTGGGCGGCATGATCATGTCGTTTTTGGGCGGGGCGTGGGTGCCGCTGTCGCTCATGGGCGCGAATGTGCAAGCGGTCGCGCACTTCACGCCCACCTTCTGGATGTACGATGCCGTGACCTGCGCGCTCGGCGCCCAAGAGGTGAATGCGAGCGTTCTGGCCACCGTCGGTATCGACTTGGGTATCATCGCGCTCTTCGCTGTCGCGATCGTGTCCGCGGGCCTTGTGGCCGCCCGCCTGCGCGTGCGCGAGGTCTAACGCACCTCGCGATGCAGGGACTGTCCCTACATCGAGATGACCGCAGCCGCGCGGACGAACTCACGGAACAGCGGGTGCGGACGCGTGGGGCGGCTCTTGAACTCGGGATGCGCCTGCGTGGCGACGAACCACGGGTGCAGGTCGCGGCGCAGCTCGACCATCTCGACCAGCTCGCCATCCGGGCTCGTGCCGGACACGACCAAGCCGGCCGCCTCCAGCTCCTCGCGGTACGCGCTGTTGAACTCGTAACGATGACGATGGCGCTCCTGCACCAGCGCCTCGCCGTACGCCTCCGCAGCGAGCGTGCCTGCGACGAGCGCGCACGGGTATGCGCCAAGGCGCATGGTGCCGCCCTTCTCGGTCACGCCCTCCTGCTCATCGAGCAGGTCGATCACGGCGTGCGCGCACTGCGAGTCGAACTCGGACGAGCTCGCGTCCGCATAGCCCAGCACGTCGCGCGCGAACTCGCACACGGCGACCTGCATACCCAGGCAGATGCCCAGATACGGCACCTGGTGCTCGCGCGCGTAGCGGGCAGCGGTGATCTTGCCGTCGAAGGCGCGCTTGCCGAAGCCTCCCGGCACGAGGATGCCCGACGCGTCGCCCAGCACCTGCTCGACGTTGTCATCGGAGAGCGCCTCACCATCGACGAGTTCGACCTCTACGTGCTTGCCCAGGTGCGTGCCCGCGTGGTGCAGCGCCTCGATGACGGAGAGGTACGCGTCGGGCAGCTGGGTGTACTTGCCGACGAGCGCGATCTTCACGGGGTCGCCCTCGTTTTCCGCATGGTCCTTCGCAGCGAGGAACCCCTCCCAATCCGCCATGTCGCGCTCGCGCGGATCGAGCCCCAGGCGCTCACAGACGCGCAGGTCGAAATCCTGCTCGGCCATCATGCGCGGCACATCGTAGATGGACGGGGCGTCCTCGCAGGTGAACACGCAATCCACGTCCACGTCGGTGAACGAGGCGATCTTGGCGCGCACGTCGTCCTCGATATGATGGTCGCTGCGCAGCACGATGATGTCGGGCTGGATGCCAAAGCTCCGCAGCTCCTTGACGGAGTGCTGCGTCGGCTTGGTCTTCACCTCGTGGGCCGCCGCGATATAGGGCACGAGCGAGACGTGGATGTAGCAAACGTTCTCGGCGCCGGCATCCTTCTTGTACTGACGGATGGCCTCGACGAACGGCTGGCCCTCGATGTCGCCGATCGTGCCGCCGAGCTCGGTGATGACCACGTCGGCGTCCGTCTGCTCCTCGACGCCGCGGAACTTGGCCTTGATGGCGTTCGTCACGTGCGGGATGACCTGCACCGTGCCGCCGAGGAAGTCGCCATGGCGCTCGCGCGCGATGAGGTCCTGATAGATGGCGCCCGTGGTGAAGTTGGAGTCGCGCGTGAGGTTCTCGTCAATGAAGCGCTCGTAATGGCCGAGGTCGAGATCGCTTTCGTAGCCGTCCTCGGTGACGAACACCTCGCCGTGCTGGAACGGGCTCATGGTACCCGGGTCCACGTTGAGATACGGATCGGCCTTCTGCATGGTCACCCGATAGCCGCGCGACTTGAGCAGACGCCCCAGCGACGCCGCGGTGATGCCCTTGCCCAGCGAGCTGACCACGCCGCCGGTCACGAATATATGCTTTGTCATGGTGTTTACCTGCACTTCCCGTCGAAATCTGCACCGGAGTCCGGCGCTTCCACGGGATTTCAGTGTACTACCCGCCTACCATGACGATGGGGAGCATGGCGAATTCACGCACTGGAAACGATTGCCCCTCTCAACCTCAAATGAGGGACAGTCCCTAATTTGAGGTTGAAGTCCCATGCATTCGAAGCGAAGGCCGCGGTGAAGGCCGGTGCTCCGCGTGGTGCTAGCGTCCGAGTCCGAGCTCCCGCAGCGCCGAGGCGCAACGCCGCGACGCCTCCGCAGACTCCTGCGCGGTCGCATGGTCGCGATCCACCTCGACCATGAGCTCGCGGACCGCTTCGCAATCCTCGGCCACCGCAGGATCACCCGTCCCGTTCACCCACTCCCACCAGCGGGCACGGCCGTAGAACTCCACGCCCTCGAACCAGGCGCGAATCTCTTCCAGGCTCACCGGCGCCAGGTCGTTCGCATCCACGCCCACGTCATAGCGCATGAGGCCCTGCTTGCGGTTGAGCTCGTTATACACGCTACCCGCGCTGTGGATATGCCCATGTAGATGCCAGGACCCGCGCGACATGGACTGCCACTCCATGAGCGGATAGTGCGACAGCACAATCTTCTGCCCGTGGATGTTGATACGCACGATGGGCGGCTCGACGATGAACGTCCCCGCCACGTCCTTGTGCGTCCAGTCCTTGTCGTGATTGCCCGGCACGATGTGCACCTTGCGGCAATTGATCTTCGAGCGCAGCGCCGCCGCCTCGACCGCGGTCATCTGATACGAGAAATCACCGAGGATGTACAGGTCGTCGGTGGGCGCCACACGCTCGTTGATCGCGTTGATGAGCGCGCGATTCATATGCGCGATATCGCCAAATGGGCGATCGGTGAAATTCAGCACGTTGGCATGGCCGAAGTGCGTGTCCGATGTAAACCAAATCATGAGACGGACCTCCCGTCACGCGGAGTGACATAGTCCGATAATCATACCCTCGGCAGCACCACCCGCTCGACGGCGTGGGCGGTGATCGCCCCGTACGCCGCCATGAGGCCGACCGTGAAGGCGAGCACGCCCGCAACGATCGCGAACAGGCCCTCGGCACCGAGCGCGAACGCGAGGAACGCGACGAGGAACAACCCGAATACATCGTGGACGAGAGCCCCGGCGAGCGGCGCGGCGAAGTAGAGCGCGAGCTGCCGGCGCACGGACGCGCGCATAAGGGCGCGGTCGCACCCGAGCTGCCCCAGCACGCCGTACGCGCGCCGTGCATCGACCGCGCCCGAAAGCTGCTGGAGCGCGAGCACCGCGACGGCGCTTAGCAGGAACACCGCCCCGTAGAAGATGCCGATGTAGCCGATCGGCGCCATCGACGCCGCGATGCCGGCCGAGACCATCTCGGGCGTGCGCAGCCCGATGCTGAAGACGAATCCCGCGACCATCATACACACGGCGACGGCGACGAGCACGCATACGCAGGCGAGCGCCATCGAGGTACTGGACACGCGCGCCTCGACCTGCCGCACCGTGAAGCCGGTGAGCCCGTCCCAGTACCGCTCGGAGCGCTCGCGCGCCCGCTCACCCCATGCGGCCACGCCCAGGCGCGCGACGAGCGACGTGGCGAAGCAGGCGGCGAAGCCCATGGGGATGATGAACGCGATGAAGTACACCGGTTGGAACACGCACGAGCCCCATACGACCGCGAGCAGGACCGCGGCGAGCACCGCCTGGCCGCCCCGAACGACCCGACCGCCGAGGCGCATGCGCTCCGGCGCACGCTCAGCGGACATGAGCTCGATCAGCGGGCGCCGCGCGATATCGCGCGCGCCGTCCACAGCGTTCACCGCAAACACCACGGCAAAGCATCCGGCGGTCCATGCCGCGGAGTCGGGCGAGAAGGAGAACGCGAGCCGCCAGGGAGCGTCGAACACGAAGGCCGCGACCGCGCCGAACGCGGGCGACAGTGCCGCACCCGCCGCCAAACCGCACGCCAGCGCGCCGGCACCCACGAGCGCCGTCTCGGCCACGAGCACGACCGATACCGCACCGCGCCCCATGCCGCACAGCTCGTAGAGGGCGAACTCGCGCTTGCGCCGGCGGAGCAGGAACCGACTGGCATACCGCACCAGGAAGAGGAACACGAGCACCGTGAAGACGGAGAACGCCTGCAGGATATCGCCCGCGCTCCCCAGCACGCCCAGCTGCTCGGGCGAGAGCCCCATGGCGCGCAGGTGGTCGGTCGAGGCGACGAACGAGTACAGCAGGCATGCCGCGAACCCGAGCGTCGCGAAATACACCGAGTAGTCACGGGCACTGCGGCGCACGTTGCCGACGGCGAGCTTGAGATATAGCTGCATGGCGAGTCCTTCCAAGGGTTATTACCGCACCCATTCTCGTGAACTCGTCCCTCCCGTGCCATCGATTCGGCTTACGCGCGGCATACGAAAATGTAAGGCTCTCATCCTCGAAGCGAACCAAAGTAAAGACAACCGCTCCGTTCACGGCCGAAAACACCCGCACTTTGGATGACCGGACCGAGTTCCCTACACCGAACCCACGGCCTTCCATTTCTCCACGAACGAACGGTAGGCAGGGACTTCGCGCACAAAAGCATACTCGTCTTCATTCTCGACTTCCGAAAGCAGCAGCGCACCCATCCTGGACGTCAAGTCGGTCAAGTCATTCAGGTCCGAATAGCGGTAAAGCGGCCCCTGGAGTGCCGCGGAGTCGCCCCCATGCAACGAGGTCATGACGGCGTCGAGAAGCTCAATCGCCTCACCAGAATCGCCCGATGCCGTCACGGCCGCCAGCCGCGGCATCAGACTCATCCATGCAGGCTGACCAAGTGCCTCGAATGCCAGCTGAGCGCGGTGCGCGCACTCGAGCGCATCATCTTTGCGGCCATCCCTCAACGCAATTTCGATCAACCCGACAATCGCCCCCATCAAATCGGCGGCAATGCGAATCACGCGGGCCTCCCAAGTGCGCGCGGCGTCCTCGTCCTTTCCTTCGCGCGCATACAAGATCGCCTGGCGCTCCTCCTTATCCACCGTGCGGTCGGGGATGCCGTCCAGGATACGCTGGGTATCCTCATACCGCTCTTCCTGCATGGCTTTCGCGATGAGCATTGCGGACGCCTGATCCCTCACTGCCGGCACAACGCTCTTCATCAGCTAGCGACCGTCAGCACAATTGACACGCCCTCATGTTTTCGGCAGGAAATCTAACCGCTGGTTAAAACAATCATGCCCCCGGCGCGGTCGCACCGGGGGCATGCAAGCATCTCTAGTCGAAAACGCCGCCTACAGCACACCATCCAACATGAGGTTCACCTTGAGCACGTTGACCGTGGGCTCGCCAAAGACGCCCAGGAATCGGCCCTTGGTGCACTGGGCGATGATGTCGCGCACCTCGCCTTCGCTCTTGCCCGTGGCCTTTGCCAGGCGCGGTACCTGGTACTCGGCGGCATCGGGGGAGATCTCGGGGTCGAGCCCTGAGCCGGAACACGTCACCAGGTCGACGGGCACGGCATCCATGTCGGCGTCGGGATTGGCGGCGCGAATCTTCTCGACGCGCTCGTCCACAAGCTGCCGGTACTCCTCGCTCGCCGGGGAGAGGTTGGACGGGGCGCCGTAGGCCATGAGCCCGCCGTCCTCCCCCTCGACGATAGTCACGTTCTGGATACGGCCCCACATGTGGTCCTCATCCTCGAAGCTCTGACCGATGAGCTCGGAGCCCACGATCTTGTCGTCGACCTTGATGAGAGAGCCGTTCGCCTGATACGGGAACGCAACCTGGGCGATGCCGGTCACGACGAGCGTATAGCCCAGGCCGCAGACAACGGTAAACAGCGCGAACACACCCAGTGCACGCGATGCAACACCTTTGAACATACAAACCTCCACTTACATAATGCCGCAGAACGCGAGCAGCATGTCGATGAGCTTGATGAATACGAACGGGGCAACGATGCCGCCCAGACCCCACACGAGCAGGTTGTGGGTCAGCAGCTGTCCGGACGGGACCTCGCGGTACTTAACGCCCTTCAGCGCGGCGGGGATCAGCGCGACGATAACGAGCGCGTTATAGATGATGGCCGAAAGAACCGCGGACAGCGGGCTTGCCAGACCGAGGATGTTGAGCGCGCCAAGGCCCGGGTAGATCGGCGAGAACAGGGCCGGGATGATAGCGAAGTACTTCGCCACGTCGTTGGCCACCGAGAAGGTCGTGAGCGAACCGCGGGTCATGAGCAGCTGCTTGCCAATACGCACAACCTCGATGAGCTTGGTGGGGCTGGAGTCGAGGTCGACCATGTTGCCGGCCTCCTTGGCAGCCTGGGTGCCCGTGTTCATGGCCACGGCGACGTCGGCCTGGGCCAGAGCGGGCGCGTCGTTGGTGCCGTCGCCGGTCATGGCGACCAGGTGGCCCTCACGCTGGAACTCGCGGATCTTCTCGAGCTTGCCCTCAGGGGTGGCCTCGGCCAGGAAGTCGTCAACGCCGGCCTCGGCGGCGATTGCCGCGGCGGTGAGCGGGTTGTCGCCCGTCACCATGATGGTCTTGATGCCCATGCGGCGCAGGTCGGCGAACTTCTCCTTAACGCCGGACTTGATGATGTCCTTGAGGTACACAACGCCCAGCACGCGGCAGTTCTTGGTCACGACCAGCGGGGTGCCGCCGGCCTTGGCGATACGCTCGACGACCTCGTCGCACTCCTGGGAGAACACGCCGCCGGCTGCCTCCACATAGGTGCGCACGGAATCGGCAGCGCCCTTGCGGATCTCGTTGCCCTCGTAGTTCACACCGGACATACGCGTTGCCGCGGTGAACGGGATGAACTCCATACCCTTATCCTCGAGCGTGCGGCCGCGCAGGCCGAACTGCTCCTTGGCGAGCACGACGATGGAACGGCCCTCGGGGGTCTCGTCGGCCAGCGAGGAAAGCTGGGCGGCATCGGCCAGCTCCGCGGGATCGACGCCGTCGACTGGAATGAACTCGGCGGCCTGGCGGTTACCCAGGGTGATGGTGCCGGTCTTGTCGAGCATGAGGATGTCGACGTCGCCGGCGGCCTCGATGGCGCGACCGGACATGGCCAGCACGTTGGCCTCGTTCAGACGGCTCATGCCGGCGATGCCGATGGCGGACAGCAACGCGCCGATGGTAGTGGGAGCCAGGCACACGAGCAGCGCCACGAGCGTGGTCACGGCCGTGGGGTTGACCATGTCGTTAAGACCGGCCGAGAAGCAAGAGTAGCAATACAGGGCCAGCGTGACCAGGATAAAGACGATGGAGAGGGCCACCAGGAAGATCTCCAGAGCGATCTCGTTAGGGGTCTTCTTGCGCGCGGCACCCTCGACCATCGCGATCATCTTGTCCAGGAAGCTCTGGCCGGGCTCACTGGAGATCTTGACGATGATCCAGTCGGACAGCACCGTGGTACCACCGGTAACGGCAGAGCGATCGCCGCCGGCCTCGCGGACCACGGGGGCGGACTCGCCGGTGATGGCGGACTCGTCAACGGAGGCAGCGCCCTCGATGACGTCGCCGTCGCCGGGGATCTGCTCGCCGGCGCGTACGATCACCAGGTCGCCGCGCGTGAGCTCGGTGCCGGGAACGACGGTGAAGTGCTCCTTGTCCTCAACGGACTCGATGCGATGCGCCTCGACATCCTTCTTGGCCGCACGCAGGGAATCGGCCTGAGCCTTACCGCGGCCCTCGGCAAGCGCCTCGGCGAAGTTCGAGAACAGGTCGGTGAGCCACAGGATGACCGCGATGGCGACCACATAGTAGGTGGGCACACCCGCGTCCTGCACACCGAAGATGGAAGCGACGGCCAGGACGGAGGTCATGACGGCGGAAAGCCACACCAGGAACATGACCGGGTTTTGAATCTGGACGCGAGGATCCAGCTTGGCAAACGAGTCGCGGACCGCGCGGCCCATCATGTCTTTTTGCATAGCCATAAATCTGTGCCCTCCTTTACGCAATCATCTGGAAGAACTCGGCAACGGGGCCAAGCGCCAGGGCCGGGAAGAAGCTCAGGGCACCGATCAGCAGAACGATGAACACGAGCAGAAATACGAACATGCCGTTGGTGGTAGACAGGGTGCCGGCGCTCTCGGCGACCTTACCCTTCTTGGCCAGCGAACCGGCGATAGCCAGCGTGCCGATGATGGGCATGAAGCGGGCGAACAGCATCTCGAGGCCGAGCATGACGTTGATCCAGGGAATGTTGCAGTTCATGCCTGCAAACGCCGAGCCGTTGTTGCCGCCGCATGAGGTGAAGGCATACAGCACCTCGGAGAAGCCGTGCGCGCCGCCATTGTTGAGCTGGTCGGCAAGACCGGGCACCATGCAGGCGATGGCCGAGCACACCAGAATGGCAAACGGAGTTGCAAGGCACAGGACAACTGCCCAGCGCATCTCGCCCGGCTCGATCTTCTTGCCCAGGAACTCAGGCGTGCGTCCGACCATGAGGCCGGCGATGAACACCGTGAGGATGGCGAAGCCGACCATGCCGTACAGGCCGCAGCCCACGCCGCCAAAGACGACCTCGCCCAGGGCCATCTGGAGCATCTGGACAAAACCGCCCAGCGGGGTATAGGAGTCGTGCATGGAGTTAACCGAGCCGTTGGAAGCGGCGGTGGTGTAAGCCGACCACGTGGAGGAGGCGGCGATACCGAAGCGGCTCTCCTTGCCCTCCATGTTGCCGCCGGCCTGGCCGTCGGTCATCTCGATATTGACCGCTCCGCCATCGGCCAGCTGCGGGGTGCCCGCATGCTCGTTGACGGCGATGATGCCGGTGAAGATCACCAGCAGAATGAACATGGCGGCAAAGATGGCCTTGCCCTGCTTGGTGTTCTTGACGCCGATGCCAAAGGTGAAGCAGCAGGCGGCCGGGATCAGCAGCAGGCTGGTCATCTCGATGATGTTGGTGAAGGCGCTGGGATTCTCATACGGATGGGCGGAGTTCACGCCGAAGAAGCCGCCGCCGTTGGTGCCGGACTGCTTGATGGCGACCTGAGGAGCCGCGGGGCCCTGGGGCAGGAACTGCTCGGTGACCACGCGCGCGTCCTCGACAACCTTGCCGTCGACCTTGACCGTGTCTCCCTCGATCTGGGCGTCGTCGATGACGCTCCAGCCGCCGTCTGCATTAGGCTGAACGGCAACGGGCTCTACGAGCTCAGCCTTCTGAGCCGGCTGGAAGTTGGAGATGACGCCACCGGCAGCCAGGCAGACGCCCAACACGAGGTTCAGCGGGATGAGCACATACAGGACGGTGCGGGTGAGGTCGACCCAGAAGGAACCCAGACCCTGCTCCTTGACCTGACGGAAGCCGCGGATCAGCGCGAACATGACCGCGATGCCGGTACCGGCGGAAACGAAGTTCTGCACGGTGAGGCCCATGAACTGCACAAGGTAGGACAGGGTGGTCTCGCCGGAATAGGACTGCCAGTTGGTATTGGTGATGAAGGAGGCCGCCGTATTGAACGACAGGTCCCACGGCACGCCCGGCAGGTGCTGCGGATTACCCGGTAAGACGGACTGAAGCATTTGAAGCGCGACGAGCACCACGAGCCCGATACCCGAGAAGGCAAGGACGCTCACCAGGTAGCGCTTCCAGCCCATCTGCTCATGCGGGTCGATGCGGAGCAGGCGATAGACGCCCCGCTCGACGGGTGCGAGCACGGGTGACAAAAAGGTGTGTTCGCCGTCCAAGACGCGGGCCATGAACCGACCGAGCGGAATGGCCAAAACGACGAGCACGGCGACGTACAGGACGTACTGAATTGCAGCGCTCATAGGTTACGAATCACTCCTCATCAAAATATAGATGTAGTAGATCAACAGGCCGATGCAGGTGATGCCTATGATCGGGATCAGGACGTTCATGTAACCGCTCCTTCCGAGAATCACGGGTGGCACCCTTCCCCGAGTGCCTGGGAACAGTAAACGGCGAAGCGGATTAAAACGGTGTTAGAGTGATGCCCTCCGGCCTTAAGATGCCGTAAAGATGCAGTTGGGCGGATGCGGCACCCCGTACGGAGCCCTATACTCATCGCATGCCCGAGGCGGTCCATCCCGCCGCCGCAATCGATCCACATCGGCGAGAAAGGCCTCGCAATGTCACGCGCTGCATCCGACGTACGGGCGAACCCCGACCTCCTGCTCAGAGCGCTCGAACAGGACACCCACACACAAGAGCGCCGCGGACGCCGAGGGCATCTCAAGATCTTCTTCGGGTACGCCGCGGGCGTGGGCAAGACCTACGCCATGCTCCAGGCCGCGCACGCCGCCAAAAAGCGCGGCGTGGACGTCGTCGCCGGCTATATCGAACCTCATGAGCGCCCCGCGACGGCGCGCCTGTCGCGGGGCATCGAGCGCATCCCGCATATGCCCATCGAGCACAACGGCATCGAACTCGCGGAATTCGACCTCGACGCTGCCCTGGCCCGGGCGCCGCAGCTAATCCTCGTCGACGAACTCGCGCACACCAATGCACCGGGGTGCCGCCATGAAAAGCGCTATCAAGATGTCGAGGAGCTCCTGCGCACCGGCATAGACGTCTACACCACGGTCAACGTCCAGCACATCGAGAGCCTGAACGACATGGTGGCCTCCATCACGGGCGTCGTCGTGCGCGAGCGCATCCCCGACCGCGTCTTCGATGACGCCGACCAGGTCGAGCTCGTGGATATCGAGCCCGAGGACCTGCTCGAGCGCCTCAAGGCCGGACTCGTGTACCGCGCGGCGCAGGCCGACCGCGCGCAGCGCAACTTCTTCAGCATCGAGAACCTCACGGCGCTGCGCGAGATCGCCCTCCGCAGATGCGCGGACCGCACCGGGCGCCTCGCCGACGCCGCGCGCGTGCTCGGCAACCGCGACTACTACACCAGCGAGCGCATCCTGGTCTGCCTCTCCCCCGCCCCCACGAACCCGCGCATCGTGCGGGCGGCCGCGCGGCTGTCGAAGGCCTTCCACGGCGAACTCGTCGCCCTGTTCGTCGAGAGTCCGCGAACCCAGACCATGGACGAGGACGAACGTGCGCGCCTCTCATCGAACAGCGCCCTCGCCGAACAGCTCGGCGCGCAGGTGGAAACGGTGTATGGGGACGACATCGCCTTTCAGATCGCCGAGTTCGCGCGGCTGTCCGGCATCTCGAAGATCGTCATGGGGCGCACCGGCGAGGCGCGCGGCCTGCATCACGCGCTCTTCGGGCGCAAGTCGCTCGTGGAGAGGCTGATCGCCATCGCGCCGAACCTCGACATCTACATCATCCCCGATCAGCCGGTGCCGGCCAGGCGGGGCCAGGACCGGCCAACGGCCTCGGAACCCCATCTGCCGAGCAGGCGGGACATGTTGCTCACGCTGGGCCTATCCGCCATCGCCACGGCAGTTGGCACCGCATTCCGCGGACTCGGGTTCGCCGACTCGAGCATCATCTCCCTCTACATCCTCACGGCCCTGCTCACGGCCGTCACGACCACGGGGCGCGTCTGCACCATCGTGTCGAGCATCCTCTCGGTGGTGCTCTACAACTTCTGCTTCGTGACGCCGCTGTTCTCATTCGACAGCTACGACCGAAGCTACCTCGTGACCTTCGTCATCATGTTCGCAACCGCAATGGTGGCCGCCGAACTCACCGCGCGCCTCACCGACAACGCGCGCACCTCGGCGAAAAACGCCTTCAGAACCCGCGTGCTCCTCGAAACCAACCAGCTCCTGCAGCGGGCCCAGGGACCCCAGGCACGAGCGCGCGTCGCCATGAGCCAGCTCGTGAAGCTCCTCAGGCTCGACGTCGTCTTCTACCCCGCAGACGGCGACCTGCTCGGGGAGCCGCTGTATGAGAGCGCCGGGGCCGAAGACCACCGCACGTCCCTGCTCACCGAATACGAGCGAGCCGTGGCGACGTGGACTTTCAACAACAACAAGCACGCCGGGGCGAGCACTCACACCCTGCCAGAGGCGCAGTGCCTCTACCTTGCGGTGCGCGCGGGCAACGAGGTATTCGGCGTCGTGGGCATCGACCTGAAGGGGCGCGAGCTCGAGGCGTTCGAGCACTCCATCGTCTTGTCGATCGTCGGCGAGTGCGCACTCGCCCTCGAGAGCGACAAGGCGGCGCGGGAGCGGGAGGAGGCCGCCGTATTCGCCAAAAACGAGCAACTGCGCGCCAACCTGCTTAGATCCATCGGCCATGACCTGAGGACGCCCCTCACCGCGATCTCGGGGTCGGCCGCGGTGCTGCGCGATGGTGGGAAGAAGCTCGGGGACGCGAAACGGCTCGAGCTCGCGGACGCCATTTACGACGACTCGCTCTGGCTGATCGACACCGTCGAGAACCTCCTCGCCATCACCCGCATCGAAGATGCCGACATGCAACTCAACCTCACGTCGGAGCTCATGGACGAGGTCATCGCCGCGGCGCTCAGCCATGTCGCTCGCGAATCGCACGGGCACCGCGTGACCATCACGCACACAGACGAGATCCTTTTGGTGAAAATCGATGTCCACCTCATCATGCAGGTGCTCACGAACCTCATCACGAACGCGTTCAAATATACGCCGGAGGGCTCGACCGTGACGATCGGCGCGCGACGGGAGGGCTCATCCGTCGTCGTAGAGGTCGCCGATGACGGCCCGGGCGTCTCCGATCGCGACAAACCCCGCGTCTTCGACCGCTTCTTCATCGCTGAGGGCTCCCGCCCCGTCGACTCCCATCGAAGCTTCGGTCTCGGCCTGTCGCTGTGCCGTTCCATCATCGAGGCGCACGGGGGTATCATCGAAGTCGCCGACAACAAGCCCCATGGAGCGATCTTCCGCTTCACCCTTCCCGCCGAGGAGATCGAGATACATGAATGACGCCGCGCGCCCAAGCATCCTCGTGGTCGAAGACGACCCGGCGGTCCGCAACCTCGTGACGACCGCGCTCGGCCTGCATGGATACGACGTCGAGGCGGCGACGAATGGCGAGACGGCCATCTTGGACGCCGCCTCGCGCAACCCCGCCCTCATCATGCTCGATCTCGGCCTGCCCGACATCGACGGCGTGGACGTCATATCCAAGGTCCGCAGCTGGTCGGCGGTGCCCATCATCGTCATCTCGGCACGCACCGAAGACTCGGATAAAATCGGCGCGCTCGACGCCGGCGCGGACGACTACCTAACGAAGCCCTTCTCGGTGGAGGAGATGCTCGCCCGCGTGCGCGCCAACTTGCGACGCTCGGCCATGCCCGCGGCCGATTCCGTCGAGTCGAGCACCTTCGACAACGGGGGCCTGCATATCGACTATGCCGCGGGGTACGCCGAGCTCGACGGCGAGCGGCTCTCGCTCACGCCCACCGAGTACAAGCTCCTCGTGCTTTTGGCGAAAAACGTCGACAAGGTGCTCACGCACACGTTCATCACGCGCGAAATCTGGGGGACGAGCTGGGATAGCGACATCGCGAGTCTTCGCGTGTTCATGCGGACCCTACGCAAGAAGATAGAGGCCGACCCCTCGCACCCGACGATGATCCAGACGCACGTGGGCGTGGGCTACCGCATGCAGCGACTCTAGTCCGATCAGGCCTCGTCGCCAAAGGAGATGCCCAGGGAACGCGCCTCGTGCACCAGGTCGCTGCCGGGGTCGACGTACTTGAGCTTGCCGGCGACCTCCTCCAGCGGCACGCGGCACATCTTGCCAGAGCGCTGCGCGACCATAAAGCCGCTCTCCCCCTCCAGGAAACCCAAAGCCGCCTCGACGCCGCACTGCGTGGCGAACACGCGGTCCTGCGCATCGGGCTGGCCTCCGCGCTGCGTGTGACCGGGGATTGCCACACGCGTCTCGCGACCGGTGCGGGCCTCGATCTCGCGCGCGATGTCGTAGACGATGGACGGAGAGGTGCGCGCCGCGACGAGCTTCTTGTACTCCTTCTTGGACAGCGTCGCCTCATCGCGCGAGATAGCGCCCTCGGCGACCACGATGATGGTGAACCGGGCACCGGCCTGCATGCGGCGATTGATCGCGGCGATCACGTTGTCCATGTCGTAGGGGATCTCGGGAATCAGACAGACGTCGGCACCGCCCGCAACCGCGGCGTACAGCGGAATCCAACCCACCTTATGACCCATGATCTCGATCACGAAGACGCGTCCGTGGCTGCTCGCGGTGGTGTGGATGTCGTCGATGCACTTGGTGGCGATCTCGACCGCGCTCGTGAAGCCAAAGGTAAGGTCGGTGCCCCAGGTGTCGTTGTCGATGGTCTTGGGCAGGGCAATGACGGAGAGACCCTCCTCGCGCAAGCGGTTGGCCGTCTTGGTGGAGCCGTTTCCGCCCAGCATAAACAGACAATCGAGCTTGAGCTCGCGATAGGTCTCCTTCATGGCGGCGACCTTGTCCACACCGTCGGCCTCGGGCGTGTCGAGGCGCTTGAAGGGCGTGCGGCTCGTGCCCAAGATGGTCCCGCCGCGCGTGAGGATGCCGCTGAAGTCGACCGGTGCCATCTTGCGATAGCGCTTGTAGATCATGCCCTGGTACCCGTCCTCGAACCCGTAGATCTCGACGGGCTCCGTCGACAGGTTGACGACGGTCTTTACGATGCCACGCATGGTGGCGTTGAGCGCCTGACAGTCGCCGCCGCTCGTCAGAAGGCCGATTCGCACCATAGGTACCCCTCACGCTCATGGCACACGCCGCCTGAAGGGCGGCGAGCGCGGTCTATTCACATATTCAACAGTGTACGCCCAACGAGGCCCCGCTCAGCGTGTCCGCGCGTATCGCTTACATACGCGCGATTCTTTAACATGCTCGAAAGCATCGCGTAAAGAGTCCATCATGCTTGCGCGTTACACTCACCATGAACCGAGGCACGGCGATAACCTAAAGACATCCATGCGATTTCACAGGTACCACCACTTCCGGCAAGCACCGCAACACGAGGGAGCCATCATGGGCAACGACGGACACAACAAGCAGCGTGATTTGAGTTACACCCAAAACCGTGAACTTTCCTGGCTCCGTTTCGACGAACGCGTGCTCTCCGAGTCCCTCGACGACACGGTGCCGCTGTTCGAGCGCCTCAAATTCATCGCGATTTTTGAGAGCAACATGCATGAGTTCCTCATGGTCCGCATGGGTGGACTCTCAAGCCTGGCGACCCTCAAGCGGCAGCCACGCGACAACAAGAGCGGCATGACCCCCTCCGAGCAAGTGGCGGCCGTATTCTCGGCGTTACCGGGATTGTTCTCCAAAGCCGCCTCGTCCCTCGACGCCATCGAATCCCTCCTGCGCGCCAAGGGCATCGAGCGCATCACGCCCTCCGAGCTCATAGGTGCCGAGCGCGATGCGGTGCGCAGCTACTTCGACCGCAACGTGCTCCCCATCTTCTCGCCGCTCATCATCGACCCGCGCCACCCCTTCCCCAACCTGCGCAACGGAGCCCTCTACATCGTCTGCACGCTCGCCGCCGCCTCCGAAGACGAACAAGGGCTCCTCGGCATCATCGAGGTCCCAAGCTCGCTCCCCCGCGTCGTCGAGATCACGAGAAACGACGGCCAGCTGCGCTACATCCTGCTCGAGGATGTCATCTTGGCGTGCCTGGAATCGTGTTTTGGCTCCTATGTCCCGCAGGATCGCGCGGTAATCCGCGTCACGCGCAACGCCGACCTCGACCCGGACGGCGAGGGCGTCGAGGAAGACGAGGATTACCGCCAGCACATGAAGAAGGTGCTCAAGAAGCGCTTGCGCCTCCAGCCCGTGCTCCTCGCCGTGCACGGAGATCTCGCCCGCGAGTCCCTCAAGTCGATCCGCAAGGCACTGGGACTGAGCCAGCAGGCCGTCCTGTCGGTTACCATGCCCCTTGACTTGGGATATATCTACTCCCTGGAGGGCAAGTTGCCCGCCACCGTGCGCGACCGGCTCCTGTTCCCTCCGTTCGCCCCCCAGCCGAGCCCGCTGTTTTGCCCGGGTGACTCCATGCGCGATCAGGTGCTCGCCGGCGACAAGCTGCTGTTCTACCCCTACGAGTCGATGGGCACGCTTCTCGGCCTCATCAACGAGGCCGCCCACGACGACACCTGTATCTCGCTGCGCATCACGCTCTACCGCGTAGCGCGTCAGTCGCGTTTGTGCGAGTCGCTCATCTCCGCAGCCGAGCGTGGCAAAGAGGTGACCGTGCTGATGGAACTCCGCGCGCGCTTTGACGAGGAGAACAACATCGCCTGGGCGGAGCGCCTCGAGGAGGCGGGCTGCACCGTCATCTACGGTGCGGAGGGCTTCAAATGCCATTCCAAGATCTGCCAACTCACCTATCATGACCAGGGGAAGATTCGCCGCATTACCCTACTGGGGACCGGCAACTTCAACGAGAAGACCGCACGCCTGTACTCGGACTTCATGCTCATGACTGCGCACGAGGGCATCGGCGAGGACGCCAACGCGTTCTTCCGAAACCTCACCCTGGGCAACCTGCGCGGCGAGTACCGCTACCTCGGCGTGGCGCCCGCCGGGCTCAAGCCCCTCGTGATGGACGGCCTCGACCGCGAGATCGCCCGTGCGCGCGCCGGCATGCCCGCCCACGCCTTCTTCAAGATGAACTCCCTCACCGACCGAGAGGTCATCGATAAGATCGCCGAGGCAAGCCGAGCGGGTGTCCGCATCGATATGATCATCCGCGGGATATCCTGCATGCTGCCGGGCATCGAGGGCAGCACCGAGAACGTGCACATCCGCTCTATCGTGGGTCGCTTCCTGGAGCACGCGCGCGTGTACTCCTTCGGTGAGGACGCCGACACCGTCTACCTGTCGAGCGCCGACATGATGACGCGCAACACCGAGCACCGTGTGGAGATCGCCTATCCCGTTCTCGACCCCACGTGTCGCGCCATGGTGCGCGACTACATGGCCGATCAGCTGCGCGACAACGTGAAGGCTCGTGAGCTGAGCGCGCAGGGCACCTGGGAGCCCGTTGCCCGAGCGGAGGGCGATGAGCCCTTCAATGCACAGGAGCACTTCATGACGCAGGCTGCCAACCGCGCTCGCGCCGCAGAGGAACGACGCGCGGCTCGAGCCGTCGAGGTCGAACGTGCCGCGCGTGACGAAATCGCACATGACGCGGAAACGGTGAACCCCCGTGCAGGCCGGGCGCCCGACACGTCGAATGCCGATGCGACGCCGTCGCAACCGGTTGCCTCCACAACGGAAACCAACGAGCTCAACCAAGCTGTCGAGCCCCAAGAGACAGACGGCCACAAGGGTACCGAACAGGGCAAAGAGAGCAACTTCAAGCGCGGCTGGCACATGGTGATGCGCGGCTTCCGCGAGATGCTCTCCTAGCCGCCATTACCCGTTTTCAAGACGAGGACGCTTTCGTATTCGACGGGCAGCCGGCGCACCGCGCGTGTAATGTCGAAAAATACGCGATTGAAGCGCGTCAATTTCGACATTCTACGCGCGGATCCGTCAAATCCGGCTGACATGCCGCGCCGCCTCACATCATGCACGAGGAGGCAGGTACGTTATACGCATTAGCCCTCGAGCTGCTCGCTGGCCTCGAGCCAAGCCATCTCGAGCTCATCAAGCTCCTCACGAGCGTGGGCAATTGCCTCCTGCTGCGCAGTGAGGGCGGCGAAGTCGGTGGGGTCGATGGCGAACATCCCCTGCTCAAGCTCCTCGACCTTGCCGCGACGCGTCTCCATTTTGCGTTCGAGCGAAGCAACCTCCTTCTTGAGGCGCTGGCGCTCCGCATTCGACAGTCCGCATGCCTGGGAAGGTGTCGCCACGGCAGATGCGACGGCTCCTTGACCGGACGCGCCGCCGCCCAAAGGTGACCCCGCTTCCAAAGCACCACCGAACCCGGGCGCCTGAGGATGGGACGCTCCGCCGGCAGACGCGCCCTCCGTCAAACGCAGGTACTCGTCCACGCCACCAGGTACGTGGCGAAGCGTGCCTCCTATGAGGGCCCACTGCTGGTCAGTCACACGTTCCATGAGGAAACGGTCGTGCGTCACGAGGATGAGCGTGCCCGGCCAGCTGTCGAGCAGGTCCTCCACGAGAGCGAGCATGTCGGTATCGAGGTCGTTGCCCGGCTCGTCCAAAATCAAGACATTCGGTTCCTCCAAAATGGTCAGCAGCAACGACAAACGGCGCTTCTGACCACCCGAAAGATCCTTGATACGACTCCACATCTGTTGCTGCGTAAATCCGAGGCGCTCGAGCAGCTTCTCGGGGCTCGTCTCCTTGCCCTCGACCATCACGTAACGCTTGCCGCGGGCAAGCACCTCGCGAATGGTGTCGTCCTCGACGGGCTTCAACTCGTCGAGCTGCTGGGACAGCACGCCAAACCGGACCGTGGAACCAATCTTCACGCGTCCGCGGAGCGGCTTGAGTTTGCCCTGGATGATATTGAGCAAGGTGGTCTTACCGGCGCCGTTCTCGCCGAGCAGGCCGTAGCGGTCGCCCGCACCAATAAGCCAGGTCACATCGGAAAGAACGGGACGACCCAAAGCCACGGCGTCAGGAGACACGCCGCGGGCAGCGAAGCCGTCCGCCGCAGCGGAATTGCCCACAGCAGAAGGATTGTCCGGCACGGCGGAGCCGCCAAGAGAACTTGTGCCTTCCTTGGAGCCACGCACGGCGGCCAAGGAGCTTGCGTAACCCGCGTCCACATCGATCACATCGATGACCTGCTTGCCCAAGCGGCTCACCGCGAGACGCTTGAGCTCGAGCTCGTTGCGCACGGGAGGCACGTCGGCAATAAGCTCGCGGGCAGCCTCAACGCGGAACTTAGGCTTGGTACTACGCGCCTGCGCACCACGAGAGAGCCAGGCAAGCTCCTTGCGGGCCATGTTGCGGCGACGCTCCTCGGTTACCTGCGCCATACGGTCGCGCTCGACGCGCTGCAGGATGTAGGCGGAGTACCCACCCTCAAAGGGGTCGACACACCCGTCGTGCACCTCCCACATGGAGGTGCAGACTTCATCGAGGAACCAGCGGTCGTGCGTGACCACGAGCATTGCGCCGCTCGATTTCTGCCACCGCGCCTTCAAATGCTCGGCGAGCCAGTTGATGGTACGCATGTCCAGATGGTTGGTGGGCTCGTCGAGCATGAGCGCGTCATAGTCGCCAATAAGCAGGCGCGCCAGGTCCACACGACGACGCTGTCCACCAGAGAGCTCGCCCACCAGGCCCTCCCAGGGCACGTCGGCGATAAGACCGTCAAGAATCTGACGCACGCGCGGGCTCGACGCCCACTCGTATTCGGGAAGGTCGCCCACCACAGCACGATGCACGGTCATGCCGTCATCAAGCGCATCGCGCTGACCGAGGACGCCCACCGTCACATCACGACGGCGCGTCACGCGTCCGGCGTCCGGCTCGATCGCACCCGAGAGAATGCCGAGCAGGCTCGACTTGCCATCACCATTCTTGCCCACGATGCCGATGCGGTCGCCCTCGTTCACGCCGAGCGTCACGTTCTGCGCAATCAGTTTGGTAGGAAACTCAAGATGCACGCTGTCGCAACCGAGCAGAATGGCCATATCGAAACGCTCCTCGCTATCGTATTCACAGCCATCCATCTTAGCAGGGCGTCTACCCGAGACAGGCGGGGCGGGACATATAAGGTCCGATACTCGGACCTTATATGTCCCGCCCCGCCCGCCACATTGCAGACACGAGCACTTAACCACAGTGTGCCGCGCCGTACCCTCGGGCATATCGTCCCGCGCACAGTTCCGCACGAGCCGAAGGCCCCAGTGGGGCCTTCGTGCGAGCTCAGGACTGTCCGAGCACGGGATGATATGCCCGAGGGTACGGCGCGAAGCGTGATAGGCGGTCTACGAGAACATGCCGGTCAGGTAGTCGTTCAGGCGCTTATCGCGAGGACGCTGGAAGATCTGCTCCGTCTCGCCGTACTCCACCATGTCGCCCATATAGAAGAACGCCGTTCGGTTGGAGGCGCGGCTCGCCTGCTCCATGTTGTGCGTCACGATGACGATGGCGCGCTCCTTCACGATGCTCTGCATGAGCTCCTCGATCGCCAGCGTGGAGATGGGGTCGAGCGCAGAGCACGGTTCATCGAACAAGATCACGTCGGGATGCATGGCGAGGGTGCGCGCAATGCACAGACGCTGCTGCTGGCCACCGGAAAGCGAAAAGGCGCTCTGGTGTAGCTTGTCCTTGACCTCGTCCCACAGGGCGGCGCCGCGCAGGCTCTCCTCCACGAGCGCATCGAGGTTCTCCTTGCCCTTGAGGCCATGGCGCTTGGGCGCGAACACGATGTTCTCGTAGATGGACTTGCGGAACGGATTGGGCTGCTGGAACACCATGCCGATGGAACGGCGCAACTCGTAAAGGTTCTCCTCGCGGGTGTTGATGTTCCGGCCATCGTAGAGGATCTCGCCCTCAACGCGGCATCCGCGGATCTCTCGATTCATGAGGTTGAGGGAGCGTAGGAACGTCGACTTGCCGCAACCGGAAGGGCCGATGAGTGCGGTGATCTCGCCCTTGTGGAATTCGAGGGACGTATCATGCAGCGCATGGTTGTCGCCGTAATACACGTTGACGCCGCGCGCCTCGAGAACGACTTCGCCATCGGTCGCACCGCGAGGCTGCGCGGAGGCGGCACCGGCGCGCACGCTATCCATGAAGGCTTCGGACGCACTCGACTCCACGGGGGCGGAAACGTCATGTTGGTTAGACTTGTTACTCATTCGGCCGTCATCCTTTTCGCCAGAGCCTTACCGGCCAAACGAGAAGCCACGTTGAACAGCAGGACGCAAATCATCAGCAATGCGGCGGTTCCCCATACGATGTGCTGCGCCTCGGGGCTTCCCTCACCGTAAATCTTGTAAATGTGCACCGCAAGCGACTCGCCCGGTCGGAAGATGTTCCATGCGCACGTGGGGCTTGAGAAGTTGAGCGAGAGGAAGTTCAGGCGCACCGGGCTCGACATGCCCGAGGTGAACAGCAGGGCCGCGGCCTCGCCGAAGACACGCCCGGCGGAAAGAACCACGCCCGTCACAATGGCGGGCATTGCGGCGGGAATCAGCACGTGGACCGTCGCCTCCCAGCGCGTAAGGCCCATGGCCAGGCATGCATCGCGCTGGTGCTGAGGAACGTCATCGAGGGCCTGCTGGATAACGCGCACCAAGATAGGGATATTGAACATGGTGAGCGCGACCGCACCGGAAATGATCGAGTACTTCCAGCCAAAATTCACCGAGAACACGAGGAAGCCGAACATGCCGACGACGATCGACGGCAGGGAGGACAGCGTCTCGATGGCGGTACTCGCGATGCTCGTGATGGGGCCGTCGGGTGCGTACTCCGTGAGGAACACGGCAGCCCCCAAGCTCACGGGAACGGAGATGATCAGCGTGATGAGCAACAGATAGAACGAATCGAAGAGCTGGTAAGCCACACCACCGGCAGCGCCGTTGGAGCGGCTGGGCTGCGTGAGGAACCCAGGAGTGAACAAGGTCGAAAGGCCCTCATATAGGATGTAGGCGACCATCGAGACCACGATGAGCATGACGAGTCCCGCGATGGCGGCAAGCGCCACGGTTGCGAAGCGATCGGCTCGGCGGGAACGGCGAATGATACGCATGTCCCCCATCTGAGCGGACGCCGCCTGAGAGATATCAGCCACGGGCGTTCGCCCCCTTCTTGCCAATGAGATGGATGATCAGGATGAAAATGAGCGACATACCCATGAGCAGCAGGCCCAGCGACCACAGGACGTCCTTTTGCACGGAGCCATCCGCATAAATCGCCATGCTGGTGGTAAGCGTGGTCGTGATGGTGGATGCCGGTGACAACAGGGACGCGGGCATGACCTCAGCGCCACCGATGACCATGCGCACCGCGAGCGTCTCGCCAAAGGCGCGCGTCATGCCGAGAATAACCGCGGTCATGAGCGAGGGAAGGGCGCTCTTGAGCACCACGTGCCAAATCGTCTGCCAGCGGGTATAGCCTAGGGCGAGCGAGCCCTGACGATATCCATCGGGTACGGCGCGCAGCGCGTCCATGGAAAGCGTCGTGACGGTAGGCAAGATCATGACGGAGAGCACGATGGCACCGGGCAGGATACCCATGCCCGTCTGCGTCCCAAACACGGCTTTACAGGCGGCGACCACCACATGGAAGCCGATGAGACCGAACACGACCGACGGGATACCCACCAGCAGCTCGACCATGGGTTGGAACACGCGCTTTCCGAACGCCGGGGCGATCTCAACCGCAAAGATGGCGGAACCAATCGCGATGGGAAGCGCAATTGCCGTCGAAAGCAGCGTGACCGCAAAAGACGTGATGATAAGCGGAAGCGCGCCGGTCTGCGGCAATCCCGTCGCCTCGTCGACATTGGCGAGGCTCCAATCAGTCCCGGTAAAGAACCCAACGACGTCGACACCGTCCTTGACGAAGGTCGAGATGCCCTTCTGCGCCACCATGACGATCAGCGCAAGGACAAGAAGCGTCACGAGCGCTACACACGCGCCCGTGACGCCCTGACCGACCCTCTCAAGGTTGCGCTTGGGCATGTGCTTTGCCATACCGCACCTTTCGAGAATTCGTGACTTCAACAGTTACTTCTTGGAGACCTTGCCCTCGGCATCCTTGGTCACCAGCATCTCGGAGACGGGGATGAAGCCCTGCTCCTCAACGAGGGAGCCCTGGACGTCGTCGGAGAGCATGTAATCGAGGAACGCCTTGGTGGCGTCGTCGGCATCCTCGGCGCAGTACATGTGCTCGGTCGCCCAGATGGGGAAGCTGTTGTCGAGGACGTTCTTGCTCTCCGGCTCCACGCCGCCCACCTTGATGGCGGTGAACTTGGAGTCATCGAAGTGGGAGAAGTCGATGTAGGAAATGGCGTTATCGGTGGAGCCCATGAGGGTCTGGACGTCGCCGGACTTGTCCTGCTCGGGCTGAGCCGGCTTATAGGTATTCTTCTCGTCACCGAAGACGGCGGCCTCGAAGGTGGCGCGGGTGCCGGACCCCTCCTTGCGGTTGACGACGACGATCTCAGCGTCGTCACCACCGACCTCGCTCCAGTTGGTGATGGTGCCGCCGAAGATTCCCTTGAGCTGCTCGAGGGTCAGGTCGTCGACGGTAACGTTCTTGGAGACGATCGGGCCCATACCCACGACGGCGACCTCATGGTCGACGAGCTTGGCGGCAGCGTCGGCATCGAGCTTGGTCTCGGCGAAGACGTCGGAGTTGCCGATGGTCACGGTTCCGGAGGAAACGGCGGTGAGGCCGGCGCCGGAACCATTGCCGGAACCAGAGATGACGCAGTCGGGGTTCTCGTTCATGAACTGCTCGGCCGCAGCCTCGACGAGCGCCTGGAAGGAGGAGGCACCGTCATAGGTGACCTCGCCCGTCACGGTAGCGGCGGCATCGGCGGAGCCGGCAGCGGGAGCGTCAGAGCCACCGCAGCCAGCCAGACCAAGACCGGCGACAGCGGCAAGACTGCCAGCGAGACCGAGGAAGGAGCGACGAGAGCAGGAATAATCGAACATGGTTCTCCCTTCGAGAGCAAACGTGCGCAATGCGCGCGGACGGTCCGGGGCGTGTCCTTAAGGCCCCCATGGGGAACCTTCAACTCCCCATCCGTCGTACCGCAAGCACAATACCGCGCGTTCGCCGCCCATTCCTCCACGTTCGCCGTCTCTTACGGCTCTCTGACCATCCATTACCGCCCGCTGCGCCCCAGCTTACCCGCGGCTTACATAGACGACTGAGATTGACGCCCATGCGTTATGCCGTGGACAACCACCCGGCCAACCCGCCACATTCCCCCTGCCCATTCGAGGGCGAACGGCGTTTGAAGCATCTTCCAAGCCGATAAAGGGGGTCTTTATTTAAAAAGTGAGGGGTTTATTTGGCAACAGCTGAATATACACGCACGTTCTTCCGTCGAATCATGCGGATATGGTCCAGCTAAAGCGTGTGCATACGGCGAGCCGGGATAACCGCTCATATTCTATTTTTTAACCCCTCTTACGGGGACGTTTCGTCCTCGGGCGGCCCGCGGTACCCGTTCGTCCCGAGTCGTCGCCATGGCGTCTGCGGTACAGGTAGCCGCCAAACACCATGGAAAGCGCAATGATCACGAAGCCGAAGATTTGCTCCCAGAAATTGGGCACGATTGCCTCCCGTCCTATCCCTGCATGCATACGATACACACGTGCAATGGGGCACCGTGGCTCTTTCTCCGCGGCGCCCGCGTCTCTTACAGCTCGAGCTCGTTGAGGCGAAGAATAGCCAAGATATACATCTTGAGAGCGTCGCGCAAAAGCGCCTCGTTCGCCGCCTCGTTGGGACCGTGCATGGTGCCTGCCCACTCGGGAAGTTCGAGGTCGTTGTCCTCGGGGCCGAACGACACCGCACTCTTGAAGTTGCGGGCATAAGTGCCGCCTCCCATGGAGAACGGCTCGGCATGTTTGCCCGTAACCTCGCGATATGTGTCGAGCAGCGCCTGCACGGCGGGGCTCTCCGCCGAGGTTGAGAACGGCTCCTTGGTGCTGTCGAGCACGAATTCTGCACCATACCGCGCCGCGTGGGCACGGCAGATCATGGACATCTCGTCGCAGGTGATCGAATCGGGATAGCGAACGTCGATGGTCTGCGAGATACGCCCGTCAGAAACCTTGATCGTGCCCGCGTTGCAGGTGAGCGGACCGAAAGCCGCGCTCTCCGCCTCGATGCCCAAACCCTCGCCTGCCGTTCCCTCATGCACGATGGAAAGCAGGTTGAGATAGGTGCGCTCGCCTTCAGAGAGGAGATCGGGCCGCTCGGCCGAGATCTCCTGCAGATAGTCGACAATCAGAGCAATGGCATTGACGGTACCCTGAGGCAGCGAAGCATGTCCGCCGATGCCCTTGGCGAAAATGCGGGACCGCCCCTCCCCGAGCGGCTCAACCGTCAAGCGCTCCGCATGAGACCGCGGTGCGGGAAGCTCAGAGACGGGGACTGCAAGCACACACACCGACTCGCTCGGAATGGCATTGGTGGCATCCGCGCCACTCCACGACTCGATGGCGCCGTCTTTGATAGGCGCACTCACGAACATGCCGCCAAAGCAACCCTTCTCGGCATTGCAAATGGGAAACTCTGCATCCGGCGTGAAGAGGAACAGCGGCTGCTCATGAGACTCGAGGTAATGGTGGACGTCGGTCATCCCGACCTCCTCATCGCACCCCAAAAGCGCGCGGAAACCGTAGCGGGGCTTGATACCGCGGCTCAGCAGGTATGCACCGGCGTATAGCGAGAGCACCGCCGGGCCCTTGTCGTCGATCACGCCGCGGCCAAGCAGCCAACCCTCGCGGCGCTCCATCACATAGGGGTCGGTTGCCCAACCGGGACCAGCGGGAACGACGTCGACATGCGCTATCGTAGCGATGTGCCCATCAAGCTCCCCCGCGATATCGGCGATGCCGACGTAGCCCTCATCGTCCCCCGTCTCGTATCCAAGGCGATGGGCGATGCCGAGAGCGCAGTCGAGGGCATCTCGCACGGTGGCACCGAAAGGAGCGCCGGGCATCGATTTCCCAGCATCGGCGACCGAAGGATGCGCGACGAGGGCGGCGATGTCGGCCACCACATCCTCCCAGACCTCATCGACATATGCCTCAATGTCATCCATACTTCCAGTGCGCATGGGCACTCCCTTCATGAAGACGTTCAATCTAGACCATTGTGCCCCATAAACCGGATGGGGCAAAGCCCGTGAGCAAACCCTCGGCAAGCGGACCCGGGTCTCTCGGCAAACAAGCGGCGCGGCGCGACCGAGGTGCGAGCCGCGATTCCGCTAGGCCACACCCAGCACGCGCGCCACCTCGAGCATAGAACCGCAAGACACATCCGCGGCATCATGCTCACCGGGTTGGGCGGCACCCGTGTACACGCCGATACAGGGGACACCGCAGGCGTGGGCACCCTCGATATCGTTGAGGCGGTCCCCAACCATCACAACGTCGGCGGCGTCAACGCCCATATACTCGAGGGCATCGCGGATGGAGTCCGCCTTGGTGAGGCGAACGGGCTCATTGAGGCCCATGACGCACTCGAACCGATCGGTCCAGCCGAGCTGATCGACCATACTCCGAGCACCCGACTCCTTACGCGACGTCGCGATCGACATACGCCGCCCCGCAAGCGTTAGACGATCGAGCAGGAAGGGCACGTCGTCGATTGGCGGGAAGTCGGAGGGAGTGACGGTCTTGTCGAACAGCTCGCGATACTCTTGAGTGAGTGAGAGCGCAGTGTCGTGCGTCACGCCGAACGCGCGCTCGAATCCCAACACGAGCGGCGGGCCCAGGAGCTTGCGCAAATCGGCATCGGTGGGCTCGATGCCCCGCGCGCGGAGCACGGCGCGCGCAGTTCGCATGACGGCTCCGCCAGTGTCTGCCAGCGTGCCATCGAAGTCGAAGAGGACGACGGAACGGTCTCGAAGACGCGCGGGCATCTCGGAGTCGGCGATCATATACGGCTCCCTTCAACGTCCATATATGCCATTTGGGATGAAAAGACCCCGACGGGCCCGTGCCCGTCGGGGTCTGCAGCGAACCTAAGGTTCAAAGGCGCTACACCGGAGTGCTACTCGGCGTCCTCGGCCTTCTCCTCACCCTCGAGCGGGGTGACCTCGATCTCGATGCCGAGGGTCTCGGCAGCAGACTTCATGGAGAGGGAGATGCGACGACGATCGAGGTCGATCTCCATGACCTTGACCTGGACCTTGGCACCCACAGCGGTGACCTGGGCCGGCTGGTCAACGTGCTTGTTAGCCATCTCGGAGATGTGGACCAGGCCCTCGATGCCGTCACCGAGGTCAACGAACGCGCCGAAGGGCACGAGCTTGGTGACGGTGCCCTCGACGATGGCGCCGACGGGGTACTTCTTGACGAGCGCGCGCCACGGATCCTCGGTGGTCTGCTTGAGACCGAGGGAGATGCGCTCGCGATTCAGATCGACGTCGAGAACCTCGACCTCGACCTCCTGGCCGACCTTGACGACCTCGGAGGGGTGGTTGACGTGGTTCCAAGAGAGCTCGGAGATGTGGATGAGGCCGTCGATGCCGCCCAGATCCACGAAGGCGCCGAAGTCCACGATGGAGGAAACGGTGCCCTTGAGACGCATACCGCTCTTGAGCTTGGAGAGGATCTCGGAGCGCTCGGCCTTGCGGGACTCCTCGAGGACAACGCGGCGGGAGAGCACGACGTTGTTGCGGTTGCGATCCATCTCGATGACGCGGGCCTCGATGGAGGTGCCGAGGTAGGAGGTGAGATCCTTCACGCGGCGAAGGTCAACGAGGGAGGCAGGCAGGAAGCCGCGGAGGCCGATGTCGAGGATAAGACCGCCCTTGACGACCTCGATAACCTCGCCCTCGACGTTCTCGCCGGCGTTGAACTTCTCCTCGATGCGGTTCCAGGCACGCTCGTACTCGGCGCGCTTCTTGGAGAGAACCAGACGACCGTCCTTGTCCTCCTTCTGGAGCACGAGCGCCTCGATGGAGTCGCCCAGCGCCACGAGGTCGGCGGGGTTGGCATCCTTGCGGATGGAGAGCTCGCGGACGGGAATGACGCCCTCGGACTTGAAGCCGATGTCGACGAGGACCTCGTCGCGCTCGATCTTCACAACGGTGCCGTTGACCAGGTCGCCCTCATCGAAATCGGTGATGGAGTTGTCGATGAGGTTGTTCATCTCCTCGGTATCGACGTCGTCGAGGGAGAAGATGGACGAGTTCTGAATCTCACTCAAAGGTGGACCCCTTTCGAACTACGGGGCCCCGATTACCTGACCTGCAGATGGTTGCGTGCTTTGAGGGCGATATCGCCGCCAGCGCGCGCGCACCGTTTGGAACAATCTCGGGGGCCGACAGATACTATCGTGAAGCATATGCATTCACGAAACAGTAGGTTACGTGGAAACAAAGTCGTTTTCAAGCGTCAACTGCGATTTTTTCGTACTCGGCAATAAACCTTTCGCGAATGGCGCGCCCCTTCCTCGAGCCCTCACGTAAAATGCTATACACAAATCGATTCAATTCCAGGAGCCCTTGTGTCCACCATCCAAGAAGTCGCCAAACGGGCCGGTGTGTCGGCGGGAACGGTCTCGCGCTACCTCAACGGCCATCAACTCAAAGCGGGCAATCAATCTCGCGTCGAGGCGGCGATTGAGGAACTCGGGTACCGCAGCAACTACCTTGCCCGCAGCTTGCGCTCCAACCAGAGCATGTCCATCGGTCTGCTTATCAACAATATGCTGAACCACTTTGCCGTGAGCGTTGTTGCGCAGGTGGAACGCGAGATGGAGCTCAATGACTACAATATCATCCTCTCTGGATTTCGCGAGGATCGCGAGGTCTTCATACGCAAGCTCGAAAATCTCATCGACCGCCGCGTGGACGGCCTCATCCTCTTCGAGGCGATTGAGGACGAACGCGCACGCAAGCTCATCGAGCAGAGCGGGATCCCAACCATCTCCATATCCAACCCCCTTCCCTATCCATGTGTCGACAACATGCTCGCCGCCAATCGCAAAAGCTGCCGCGAAGTGACGCGCCGCATCATACACGCAGGCCACGCACGCATTGGCGTGCTCGCCGGCATCCAAGAGGAATACGTCTCGCGCGAGCGCTTGGCAGGTGTGCTCGAGGCATTTGACGAGGCGGGCCTGCCGCGCAACAACGCCGTGGTGCGCATTGGCGACTATCCGCGCGAATGCGGGTATCGCGACATGATGCACCTCGTCTGCGAGGATCACGTGGACTGTGTCTTCGCACTCAACTACGGGCGTAGTCAAGGCGCCCAGCAGGCGTTAAACGAGCTTGGGCTGCGCATCGGCGAAGACATCTCGTTCGCATGCTATGACTACCTGGACACCAAGACTTACTTTCACCCGAGCATCACCACGGTGTGCCCGCCCTCGCTCGAAATCGGCACGAACGCCGCGCGCGAGATCCTCTCCATGATTCAAGAGGGGCGTTTGGGCAGGGGTCGCATCACGTATACCGACGAGGACATCGCCTGGTTGCCCTCCATCATCGGCCTGGACGCATAGCGCACTGGTAATTGGCGCCCGGCCCATAACGCGATGGCCCCGCAACCGACTTGGGTTGCGGGGCCATCGCGTTTCTGCAAGATGTCGGTCGGTCGTTGAGCGCGCCTAGGCGTTCTTCTTCGCAAGGTCGATGAACTTGCCGGCCAAGATCTTGAAGGTCTCGGCGCTCATGAGCTGGTCCTCGGCGTGAATGAGGATGATGCTCGGGTCGATGTGGTCGCCGCAGGCCTCCTGGGCGATCATCTCGCCGTGCTTAGCGTGACCGACCAGGAAGAACTGCTCGCCCTCGGCGACACGGGCCTCGGCCTCGTCGATCTTGCCCTCGCCGGCGAGGTCGATGGCCTCGATGAAGCAGCTGCGGGCGGAGCCCACGTTGGCGATGATCTCGAAGCAGGCCATCTCGATCTTGTTCATGTCTTCCATGTTATTCCTCGCTCTCCGCGGCGTTGTCAGCCGCACTTTGGCTCTCCTCCGGCAGTTCGCCGTTGGCGGATACCGAATCGGACTCGTCGTCTCGGACGGAAGCGCCGCTCGCCTTGATGTAGGCCTCCATGTCACGCAAACGCTTCTTGATTTTACGCTTGGCAAAGGGGCTGTACAGAGTACCCATGAGTTTGCCGTTGAGGTCGTTGAGGGTCTTGTCGCCCTCGTAGCCCTCCTCGTAGACGACGCTGATGGCGTCCTGTCCCTCGATGGGCTCAATCTCGTAGCGCACGGTGTTGACGCCGCGCGACGAGGTGATGGAGGCGGCGTACAGGCGCGGGGGCTCGAACTCGGTGATCTTGGTGGTGACATGCTGGGCACCGCCGAGCTTGGCGTTCAGCGTCTTCTGATAGGTGAACCCCGCCTTGAGCTTCTTTGCCGGCACCTTCTTGCCGCGCGCCTGCTCGACGTCGTAAAGCACCGACGTGACGATGCTGTCGAAGAGGTCATCGGCACTGATGCCCATCTTGACCTGTACTTTCATTAACCCTCCTCATAGGGGCGCCCCGCCACGCGCAAGGGCGCCCTCGTGTCGCTAGAAGCCGCGGGACTCGGCGAGCTGCTTGTACCAGCGACCGCTCTTCTTAATGCGGCGCTCCTGCGTCTCGAGGTCGAGCTCGACCAGGCCGTAGCGGTTCTTGTAGGCGTTCAGCCAGCTCCAGCAATCGATGAACGTCCAGAGATGATACCCGATGCAGTTGGAGCCCTCATCGATGCCGCGGGCGAGCTCGGTCAGGTGCTCCTTGATGAAGTCGATGCGATAGTCGTCCTGGATGGCGCCATCGGATCCGCGGAACTTCTCCTCGCCCTCGACGCCCATGCCGTTCTCAGACACGATCCACTCAATGTTGCCGTAGTTGTCGCGCAGGTTGATGGCGATGTCGTACAGCGCGTGCGGATAGATCTCCCAGCCGCGGTGCGGGTTCATGCGACGACCCGGCATGGCGTACACGTCGTAGTAGTACGTGGGCATGAAGGGCGCCTCGGGGTTGGGCAGGCTCGCACGGGCGCAGACGCGCAAGGGCTGGTAGAAGTTAACGCCCAGGTAATCCACCGTGTTGTCGAGGATGATGGCGAGATCGGTCTCGTCGACCACGGGCATGAGGCCGTGCTTCTTGATGAGCTCGACGAGCTCGGGATCGTAAGCGCCGTGCACGCTCGGGTCCAGGAAGCTCTTGTTGGCGAAGAGCTCGGCGATGTGGGCGGCGCGAGCGTCGGCGGGATTTTCGGAACGCGGATAGGCGGGCGTGAGGTTGAGCACGATGCCGATCTTGGCGTCGGGCAGGACCTCATGGCAGGCACGGACAGCCAGCGCGCTGGCGAGCGCCGTGTGGTAGGCAACCTGTGCCGCGGCCTTAGGGTCGACCTTGCAGGGATAGTGGTACTGCTGCAGATAGCCGCACTCCACGTGCACGATGGGCTCGTTGAACGTGTACCAGCGCTTGACGACGTCGCCGAACAGCTCGAACGCAATGCGGGCATAGCGTTCGTAGAGGTCGACGACCTCGCGGCTTTCCCAGCCGCCGCGCTCCTGCAGGGCGACGGGCATGTCGAAGTGGAACAGGTTCACGAAGGGCTCGATGCCCTCGTCGCGCAGCGTGCCGAACACGTTGCGGTAGAACTCGACGGCCTCGGGGTTGGGGTCGCCCTCCGGATCGGGCAGCAGGCGCGACCAGCTGATCGAGGTGCGGAAGGAGTTATGCCCCGTCTCGTGCAGCAGCTCGATATCCTCGCGCCAATGCTCGAAGAACGTCGACGTGTCGGCTGGACCGACGCCGCCGTGGAACTTGTAGGGCTCCTCCTCGAACCAGAGGTCCCAGATATCCGGGGCCTTGTGATCGGCGGTATGAGCGCCCTCCGCCTGGGCCGCGCTCGTGGCACTACCGAAGTAGAACCCTTCCGGGAACTTGACGTCCATCGTCTTACCTCTTTCTCTTCACGAACAGGTAGATGCCGCTCACGATGACGATTGCCAAGCCGCCCACGAGCAGGCCGAGGCTCATCTCAGAGCCGGCGGCGGCACCGAAATTCGACATCACGATGAAGAAGAAGCCCAGGCCCATGATGAAAACGGCCCAAGGAGATCGAAATCCCATGAGTAGCAAACCTTCCTCTAGGTAAAAGGGCCACCGGCGAGTCAGCAGACCACCGGCGGCCGACGGGCGTGACCCGCATGGAGCATATGCAACCACTGTGGGCCACGCGAATCAATCGTTGAAAGCCGAAGCCCTTAACGCCTAGGCAGCGGCCTCGGTCTTCTCCTGCTCCTTGTTCGCAAGGATGACGAACGGGAGCCAGATGATGAAGGAGACAGCGAGGTTCAGGAGCGCGACGAGCGCGGCCATGACGTTGCCGCCGGTGGCGAAGAAGGCGTACAGGCCAACGGGCATAATCCAGGGAACCTGGATGTAGACCGGCGGAATGATGCCGGCGTAGGTGAAGCCGAGCGCGATAGCGGCGGTGATCACCGGGACGAGCAGCCACGGGAAGAAGTAGATCGGGTTCAGCACGATGGGCATGCCGAAGATGATGGGCTCGTTGATATTGAACACGCCCATGGGAGCGGCCAACTTGGCGATGGTCTTGGAATCCTCACGCTTGGAGAAAAAGAGGATGGCGATGATCAGGCCGAGGGTAAGACCGGAGCCACCCATCATGGTGTAAGCGTCGAAGGAGCCGCGGGTCCACATGTAGGGAAGCTGGGAGAGGTCGCCGGTGGCGTTCCAGACGGCGAGGTTCTCGAGCAGAGCGGGGGTGTAGATGCCCTCGGTGATGGGGGCGAGGACGTTCATGCCGTGAATGCCGAAGAACCAGAAGAGCTGGGCGAGGAACTCGACGAGCAGGACCGTGAAGAAGCCGGAGGACATGCCGAGCAGCGGGCGCTGGATGAACTCGGAGATGAGGTCGTTCGGGTAGGAACCGGAGACGACGACGCAGATCTGCGTGATGATGGCGGACACGAAGATCGCCGCGACGCCGGGGATCATGGCCACGAAGGCGCTGTTGACCGCGGGCGGCACGGAATCGGGCAGCTTGATGGTGAGCTTGGCCTGGATGAGCTTGATGTAGATCATCGTGCAGACGAGGCCGAAGATCAGGGCGGTGAACAGGCCCGTGGCGCTGGTGAGCGCCGTGGAGATCATGCTCGAGCCCACAACGTCCATCGTAACCGCACCGGCGTCCGTCACCGTAAGACCGGTGAGGCCGGCGGCCTCGAGAGCCTTGACCGCATCGGGGGTGACGTCGGCCAGGGTGTAGGCGAAGCTCGGGGCGAAGTTCATCGTGGCCACGACGGAAGCCAGGGAGACGGCGCCGCCGGAAATCGGCGAGACGTCATAGGACTTGCAGAGGTGGTAGCCGAGGGTGAACGCGAAGCAGAGCGCGAGAATGGAGATGGAGCCGTTGTACACGTTCACGTTGACGTTGATGAGCTGGGTGCAGGCCTCGGTGAAGGCGTTGCCCGCGCCCCACCAGGTGTTGGGGAGGTCACGGAAGAACACGTTCAGAAGCGTTGCGACGGAGCCGGCCATCGTGACCGGCATGATGGAGATAAAGCCGTCACGGATGGCGACGAGGTGACGCTGATTGCCGATCCTCTGCGCGATCGGCATGAACTTGGTCTCCATCCAGTGCATGAAACCGTCCATGGGTGATGCCATGTCGTCTCTCCTTAAAAAAGTGGGGTGATGATCGAATAGACACGGATGCGGGTGCCCCCGCGGGTTCGGGCGCGCCGGGCGCGCGGCCGATTACTCGTGGCCGATGAGCTTGAGACCCTGATCGAGGACCTTGGCACCGTCCATCATGCCGTATGCCATCATGTCGATGACCTCGACCGGCGTGTCGCCGGCGACCGACTTGACCTTGTCCAGCAGGAAACGAACCTGCGGACCGAGCAGGATGACGTCGGCCTTCTCGGCGTTCGCCTGAGCCTCGGCCTCGGGCACGGCCCAGATGGTGGCCTCGATGCCGCGCTCCTCGGCGCTCGCCTGCATCTTGGAGACCATCAGGCTCGTGGACATGCCTGCGGAGCAGCAAAGCAGAATGTTGACCATGAGCTCTCCTCCTTTCCTTCTCCCGCGCGGTGCGGGAACGACATTGCGCGGCCGTGGAAATGCGACCGCAATATTCTCATCACCCCACCTTGATGATACGCCGTGGAGCGAGGAATACCCAACGAAAGTTGACGTGCGCCGCGCAAGCGGCGGGTGGGCAGGGGGTCGCCCGCCCGGACCGCCTCGCGCAGGCCCCTTAAGCGAACTGGGGCAGGTACTGCCTGTGGGCCTCGATAAGCTCATCCACCACGATGTTGGCGAGCTTGTCGGAGGGGCACAGCGGGTTCATCTCGAGCGCCGCGACGGCAAGGTCGCGGTCGCCAGTAATCGCCGCCTCGACCACCATGCGCTCGAAGCCCTTCATCATCTGCACGTAGCCGGCGATGCGGGGCTTGAGCTCGCCCGTGGTGAGCGGCTTGGGGCCGTCGGCGGTGATGCGGCACGCCACCTCGACGGCGCTCGTCGAGGGCAGGCCCTCGATGCAGCCGTCGTTGCGGACGTCGACGTACTGGATGTCGCCGCGGTTGGTGTGGATGGACTCGATGAGGCTGCAGGCGGCGTCGCTGTAGCGGGCGCCGCCGCGCTGCTCGAGCTGCTTGGGCTTGATGTCGAGATTCTCGTCGCGGTAGATCTCGAAGAGCTCGTCCTCGAGGCGGGAGACCACCTCGCCGCGGACGTTGCCCTCCTCGAACTCCTTGAGCTCCTCGGCGAGCATCTCGTCGGTATGGAAGTAATAGTTGTGGTAGGGGCACGGAATCGCGTGGATGCCGCGGATGAACGCCGGCGAGAACGGGATGGACATGAAGTTCTTCATGGAGAGGGCCTCGTCCTCGGAGACGTGGGCGTACTTCTCGACCGCCTCGTCGATGACGGAGACGCCATCCACGAACACACCGGTGGCGAAGACGAAGTGATTCACGCCCTGGAGCTGGAGCTCGAGACGGCTCTCATCGACGTCGAGCACGCGGGCGATACCGGCGTGCATGTTGATGGGCACGTTGCACAGGCCGATGGCGCGGTCGAAGTCGGTGTAGTTGAGGATGGCCTCCTCGATCATGCCGGAGGGGTTGGAGAAGTTGATCATCCACGCATCGGGGCAGAGCTCCTGAATCTCACGGACAAAGTCGAGGATGACCGGGATGGTGCGGAACGCCTTGAACATGCCGCCGGCGCCGTTCGTCTCCTGGCCGAGCATGCCGTGGGACAGCGGGATGCGCTCGTCGAGCACGCGGGCGGGAAGACGGCCGATGCGGACCTGAGAGGTCACGAAGTCGGCGCCGTCGAGCGCGGCGCGGCGATCGGTCGTGAGGACGACCTTGGTGGGAAGGCCGGCGCGCTTGACCATGCGCTGGGCCAGTGCGCCCACCGTGTCGAGCTTCTCCTGGCCCTCCGGGATGTCGACGAGCCACAGTTCGTCCACGGGAAGGTTCTCATAGCGCCTGATGAAGCCCTCGACCAGCTCGGGGGTGTAGCTCGAGCCGCCGCCGATGGTCGCGATCTTGATACCGTTTGCCATAAGTCCTCTCCTCCTCTTCAACAAGTTCAGGATGATCTGCTCAACGCGATATTCCTCAATTAGGCTGCTCGCCCTTGAGGCCGTCCTGCCTTTTGTCGATGGCGTGTGACGGGTTGAATAACAGCTCTTGGGTTACGTTGTACTTCCCTAGAGCAGGATGCCGAAGCGCGACCAGGAATCCAGGTAGTCGAGCAGCATCTGCTCGTAGGCGGGCAAGGTGCCAACCACGTTGCGCGTGCCGTCGTCGGGCATGTCCTGCAACACCAGCTGCAGCTCACCCTTATAGCGGGGGCTGGCGTTGTTGACAACCACCACGTCGCCGCGCTTGAGGTCGCGGCCGACCGGACGCACCGGGATGTCGAGGTCGGCGAACTCGACGCGCGACCACGTGCTGCGCAGCAGATAGGGACTCAGGTCGCCGCGGACCCTGTGCTTGGGATAGAGAGCAACCATGCGCTCGTTGTCGGTCAAGCCGGAATCGGCGACAGGACGCATCTGGACGAGGGAGCGATCGATCTGCTCAATAGAAGCCAGCTCCTCCTCGGTGGCAAAACAGTTGGAGATGATGATGTCGTCGACCAGGCCAATGGCGGACAGGTGGCGCGCCTGGAAGTCGAGCGGAAGCTCGCGATGGCACTCGAGGGTGACGAGGCCCTCACGCAGGGGCCAGGGGCCGAAGGCATCGGCGCGGGGGATGCCGATGAACGCGGCGAGGTTCACACCAAGCTCGCAGACGATTGCGCTCTCACGCTCGAAGAAGGCAGTGTCGAGGCCGCTGAAGCGCTGCGGATAGAAGTTATGACAGGAAATGAGACGCGCACGGTCGGGATCATGCGTGAGCGTCGCGGCCAGGATGCCATCGGCGCAGCTGGCGTTGAGCTCGATCATGAGACCGTAGGGGTTACGGGTCATGTCGGCGACCTGGCTGGGCTGGAAGGGCTCGTCGAGGCGGATGCCGTCGGCGCCGATCTCGTGGAAGAACGAGAGGTCGTCATAGGAGATGCCGAGTTTGGCGAAGACGCTGGGGGCGACGTCGAAGACGACCTCCATGCCGTTCGCGTGGGCGCAGGAGGTGAGCTCGGCAGACTCGCGCTTGACCTGATCGGGATCCCCCTCGACCGACAGCAGGCAGGAGAAGATGCGGCTAAAGCCGTGTGCCGCGGCGCGCTCGATGTATGCGCAATCCTGCTCAACCGTCGAATGCTCCGGATACAGGGAGATACCCCACTTCATACGCGGACGTCCTTCCTCACGTGGCCTGCGTCGGCGCACACGGCAATTGTGTACATCTGGTGGTTGGAATTATATCGATTCAATTGGAGTCCGGCAGTAGGAATACTCCACCCCTCTCAGGTGCTAAAACGCTATTTCTTGGCGTAATGCCAGCTATTTGTATCGATTTAATTTTAGTCTGCATAATCGAGTAAAACCGCGAACGGTAGCGATTTACCGGTGAGCGGATGGGGGCAAGCGACGAAAAACGTCTCCGGCTAGCCACCGGCATGTCGCGCGCAGAGACGACGGCGGCGAAGGGCCATGAGGGAGACGACGCCCCGCCCGGTCGCGGCTAAGGCGATGCGAAGGTACGAGGGACGATGCAGGGCAACGGCGGGAAAGCGTGGCTCAGGTACTTCGAGGCCACCCTCCCCCGCCATGCCACAAGGAGATTGCAGCCCTCATTCATTTCCATGGCTGGAACGCAGCGATTATGGGCATAATTCATAAACATGCCCATATAAACGGAAAGGAGGCGTTCATGACGGCTCTCAAAGCGGTTGTTTTCGACATGGACGACACGCTGCTCAGCATCAACCTGAACGCCTTCATCGGCATGTTCGCACTTGATGAGGCAAACCTTCTCGCCCAAGCGGCACGCAAGAGTACCGTGGCGCTCTTCACCTCGGTGGGAAGTGCCATGTTGGAGCTCAACAACGGAGAGCGCGCCGAGGGCGACATACGGACGAACCAGCGGTTTTTCGCCGATGAGGTCGAGCGCCGCTGTGGCGTGCCCCTGCTCGAGCCCGCAATCCTCGACATGCTCGAGTTCTACGAGCGCGAGATCCTCCCCAAGAAGAACGACCGCCTCATCGCCGCGCGTCCACGCGAGGGAGCCCACGAGGCGATTGAGGCCGTACTCAATCGCGGGATGCGCATCGCCCTCCTCACCAACCCGAGCTTCTCGCGCGCCTGCATCGAGTGCCGCATGGGCTGGGGCGACATGCTCGGCATGCCCTTCGAGCTCGTGACCACCTGGGAGAACTCGACGCGCTGTAAACCGTGCTCCGGCTACTACCTCGAGGCGCTCGGCAAACTCAGACTCGCCCCCGAGGAGACGCTCATGGTAGGCAACGACCCCAAGCGCGACTTCCCCTCCCCCGCAATCGGGCTCAAGACCGCCTACGTGGGCAACGGCAACCAGCCGCGCGCCCTTTGGTGCGGCAGCATGGCGGACTTCGCCAAGGGCTTTGACGAGATCGAAGAGCGGTTCTGCACGGGCGACTGACGCCATGGAGCCTTCACCCGAATACACCCCAGGAGCGGCATCGAACTCAAACGAAGACCAATATTGCGCTGAGAGCGGAATGTAGAAAATGAAGCGTTTCACAGTCCTCATTTTTCGACATTACGCGCTCGGATCATCTCTGTAAGCGAAGCTGCCACATAGGCAGAGGCAGCACGCCTACAACCGTGTCTCGCCCGTCATGATCTTCAAGATCTCGACGTCGGTGTCCTTCATGCCCACGCGGCCAACGTAACCCATGCTGGCGATGGTCTCCTCGACGGTGTCTTGCACGATGCCCTCACCCGCGCGGAAGCCGCGGCCAGCGAGCGCCATGTCGCATCCCAGGATGGCGGCATCCACCGCGGCGGAGATCTTCGCCGCGCAGCTCGCCTTGGCACCGTCGCACACGATGCCGCCCACGTTGCCGAGGGTGTTCACCACCGTCGCGCCGATCTGCTCGCGCGTGCCGCCGCGCATCCAGCAGATGGCCGCGCCCGCACCGCACGCGGCGCACACAACGCCGCAGAACGCGGAGAGAGCTCCGATATAGCTCTTGGTATGAATGGCGACGAGGTCCGCCAGCGCAAGGGCGCGCGTGAGACGCTCCCCCTCGATGCCGAGCTCCTCAGCGTAGGTGAGCACCGGCAGGGCGCACGTGATGCCCTGGTTGCCCGAGCCGCATACGATCGCGACGGGCAGGGCGCAACCGCTCATACGGGCGTCGGAACCAGCGGCGGCGCGGGCCCGGGCGCGGCAGGCGAGGTCGTCGCCGCGCGTGGCGAGCAGCGTGCGTCCGACCTCGGCACCCCATGCGTTCTCAAGGCCCTCGGCAGAGATGGCGGCATTGAGCGCGAGCTGGCGCTCAAGAGATGCCCGGGCGCGAGAGATATCGCCCGACTCAGCGTAATCGAGGATGACGTCGAGCGACAACCCCGGCACCGGAGCCGCCTGAGACACATCCTCGGCGGCCTCCTGAACCGAGACGGCACTCATGAGCGCGCACGTCCCCGAGCACGCGTCCTCGACGTCACGCTCGGCTCGCGCGGCGGGGCACAATTGGATCGCGGGTACGCCGTCGCGCGTACAGCGGACAACGTTGGTGTGGTGCTCCGAGATGGCGACCTCCGCCGCATGCCCGAAAGCCTCGGCGCGCACCTCGATATACAGATTGGGCACGCCCTCGATGAGGGAGACATCAATATAGCCCTCTCGAGCGAGCAGCTCGCGCGTGTGGGCGATGTCGGCATCGGTGACGCGCTCAAGCGTCTCAAGGGCGGCCGAAGCGTCACCGCCCACGGCGCCCAAAACCGCCGCGGCCTCAACTCCACGCATACCTCCCGAGTTGGGGACCGTGACGCTCTTGACGTTCTTGATGATGTTGCCCGAACAGCCCACCGTGAGTTTCTCGGGCTCGCAGCCGAGCACCAGGCGCGCAAGGGCGGCGGCATACGCCAGCGCAATCGGCTCCGTGCATCCCAGCGCGCAGATGAGCTCTCCGTTCAGCAGGTCCCCCAACGCGGCGTCGCGCGCCTCGGCTGTCATCTCGTCTACGCTCTTCTCTGCCACGGGAACCTCCTCGTTCGTATGTCCGATGCTCTTCAGTGTAGCGAACCCGAGCGGCTCCGCGCCATAACAAACCCCGCGCCGTCCGCCGTTAGGCAGATGGCGCGGGGTCGTTAGGGGGTACCGTGCGATTCGACCCCCGACACGGCTTGCAATTGGACTACGTCTCCAACTGGGAAACTAGCCGAAGAAGCGCTCGATCTCGATGGCGGCGTTCTCCAGCGAATCGGAACCGTGGATGACGTTGGCGTTCACATCGACGGCGAAGTCACCGCGGATGGTGCCGGGCGCGGCGTCAAGCGGGTTGGTGGCGCCCATGAGCGTGCGCATCTTGGAGACTGCGGAGAGGCCCGAGACGACCATCTTGACCACGGGACCGCTCGTCATGAACGCGACGAGATTGGGGAAGAACGGCTTGTCGGCGAGGTGGGCGTAGTGGACCTTGACGGTCTCGTCGTCGAGCACGCACTTCTCCATCTTCTCGATGGTAAGACCGGAGCGCTCGATGCGGTCGATGATGAGCCCGGTCTTGCGGTCACGCACGGCATCGGGCTTAATCATGATGAAGGTCTGCTCCATAGCGGGCATGACGTCCCCTTTCAACAGGTATCAACGGTGCGCGCAGGTCGGGCACCCATGAGGAGCCTTCATTGACGGCGACGCGCTGGCCTCATCTTACCCCATGCCACCCTTGACGATTCTCCACCCTCTCCCAAAGTTCACTTTGGAACGCTTCAATTCAGCTATCTGCGGGAAATCACCATCGAGAGTTAACTCTCGATGCAGCAACGACGTCCAAACCGCAACGGTGTTCGGGCAGAGGCGCCATCCGGGTCGCATCGGTATCCGGGACGCAGCGACCACCCGGAGCTGGTGTCTTGCCGCAATTGCCACCCGACGGAGGCGCGGCCTCGGTCGGGTGGCCAGCGAGAGCGGCATCAGGAGCCGCAACCGCGCCTTCAACCGGAGCCCAAGGGTCCCTACGCGCCCGCACCCATGGAGACTACATAGCCCAGACCGCCCACGCGCGCCTCGTCGCCCACGAGCGACGTGCGAACGAACTTGAGCTGCTCCTTCACCGCGGAAGGCGACGTCCCGCCCTCCGTGGTGCGCGCGGCGACAATCGCATCGATATCGAGTGCCGAGGTAATGTCGGGCGCGAACAACGGGCTCGCCTCTTGGAAGACCTCGAACGGCAGATCCTCCAGCTGGCATCCGCGGTGGTCGCACTCCAGCACCAAATGCCCCACGACGGCATGGGCTTCACGAAAGGGCATGCCCTTCTTGGCGAGATAATCGGCAACATCCGTGGCTGCCAAATGACCGACCCTGCAGGCGGCGCGCATGCGCTCGGCGTTGATGTGCATCGTGTCCACCATGCCCGCCATCACCTCGAGGCACTGGCTAAGCGTACGAGCGGAGTCGAGCGCCCCCTCCTTGTCCTCTTGGAGATCCTTGTTGTACGCAAGCGGCAGACCTTTGCAGGTCACCAACAGCTGCATGAGGTTACCGTACACGCGCCCGGTCTTACCGCGGATAAGTTCGGCGAAATCGGGGTTCTTCTTTTGCGGCATGATGGACGAGCCGGTCGAGAAGGAATCAGACAGCGTGATGTACCCGAACTCGGAGCTGCTCCACAGCACGATTTCCTCGGCCAGACGCGAGAGGTGCATGGCCATGGTCGAACAGGCAAAGTGCAAATCGAGAAGAAAATCTCGATCGGACACGGCGTCAAGCGAATTGGGGATCACGCGCGTGAAACCCATGGCGTAAGCGGTTGCCACGCGGTCGAGCGGATACGTGGTGCCCGCAAGCGCAGCGGCACCGAGCGGAGAGGCATCCGCGGCCTCAAACGCCGCATCGAGCCGCTTGAAGTCGCGCGTGAACATCCAGTAATACGCGAGCAGATGATGCGAGAGCAAGACCGGCTGCGCGTGCTGCAGGTGCGTCATGCCGGGCAGGACCACCGTGCCATTATCGATCGCCACGCGCACCAACACCTGCCGAAGCTTGAGGTTGGCCTCCATGAGCTGCTTGGAAAGAGCCTTGGCGGCGAGGCGCGTGTCGGTGGCCACCTGGTCATTGCGCGAGCGACCCGTGTGTAGGCGCTTGCCCGCTTCGCCTATCCTGCGCGTCAACTCGCTCTCGATGGCCATATGGATGTCTTCGTCATTGATGTCAAAGACGAACGCGCCCGCATCGATCTCGGCCTCAATCGCCGCGAGACCGCTGGCGATGGCTTCATAATCCGCCTCGGTGATGATTCCTTGCTTAGCGAGCATCGCGGCATGTGCGCGCGAACCGGCGATATCCTGTTTATACAGATGCTTATCGACGGGAAGCGATGCACCGAACTCCTGCGTGGACACATCCACGCCGCCCTCGAACCGTCCGCCCCAAAGTGCCATATATCCGCTCTCCTTAGGTAAACTCGATGCGGTTTCGTTAGTAATTCACGACCTGGTCGCAAGCAGTGGACTGGGCATCCGCCACGACCTCGAAATGGACATCTTGACCAGCACCGGCGAGCTGCGCCTGCTTGGTGGCCCACGTCTTGATGGAGAGGCCCTGGATGTCGATGAAGCCCTTGGCGGCCTTCTGGTCGAACGCATCGTCGTTGTCGTAGGTGGCGAGCGCGGGGTCGTACAGGGCAGCGGCGCTCTTGCGGCCCACGACCACGCATCCGCCCTTGTAGAACTTGAGCTTCACCGCGCCGGTGAGATCCTGCTGCGTGGCGCCCATAAAGGCATCGAGCGCCTGCTTGAAGGGGCTGAACCAACGGCCGTTGTAGACCTGGTCGGCCCAAAGCTGCTCAAGGGCGAGCTTGTGGTGGAGCACGTCGCGCTCCAGGCACAGATCCTCAAGCGCCTTGTGAGCCTGAATGAGCGCAAGACCCGCCGGGACCTCGTAGCACTCGCGAGACTTGAGACCCACGTAGCGGTTCTCGATCATGTCGATGCGGCCGTAGCCGTTCGCGCCTGCGATGGCGTTGAGCTTTGCAATGAGCTCCGCCAGCGGCAGCTCCCGCCCGTCAAGGCTCGCCGGCACGCCAGCGACGAAGCCGATCTCGACATAGGTGGGCGCGTCGGGCGCGTCAACGGGGTCAACGGTCATCGTCCAGATGTCCGCCGGGGGCTCCGCCCACGGATCCTCGAGGACGCCGGCCTCGATGGCACGGCCCCAGAGGTTATCGTCGATGGAATACGGCTTCTCGATGCTCTGCGCAACCGGCACGCCATGCTTCTGGGCATAAGCAATCTCGTCGGGGCGCATGCCGAGGTCCCACTCACGCACCGGGGCGATGACCTTGAGAGAGGGGTCGAGGGCCGTGATGGAGGTCTCGAAGCGCACCTGGTCGTTGCCCTTACCGGTGCACCCGTGGGCAACGCTCGCCGCGCCGTACTTGTGAGCCACCTCAACAAGGTGCTTGGAGATCAACGGACGGGACAACGCGGAAAGCAGCGGATACTTGTTCTCGTACATGGCATTGGCAGCAAGCGCGCAGGTGATGTAGTCCGAGGCGAACTCGTCGGTCATGTCGACCACTTCGACGGCGATGCAGCCGAGCATCTTGGCCTTCTCGGCAACCTTCTCCAGGCCGTCGTGCTCCTGGCCCACATTGCCGAGCATGGCGATGACGTCGAGACCCATCTCGTTTTGCAGCCATTTGATGCAGACGGAGGTATCGAGGCCGCCAGAATAGGCAAGTACGACTTTTTCCTTGGAGACAGTGTTCACGGTGTTCATGGGTTCATCCTTTCGATATGCCATTCGGCTTGAGAACGGGTGAGCCCAACTGATTGTGATATCCCCACATGGTGCAATTGGGGTACGTCCCCATTGCACCAAACGCGCCGCGAGTCGCGTGCGGCCGTTTGGTAAGAAAAATCCGCCTTGCGGCGGACCCTCCCTCGACGATATCAGTTGGACTCTGCTTGGAGGACTTGACCTCCATGCGAACAGAGACAACGAGTTATCGTCGTCGGGAGATTGAACGCTGGCGTCGGGCGGCCGCATCGGCGGCGTTCTGGCAAGGCATGATGGCGATGTGCGCCATGCCCTCATATGTAGCCAGAAGCTGTGCCACGGTTACTCATCCCTTCGAAACCAGCCGTGTCAATCGTTGGTCACTATAGTAGCCTAAAGTGACATCGATTCACGCGACGTTCTGTTATGTTGCGACTTTGTTACCACCCCGTACCCTGGCGCGCATCATCCGGCGCTCGAACAATCCTGCTCGCACGAAGGCCACATTAAGTGGCCTTCGGCTCGTGCGGAACTCGCGGCGGATGATGCGCGCCAGGGGACGGGCTACGGCAACGAATAGAAATTCCACGTACTACGCCTCTCCCCAAACATGTGCCGCGCCCCCTCCGCCCATATCGTCCCGCGCGCAGTTCGCGACAGCGCTGTTTGAGCACGGGATGATATGGGCGGAGGGGGCGCGTTCGCCTTGAAGTGATGAGGTGAAAAACTGTTCGAGCGCCGGATGATACGGTCCGAGACGCGGGGCGGCGAGCGCCTGTCTACTCTTTGAGATAACGCGAGAGGAACTCACGGGTACGTGCGTGGTGTGGCGCAGTGAAGATCTGCTCGGGGTCGCCCTGCTCGGCAATCACGCCCTTGTCCATGAAGACCACGCGGTCGGACACGGTGCGCGCAAACTCCATCTCATGCGTCACCACGACCATCGTCATACCGTCGCTGGCCAGGCCTCGCATGACTTCGAGCACCTCTCCGACAATCTGCGGGTCCAAGGCGCTGGTAGGCTCGTCGAACAGCATGATCTTGGGACGCATGCATAAGGCGCGGGCAATCGCCACGCGCTGCTTCTGGCCACCGGATAGCGTCGAGGGCGCAGCGTGGGCAAAATCCGCCAGACCCACCGAGCGCAAGTGCTCGAGAGCGACCGTCTCGGCCTCCCCCTTCGACATCTTCTTGCGCGTTACGGGAGCCAGCGTGCAGTTTGCCAGCACATCCATGTTGTTGAACAGGTTGAATCCCTGGAAGACCATGCCGATGTCCTCGCGTAGCGAGTTCACGTCCACGTGGTCGGCGGTGAGGTCGCTTCCTTGAAACCACACGTGTCCCGCGTCGGGCGTCTCGAGCAGGTTGATGCAGCGCAGAAGCGTCGACTTACCCGATCCGGAGGCACCGATGATCGTCACCACCTCGCCGGGTGCGACCTCCAGATTGACGTCGCGCAGGACTTCGAGGTCGCCGAAGGACTTGCGCAGGCCCTCGATACGCACCATGTAATCGCCGGCGGGAGCCGTAACGGCGGTGTTGTCGTTCATAGCCATGGTCTAGTGCTCCTCGACGTTGACGGGCTGATCGGAAGTGCTGCCAAGCTTCACCGACTTGACGTTGAGGCGGTTCGCCAGGCGACCAAGCAGCCACGAAGCGATCATGGTGAGGCACAGGTAGATCACGCTCGTCACGAGCGCCGCCTCGAACTTGGCATAGTAGATGCCGCCCACGGTGGTAGTTGCGAACATAAGGTCAAAGGTGCCAATGACGGAAAGGACCGACGAGTCCTTGATATTGATGACGAGCTCGTTGGAAAGACCGGGGATGGCGAATTTGACGCCCTGGGGGAACACGACCTTGCGCATGGCCTCCCACTGGGACAGGCCAAGCGAACGGGCCGCCTCGGTCTGACCGGTGTCAACCGACTCGATGCCGCCGCGTAGCACCTCCATCATATACGCCGTTGAGTTGAGGACGATGGTGACGAGACCGGCGGTAAACGTGCTCCAGATCGCGTTGATCTGCGTGGTGGTGAGGTCGGTCATCTTAAAAAGCGCGAACACGCCGAAGAAGATGATCATGGCCTGGACCATCATGGGCGTGCCGCGGACCACGGTGCTGTAAAGGCGCGCGAAACCGCTGCCCACGACTTTCCAAAAGCGAACGAAATCGTTGTCGGAACGGTCGATGACCTGGATGCGCAGGAACACCAAGAGCAGTGCGAGGAAAAACGCGATCACCGTGCCGAACACCGCGAGCGCGACGGTGGTCTTGAAGCCGGAGAAGAAGATGGCGCGACTGTTGTAGAGCATATAGAGCATGCTCTCGAGCGTGGAGGCGGGACGCGTCTCGGCCGTAACCGCGACCTGCCAAGCAGATGCGATCCCCATGCCAAGGCGGTCGAGCGCGAGTACGGCAGTGATACCGCACACCGCATACGATCCGTAGCGCAACGCGCGCGCAACGGTAGGTTGGGTAAAGGGCGACACCTGCGCGTACGTCTTCCACCGAGCGAGCTTGAACGCCAAGGCCACGGCGGCAAGCACGAGCCAAGCAACGAGCAGGTAGTACAAGACGACCTCAAGCGCATACGCACCGGCAAGGAAACTCAGTGCGGGGCGCGGCTGGCTGGACAGGCTCATGCCCATCGCCGCAATCACACTCGTTCCCAACAACACGTAGCGATGATCATCCAAAACAAACGAGGCCAAGCGACCAAGCGGGCGAGCACCCGCCGATGCGGTGGTCATGGATCGACTCCTTTAATTGAATAATAGCGATACGGCCACCGATCGTGAGATGGCGGCCCAGCAAGATGTATAAAGCCCGAGCGCGAACATATTCTCGTAGGGCGTTTTGTGGAGCGAAGCGCAACCACGCCCGAAGAGATTATGTCCGCGCGCAGGCGGTTTGGATACGTTATGCAGGCTGACGATCCATGCAGGCGGACCACATGTCCTGACGCTCCTCGTCATCGATGCCCGCGATGATCTCGTTGATCTGGTCGAGGACGGCCTTGTTCTCATTGGCCACCGCGGCGTTATCGGGCATGAGGGAATCCTCGAAGGAGTCCTCCATGTCGAGCACCACGAGCTCCGGATAGACCTCGAGCAGCTTGGGGGCGGAGAGCATGGAATAGGTGATGATGTCGCACGTACCGTTCATCAGGTTCTCGACGACCATGGGCTGCGTCTCAGCAGGCGTCATATGGTTGACGTCAGGAATCTGCTCGATCACGTCGTCGTACATGGTCGCCGCCTGGCCGAGAATCGAGGCGCCCGCAAGCTCGGCAAACGTCGTGGCACCGGCGTAGGCCGAATCGTTCTTGCAAATCATGATGATGTCGTCATCGACATAGGAGTCGGAGAACGCGGCGGCGTCCTCGCGCTCGGGCGTGACGGACATACCGGCGCACACGATATCGATCTGACCGTTGTTGAGCGCGTCGATCAGCGAGCCGAACTCGAGCTTGACCGCGACGGGCTCCATACCCAGGCCCTCGGCGATCATCTTGGCAACTTGGACGTCATAGCCGTCGGCGTAAGCACCCGAGACGTTCTCGATTGGAATGGTGTACTCAGACTCCTCGGAGACCTGCCAGTTATACGGGGCGTATGCGGCCTCCATACCAACACGCAGCGTCTTGCCATCGCCCAGCTGAGCCGCCGATGCGGAAGCGTCGGTGCTACCGCTCTGTCCTGCATCCTGGGCAGCGGGGCCGCAGCCCGCAAGGAACATCATGCCTCCCACGCTCATAGCCGTTATGCCGGAGAGCTTAAGGAACTCCCTGCGCGAACGCATAGCGGGTTGGATAGATACGTCAACAGTCTCACGAGTCATGATGAACCTCCAATGTTTGTCTGAGACCCCTTCCGCACGACGCAACCAGAGGGGGCCCATCCCCCTCTCCCTTGCAACTTAATGCGTGAAAGTTCCGCGTGCTGTAGGGCAGGATACTCCGTTTTGGTGGAGCATAATCAGGAGGTATACCAAGAAATAGATTAGTTACATTTCTTATACATGCACATGCATAGAATTTCAGCGGGCAGAGAAATCGAGCGCGGTAACCGCTTTTGTACCGATGTGCGGCACTCAGGCTATACAATACCTGCGAACATCAAGGCGCGCGCCGCCCAAACCGGAAAGGATCACATGCTTCCCTCGTACCTCGCCGATACCGACCTCTCCTCGATCAGACTCGTCGCCACCGACATGGACCTCACCCTGCTCGCCGATGACAAATCCATGCCCGAGGGCGTTGACGAACGCATTGACGCACTCGCGCGACGCGGCGTCGTGTTCTGCGCGGCGAGCGGCAGGCCCGCGCTCGCCCTGCGCGAATCCTTCCCGGCCCATCACCAAGATATGGCGCTCGTCGCCGACAACGGGGCATCCGTCTACCTGCGCGATGAGCTCATCTACCGCGACCTCATCGATCACGACCTGTACCGCGAGGTCCTCACGCGTTGCGTCGAATCGGGGTGCGGCGTCCCCGTGCTCTGCGCCTTCGACGTCGCGTACGCGCTTGAGCGCGACCGTGTGCACCATGACGTGGTGAGCATCTACTACCGCAATATCATCTACATCGACACCTTCGAGGAAATCGATGTCGACTCGAATAAGATCTCGATATACTTCCCCAACTGGGACAGCAAGCGCAATTTCGATGAGGTGTATGGGCCGGAATTCGGAGAGCGCCTGTACGTCACGTGCGCCGGTGATGAATGGCTCGATTTCATGAACCTCGGTATCGACAAGGGGTCGGGCATTCGCCATCTAGCGGAACATCTGGGCATCAAGCTCACCGATATCGCCGCCTTCGGCGACACCTATAACGACATCCCCATGCTCGACATCATAGGCCACAGCTACGTGATGGCCAATGCCGCCGAGCACATGCATGCCCACGGCAAGTTCCTCGCCCCGAGCAACAACGAGGCGGGCGTGCTCACCGTCATCGACCGCATCATCGAGGCGATGGCATAAAGCCCCATCACGATCGACTCGCAAACCAAAACCGCGAAGCCCATCACCAGCGACATGCAGTCGATTAAAAATCGAGTTTCGCACCGCTGATGATGCGGAATGATCAGAAGCCAGAGGCCCAGCACCAGCCTCCACGCCCCTTCTTCCATCTACCAACGCACGGCCAGCGAGACTCTGCCGCGAATCGGACGAAAATGTAACGAATTCTCGAAGGGGTCGAGTAGACGGGGGTTTTGGCCTCCTGCCAACTGGGGTTTTACCATCCAGACCGGCCGTCTACTCGGGGCGTCTCGAAACTCGTTACAAAATCGAGCGATTCGCGGTAGCTCGGCGGGAAAACCGCGATATCGCAAAGAGCTACTTCGCCTCTGCCCAGGTCTCGCCGATGCTGGCGTCCGCGATGAGGGGCACGCGGAGCTGAGCCACGCCCTCCATTTCCTCGCGCACCATGGCCACGAGCGCGTCGACCTCGGATGCCGGGCACTCGAAGTCCAACTCGTCATGCACCTGCAGAATCATCTTGGCGGCAAAGCCCTCGGCACGCAGTCGCTCGGCCACGCGCACCATGGCGATCTTGATGATGTCTGCAGCGGAGCCCTGCATCGGATGATTCATCGCCGTGCGTTCGCCGAACATGCGCTGCGCGGGCACGCGCAACTCAGGGATGGGGCGGCGGCGCCCGTACATGGTCTCGGCATATCCGGTCTGCTTCGCGAAGGCCACCGTCTCATCCAGGTATGTGCGCACGCCCGGGTACGCGCGGAAGTAGGCGTCGATCATCTCACGGGCCTCCGCCATGGGGATATCGAGCGTCTGCGACAGACCGTATGCCTGCTGGCCGTACACGATGCCGAAGTTCACCGCCTTGGCGCGGCTGCGCAGCTGCGGGGTCACCTCGTCAACCGCGACACCGAACACGCGCGCGGCGGTCTCGGCATGGAAGTCCTCGCCCTCGTTGAAGGCACTCACCAGATGCTCGTCGCCCGAGAGGTGCGCCAGCAGCCTCAGCTCGATCTGCGAGTAGTCGATGGCCACAAAGACCGAGCCCTCCTCCACCGAGAACGCCTTTTTGACCGCATGGCCCAGCTCGGAGCGAGTGGGGATGTTCTGCAGGTTGGGATTGGAGCTCGATAGGCGGCCCGTCGCGGTGATGGTCTGGTTGTAGGTTGTGTGTACGCGGCCGTCGTTGCGGCGCTGGCCGCCGAGGGTGTCCAGGTACGTCGACTTGATCTTGGTCTTCTCGCGGTACTCAAGGATGAGGCGGACGATCTCGTGGTCCTTCGCGAGATCCTCGAGGACCTTGGCGTTGGTGGAGTAGTAGCCGCGCTGGGTTTTCTTGAGGCCAGCCGTGGGCAAGCCGAGCTTGTCGAAGAGAATGCGGGAGAGCTGCATAGGGCTCGAGAGATTGAACTCCTCGCCACCCGCAAGCTCGCGAATGCGAAGCTCGAGCGACTGGATTTGACCAACGAGTTCCTCGGACTGCGCCGCCAATCGTGCGGGGTCGACGTACATGCCCGCGCGCTCCATGGACGCAAGCACGCGCACGAGCGGCATCTCGATCTTGGTGAAAATGTCCTCCGCGCCCTGAGCCCCAAGCGCGGCGGCGAGCGGCTCACGCAGGATGCGGGCGAGCCAGGCGGATCGAGCAGAGGCGCTCACGGCATCCGCCGGCGCGCCCGCCTCCCCCGCCGCGGGTGGCAACGAGGCATGCAGGTACGTCTCGGCAAGATAGGAATCGGCAAAATCCGAACGCACGGAATCGAGCAGGTACGCGGCAACCACCGTGTCAAATAACCGCGAAGAGTCAACCAACAGCGGGTCCAGGAGCTCCGTCTCACTCGAATCGACGGGCGAGAGCTCGTGGAGCAACGCCTTAACGTCGCAAGAGATCACGCGCCCCTCGCTCAGGATATGATGCAGCACCCCAGGAATGACCCCCGCCGAGAGGTCAAGGTCGATCGTGGATATCGCACAGGGGCCGAGCGGTTCCTCGAATGACAGCAGGGCGCGGTCGGTGGCGACCCACAGGCGACGCGTCATGCCGAAGAGCGCTCCATCTTCCTTGTCATCCTCCATGGCGACACCCAGCCACTCGTCCGCATCGAGGGCACGACAGAGCTCGTCGAAGCACGCGTTCATCTCCTCAGATGCGGCCCGCTCTTCCTCATCGCCCTTCTGGGCCGCAGAGGCGTCGAGGGCAACACGCAGCACCTCGGGCATCTCCAGGCTCGTAGCCACAGGAGCCGAAGCGGCGCCTTCCCCGAGCAGCGCGAGGAAGCGGTTCTGCATCGCCATGATGCCGAGCTCACCCAGGGCGGCAGAAACGGACGACGCGTCGAACGCCGGGAACGCCACCTCGGTCAGGTCACACTCGATGGGCGCGTCCGTCATGATCGTGGCGATCTTGCGGGAGATGAGCGCGTCATCGATGTGCGCGCGCAGGTTCTCGCCCATCTTGCCCTTGACCTCGTCGGCATGGGCAATAACCTCGTCCAAGCTGCCGTACCGGGCGATCAATGCGCTCGCCTTTTTGGGGCCGATGCCCGGCACGCCGGGAATGTTATCGGAAGAGTCGCCCTTGAGACCGTAGAAATCGGGTACGAGATTGGGCGTGATGCCATGGTAGAGGTCGTCCACGCTCTCGGGTGTCATGATAGCGATGTCGGAAAGGCCCTTGCGCGTGGAGACCACATGCACGTGTTCTGTCACAAGTTGATACATATCGCGGTCACCGGTGACGAGATACATATCGCACTCCGCCTCTTCACCGCGGCGGGCGAGCGTACCCAGAATATCGTCGCCCTCCCAGCCTTCGAGCTCGATCACGGGGATCGAGAGGTTCTTCAGCAGTTCTTTGATCATGGGGAATTGGCTGCGAAGATTCGGATCCATGGGTGGACGCTGGGCCTTGTACTGGGGCAGCATCTCCATGCGGACCTTCGGACGGCCCTTGTCGAACGCGCAGACCACGCCGTCGGGCGAGAACTCGTCGACCATCTTAAGGAACATGTTGAGGAAGCCGAATACTGCGTTGGTGGGGCGGCCGTCCGGCGCGTTCATGGTGGGGGGCACAGCATGGAAGGCGCGGTGCATGAGCGAGTTGCCATCGATGACGGCGATGACGCGTCGGGCACGGGCAGGCGTGAAATCAGGCATGGAGGACCTCTCTCGTCCGTTTTCTCTCGCAAACCAGTCTACCCCACCGCCCGGACAAGTAGGCGCAGGCCGATAGATGGCAGTAGGCCCCGGAAGGACATCCCTCACTAAACATTCCAGAGGATTTGCGCAAAGCGCAGATCCGAGGGCGTTTGGGGAGGGATGTCTTTCCGGGGCCGACCGAGCACGTCCGCTCGGCAAACCCTAGTTGAACTTGAAGATCTTAGACGCAAGATGGTACATACCGATGGTGGTCTTCTCTCCCAGCTTGCCCGGCAGGTTCGTGCCCCAGCCAATCACGCCGTGGCGCGCCTTGCGGTACATCTTCTCGTCATACGTGCGCAGATCGTTCCATAGGGCAGCAAGCTCATCATCGATGCCCGGCTTGTCGGAAAGCTTGGTGAACACCGAGCAGATGGCCATCATCATGGTGAAGTAACCCATCATGTAGGAGCGCAATTTCTCCTGTTCGACGTCCTCGTACAGGTGGTAGGACTCCATCATGATGCGCGTAATGCGGAACTGCTGGTCCAGGCGCTTGACCATAGTGGCCTCGTTTACGCTCTGACCCTCACGACCAATGAAGTAACGATACAGGTCGACGTCGGCGTAATAGAGAGTCTTGCAGTTGGGCAACGGCACGTACGCGTAGATATTGTCCACGTAGAAGGTGTGCGGTGGCATGGGGAGGTCGTGCCCGCGCAAGACATCCGTGCGGTAGCACAAAGAGTGCATGAGCAGGTTCTGATCGGGGCGGAAGCGCCCGATCTCCTCCCAGGAAAAGACCTTTTTGCGCGGCAACGCCATGCGATAGCTGATCGTGGTGTGCGTGCCCTCGTGAACCTTCTCGTACACGTAGTTCGAGATGAACAGGTCAACGCGCAGGTTACGCTCCTCAAATCCGCGAAGAATGGTGAGCATGGTGGAAAGCGCGGCGGCGTCGAGCCAGTCGTCGGAATCGACGACCTTGTAGTACGTACCCTGGGCTTCGCGCAGGCCGGCACGCACAGCCATGCCATGGCCGCCGTTCTCCTGATGCACCACGCGGACAATGCCCGGATACCGCGCCTCCCATTCATCTGCCTTGGCGCCCGTTTCGTCCTCCGAGCCGTCATCGACGATGATGATCTCGATGTCGGACGCGAACTTGGATCCCTCGAGGATTGAGGTGATGCAGTGATCCATATCCTTAGCGGCATTGTAACTGGGGATGCCAAAAGAGAGCACCTTGTGGCCCTCCCCCGCCGGCGTCACAGAAATCGTCCTGATGGGAAACGCGACGCGGGCAGCCTCGATATCGTAAGCAGTCGCAACGCAGTTCTGTTCGGTATTAGGCATGGCAGGCGATGATCTCGTCGGAGAGGTTAAGGGCGGAAGCGGTCACGGCATCCATATCGTAGTAACGATACTCGGCAAGACGGCCGACCGGGTGGAAATTCGTGATGTGCTGCACGCGCTCGAGATACCGCTCGTAGAGCTTGCGGTTGTCGGGGTCGAGAATCGCGTAGTACGGGGTCTGGCCGCTACCCGGCTCGTAAGCGTGGCTGTACTCCTTCATGATGGTGGTCTTGCCTTCGACCTCTTGCCCTGTCATGTTCTTGAACTCGGTGATACGCGTGAAGTCCTCGGACACCGTGTAGTTAACCGTGCCAACCGGCTGGAAGCGATCCATGTCGAGGGTCTCGAACTTCATGTCGAGCGTACGGTACGGCAGAGCGCCCAGATCAAGGTTGAACAGCTCATCAAGCGGACCGGTGTAGATGACCTCGCCACCGTAGACGTTGCCGCGAACCTTAACCGTGGTCTCGTCGAGCTCGAAGATGTCGCGTGCGTCGACACCACAGAACACATCGATGCAATCATGGTCGAGCATGTTCTCGAACAGGGCGGTGTAGCCTTCCGCGGGCATACCCTGGAAGGGGGCCTGGGGGAAGTAACGGTCATCGTCACCCACGAACACGGGGACGCGCGCAGTGACGGACGGATCGATCTCGTCGGGCGTCTGACCCCACTGCTTCATCGTGTAGTGCAGGAATACGTTCTCGTACACGTAGTCGGCGACCTCGGCCAGGTCCGGGTCGTTTTTCTCGCGAAGCTTCAGGATCGGAACCTTCACATCCTTGCCGAACGTGTCGACGAGCTTGTTGTAGAGCTCCTCACCGCGCTGATCGCCAAAAGCGAGCAACAGGCTCTTGTGGTTGAAGGGCACCGGCATGAACGTGCCGTGAACGTTGGCGAGCACTTTGTGCTGATAATCGGTCCACTCGGTGAAGCGGGAGAGGAAATTGTGCACGTTCTCGTTGAACGTATGGTAGATATGCGGGCCGTACATATGCACCAGAATCCCGGCCTCGTCGTAATAGTCATACGCGTTGCCGGCGATATGGTCGCGACGCTCCAAGACGGCGACGCGGAATCCGACGGTCTCGGCGAGGCGACGGGCGCACACGGCGCCAGCGTATCCCGCGCCGACGACGATCATGTCGTACGCGTTCGGGTTGAAGTCCTCCGGGAGACCGAAAGTGATCTGCATGACAGCTCCTTGCAGGCGGTGGCGACATCTCTTCCCATGAAGCGACGAGCGGGGTCGCCATGGCCCGCATATCGCGTTTTCATCCAAATGATTATAGCGGTCGAGTCATATAATTACCTCTGTCACACCAATAATGCTCATCGCGCGCAGCGGCACGCGATGAGCGATTCATTCTGAGGAGCGTACATGAGCGATTTCCTGAGCCGCATGAAAGCCACCGCCAAGGCGGATAAAAAGACCGTCGTCCTGCCCGAGGGCGAAGACCAGCGCACCATCGACGCAGCGAAGATCATCGTCGAGGAGGATCTCGCCAACCTGGTCATCTTGGGCGATCCCGAGAAGATCGACGTCCCCGGCGTCACCGTGATCGACCCCAAGTGCGGCCCCAAGCACGAAGAGTACGCCCAGAAGTTCGCCGAGCTCCGCGCAAAGAAGGGCGTGACCATCGAACAGGCCCGCGCCCAAATGAACGACGCCACCTATTACGGCACCATGATGGTCAAGATGGGAGATGCAGACGGCCTCGTGTCCGGCGCCTGCCACTCCACCGCCGACACGCTGCGCCCCGCCCTGCAGATCCTCAAGACCGCCCCGGGCACCAAGCTCGTCTCCGCATTCTTCATCATGTGCACCCAGACCCCGCAGTTCGGCACCGACGGCACGCTGATCTTCGCCGACTGCGGCCTGAACATCAACCCCACCTCCGACGAGCTCTCCGAGATCGCCATCGCGTCCGCCAAGAGCTGGCAGACCTTCATGGGAGGTGCCGAGCCGCACGTGGCGCTACTCTCCTACTCCACCATGGGATCGGCTGGCGGCGAGGTCGCCAAGAAGGTCCAGGAGGCTGTGGCGTTCTGCAAGGACAAGGCTCCCGAGCTCGCCATCGACGGCGACCTTCAGCTCGATGCCGCCATCGTGCCCACCGTGGCGCAACTCAAGGCCCCGGGCTCCCCGGTCGCCGGCAAGGCGAACGTACTCGTGTTCCCCGACCTCGAGGCCGGCAACATCGGCTACAAGCTCGTGCAGCGTTTCGCCGGTGCGGATGCCTACGGCCCGATCCTGCAGGGCATCGCCAAACCGGTGAACGACCTGTCGCGCGGCTGCTCGGCCGAGGACATCGTGGGCGTGGTGGCCATCACGGCCGTTCAGGCTCAGATGGCCGAGTAAGCCTCCGATTCATCGCACGTGGCCATGGGGCCGGGCGTTGCTTTGGCAGCGCCCGGCCCTTTCCCTATCAAAACGCAAGGTGCGGCCGAAACGACTACGGTTGCCCGCCAAAGGGTACAGATGTCATAACGGATGCCAAGGCGAGAGAAAGGGGCACCCATGTTGTTCAAGAACGTTTTGGTTCCCTTCGATGAGTCCGAGCACGCGCAGGCGGCGCTCCATCTTGCCATCGACTTCGTGGGGGACGACCCCACGGCGACGATCCATATCGTCACGGTCGTATCGAACGATATCATGCCGCCCTCGATGATCTCCGCCGCTGGTGCCTTTGGAGAGGCCCCCATCGACTACACGAGCTACGAGTCACTCCTCACCTCGATCGCCGAGCGCTCTGACCGCGAGCTGCGCGACAGCATCGGCAGCATCCTTGGCAAGGACCTAGATGCCATCAAGGCCAAGGTCGTCATTGATACGCGCCTGGCACCCTCCCCTGTGGACGGGATCACCAACTACGCCGCCGACCATCGCTGCGACCTCATCATCATGGGCCGGCGCGGCTTGGGCGCCCTGCGCGGCATGCTCGGCAGCGTGAGTTACGGCGTTCTGCGTTCGTCCGAGATTCCCGTCCTCACGGTCAAGTAGTCCCCAACTGAAAGCGGCCCCTCATGTGAGGGGCCGCTTCGCGTGATGCTCTGGTGAGCGAGGTTACTTGGCCAAGCGCTCGACGTCCAGCGAAATCATATACTCCTCGTCCGTGGGAATGACCACGACGGTGACGCTAGAGCCGGCAGCGGAAATGACGCCGCCCTTGCCGCCCACGCACTCCCTGTTCTTGGCGCGATCAACGCGAACGCCGAGCCACTCGAGGAACTCGCAGAACGCCTGACGGGTCGCCCAGTCGTTCTCGCCAATGCCACCAGCGAAGGTGATGGTGTCGACGCCGGCCATGGAGAAGATCATGGAGCCGGAGTGCAGCATCGCCTTGTAGGCGAACAGGTCGAGCGTGAACAGCGCCTTCTCGTCGCCCTCGAGCGCCGCCTCGCGAATGTCGCGCGCATCGCTCGTCTTCTCATACATGGCGAGGATACCGGACTGCTTGTTCATCATGGTATCGACCTCGTCGGCGGTGTAGCCACCCACGCGCTGCAGGTAGCAGACGGTGGCGGGGTCGATGGAGCCGCAGCGGGTGCCCATCATGAGGCCGTCGAGCGGGGTCAGGCCCATCGTGGTGTCGCGGCACACGCCGTCCTCGATGGCGCACAGGGAGCTGCCATTGCCCAAGTGGCAGGACAGCAGGCGGTGGCAGCGGTCGCCGAGCATCTCCTTGGCGGTCTTCCACTCATAGCGATGGCTCGTGCCGTGCGCGCCGTACTTGCGCACGTGGTACTTCTCGCGAACCTCGCGAGGCAGCGGGTAGGTGTAGGACATCTCGGGCATGCCCATGTGGAAGGAGGTGTCGAACACAGCGACGTTCGGAATACTCGGATAGGCATCGCGGCAGAACTCGATTACGCCGGCCTCAGCGTAGTTGTGCAGGGGGGCGAGGGGCGCCACCTCGTAGATCTTGGCGAGCACGTCGTCGTCAACGAGGGCAGAATCGGTGAAGTGCCAGCCGCCCTGGACGATACGATGGCCGATGGCGTCCATCTCGAAGCCATGCTCGTTGATAAGATCGATGACCATGCGAACGGCCGTGCCGTGGTCGGGTAGAACGACGGCCTCCTTGACCTTTTCCCCACCCTCGCTGTGACCGAAGATTCCCTCTTCGAGGCCGATCTTCTCGCAGTTGCCCTTGGTGAAGACCTCGCGAGTCTTGGTGTTCATGAGCTGGAACTTGAGACTCGAGCTACCGGCGTTGAGAACGAGGACGTTCATGACACTCCCTACAAATGATGCGCGGACAATCGTGCGTCGCGCAGGACGTTACAACGGTTCTATCATAGCGCGAATGTGCGCACGCAGGCATCCCACCGCGCGCACAACGATATTTTGCATGCGGGCCCTGCGGCCTCAAATGAGTCCTTCGCCGAGCGGCTTGCCGCCGAGCACGTGCAAGTGAACGTGCATGACGGTTTGACCGGCGGCCTCGCCCTTGTTCGAAATCACGCGGAAGCCCTCATCGAGGCCCTTGATGCGGGCGACCTCGGCCACTGCGTGCATCATGGCGGCGAGCGTCTCGGCGGGAATGCCATCGATGATGTTGTCGTAGTGCTCCTTGGGAATCACGAGCGTGTGCGCGGGCGCCTGCGGGTTGAGGTCGTCAAACGCGATGACCAGGTCATCCTCGTAGACGATGGTCGAGGGGATCTCGTGGGCGGCAATTTTGCAGAAGATGCAGTCGGACATGGGGCTCCTTTCAATTGTGTTCCCGTGTCGGCAGGGGGGGCATATCGACCCGTGCTCAAACAGTCCCGGCTCGCACGGACCGTCCACCGGACGGTCCGGCTCTTGCGGAACTGCGCGCGGGACGATATGCCCCCTACCGACAAACGACGTCCCCCTCGATTATCGCATCGAAAGGGCGACTACGGGTTGAGGGGATGGCTCTTAGAGGTTGAGGCTGTCGGCGTCATCCGCGGGCTCACCCGGGACAAGCTGATCGGTACCGTCGACATCTTGCAGCAGGACGGAGACCTTTTGCTCGGCCGCTGCCAGACGACCGCGGAGGCTCTTGAGAAGCTCCACGCCGCGCGTGTAGCTCTCGAGCGATTCCTCGAGCTCCATATCACCTGACTCGAGACTGCGGATGATAAGCTCAAGCTCGGTGGACGCCTCCTTGTAGGTAAGCTCCTCAACGTTCTTGCGATCTGCCATGTTCTTCTCCTTACTCGGCGCCACTCCGGGCGACGCGTAGCTTCCTGTATCTTCTCGGCTTATTTCCCAGCATGTGTGATGTTGCGGACAGATGCACTCACTTCGCCGTCGGCCATGCGTACCCGCACTTCGTCACCCGGCGCGAACACGTCCACGCTCGTCGCGACGCGCCCGGCACCGTCGTAGGCGATGGAGTACCCGCGGCCGAGGACCTTGAGCGGCGAGAGCGCATCGAGTGCTGCCGCGTTTTTCCCCAGATCCGCCAAGGGGCCGCTCAAGATGATCGAACCCTTGGCACGTAGCTTAGAGGTGTACAGGTCCAGGGCGTGACGTTTGACGCCCAGACCGGAAACGCTCGCCTCCAGGCGCGGTGCCAGGCGGTCGAGCGCACCGGTAAAGCGCTCCTGCGAGCGGTCGCACACGACGGCGAATCGATCCGCCGTCTGCGCGAGCTCGGCACGGCGACGATCGACGACATTCGTGGGGTCGACCAGGCACGGACGCGACGCATAGCCATCGACCTCGAGTGCAAGACGCTCGAGCCGCATGGACATCGCGCGGGAGATCCTCCCCAGCATGCCCTCACATTCCGCATCCGCGGAAGCGGTCAACGATACCAGGGAGCGCTGCAGCCGCTGCTCACGCATATTCAGCACATTAACGAGTTCGGCGAACTCGGGGGCCACCGACTCCGCCGCCGCTGTGGGTGTGGAGCACCGGCGGTCGCTCACCATATCGCAAATCGAATTGTCGGGCTCGTGTCCGATGCCGGTCACCACGGGCACGGGACTGGCCGCGACGGCGCGGGCGAGGGACTCGTCGTTGAAGGTCATGAGATCCTCGAAGGAACCACCACCGCGAACGAGCAGGATGCAATCGGGTGCGGGCGAAATCGCGGCCGCACGGCGCAGCCCCTCGATGAGCTCGGCGGGAGCACCCTCCCCTTGGACCTTCGCCCCCACACAGACGACCTCGACCAGCGGGTTGCGGCGGCGCAGCGTGCGCTTGACATCGTTGACGACGGCACCGGATAGCGACGTGACGACGGCGATGCGCGTGCAAAAGACCGGAATGCGGCGCTTGCGCTCGGGTTCCATGAGGCCCTCGCGGCGTAGCTTCTCCGCAAGTTGGGCAACCTGCTGACGAAGCAGGCCCTCCCCCGCCAAGGTGAAGGAGCTCGCCTTGAAGCTCATCTTCCCCGTGGGCTTGTACAGGTCGAACGTCCCCGTGAACAGCACTTGCAGGCCGTCGCGCAAATCAAAGGCGCGCTTGTCGTACGTGCCCTTCCACACGATGCAATCGAGCGCCGCAGACTCGTCCTTGATCTGAAAATAGCAATGGCCGCTACGAGCGTTTGGACCGCGAAAGCCGGTCACCTCGCCGAGCACGGTGATCTTGGGAATGTCGTGGAGCGCACCGGCGGCGAGCTCTGCCGCTTGCGAGACGGAAAGCGCGTCCTCATCGGGCACCGCGGAAGGTGCCTCGGGCGAGGAGCCCGTCAGGTTCCACGCGTTCATATGCCCTCCTCTCACTCGTATCTTCGAACTCGAACCAGTGTAGCAACGCGTGCGGACAAAACGAAGCACCGCGTGAGCGAGCAGAACCGCACCCGGGCACGCGCCGCGCCCCCTCGCAGCCACGCGCCCCGAGCACGGCCACGCAACGGTGCGTGGGGCACCGCGCAGGGGCTGCTCACGTATGGCTGCTCGCGAAGGGCTACTCGTCGCGATTCCTGTTGGTGCGGGCGAGCAGATAGAGCAGCTGCATCACGCTGGCAAGCGCTGCCGCCACGTAGGTGAGGGCGGCTGCGGTGAGCACCTTGCGGGCACCGCGAACGTTGACCTCGCTCATGCCCGAACGCTCGATATAGGCCACCGCACGGCGGCTGGCGTCAATCTCGACGGGGAGCGTAACCAGCTGGAAGATGACGGAGAACGCGAACAGTGCGATGGCGAACGTGGTGAGTCCGGCCACATTCATCATGATGCCGAGTAAGAACACGATGGTCCAAATGTTCTGGGTGAAGTTCACCACGGGCACAAGCGCATGACGGACCTTCATCATAAAATACCCGCTCTCGCGTTGCGCGGCGTGGCCCGCCTCGTGGCAGGCGACCGCGACACTCGCGACCGATCCGCCGCTGAGGTTCTCTCGGGAGAGGTAGAGGTTGTTATCGCGCGGGTCGTAGTGGTCGGACAGGTGACCCGAGGTGCCCCTGATGCCCACGCGACCGCACCCGAGGTCGTCGAGCATGCGACGCGCAACCTGCTCGCCCGTCTCCCCGTCCGAGGCGACTTTGGACCAGCGACGATAGGTCGAGTTGACGTAGTTTTGCGCCATCAGGCCGATAACCGTGGTAACCAGCACGATAACGAGATACAACGGGTCAAATCCAAACCCGTAGCCATATCCATAGCCGTAGTAAGGCATCTGCGAATCCTTTCAAGCACGCGTCCATTCGCACATGCAGGTAGTTCTACCCAAAACAGCGCCCAAGGCGCGGGAGATGGGCGCCCACAATGAAAAGAGAACCAAAAGGGGGTAGGAATGTCGAAAAACGAGGGCGAGAGAGGCTCGATTTTCGACATTCCTACCCTCTACGCAGCGCAAACGGGGACGATTGCGCAATGCGGACGGGGGCGATGAACCCTCCGCTCTTTCAATTGCCGGGCAGACTAGAAGTCCACGGCTCCCTCGCCAGCCATCCACTCGGCCTGGAACTCGGCGTAGCGGCCTTCGATGATGGCCTGACGCGCGCGACGCATGAGGTCGAGCAGGAAGTAAATGTTGTGCTGGGACAGCAGAATGCCGCCGAGCATCTCCTTCTGTGTGACCATGTGGCGGATGAGCGCGCGAGAGTAGCCGCCGGTGCACACCGGGCAGGTGCACTTCTCGTCGATGGGGCGCGGGTCCTTCGCGAACTTGGCGTTCTTGAGATTCATGCGGCCGGTGCTGGAGAACGCCGTGCCCATACGGCCGGTACGCGTGGGCAGGACGCAGTCGAACATGTCGATGCCGCAGCCCACGCCGCGCACGAGCGTAGTGGGGTTGCCCACGCCCATGAGGTAGCGGGGCTTGCGGCGCGGCATGTGCTCGGACACGAGCGGCTCGAGCGTCTCGAACATGACCTCGTGGGGCTCGCCCACGGAATAGCCGCCGATGCCGTAGCCGGGAAAGTCGCCGATCTCCTCGAGGTGCTTGAGGGAGCGCAAGCGCAGATCGAGGTGCATGCCGCCCTGGACGATGCCGAACAGGGCCTGGTCGTCGCGGGTATGGGCCTTGCAGCAGCGCTCGGCCCACATGCTGGAGAGCTCGACGGCGCGCTCCACGAACTTGCGCGTGGCGGGGTACCCGGGGCACTGGTCGAGCTGCATGCAGATATCGCTGCCGAGCTTCATGGCGATTTCCATGTTGTCCTCGGGCGTCCAGAAGACGTGAGAGCCGTCGTAATCGGTGGCGATGAAGCGCACACCCTCGTCGGTGAGCTTGACTGCGTCGGAATGGGAGAAGATCTGGAAGCCACCCGAGTCCGTGAGGATGGGGCCGTGCCAATTCATGAAGTCGTGCAGGCCCCCGAGCTCCGCCACGGTGTCCGCGCCGGGGCGCATGGCGAGGTGATAGGTATTGGCGAGCACGATCTGGGCGCCAAGGTCCTTGACCGTCTCGGTGGGGATGCCCTTGACGTTCGCCTTGGTGCCCACCGGCATGAAAATCGGGGTCTCGATATCACCGTGCGGCGTGTGTAGAATGCCCGCACGGGCATGCGTCTTGGGGTCTTCGGCGACGATCTCGTACTTGAACAGGGACTGATCCATGAAACGGCTCCTCGGTTATTCGGTGCCGGGCGCACACGGGGCGATCACCCTTCCGTGCGAGGCGCTCCCGCGAAGGGGACCTCGCATCCGCGCGCCGGCGGCACCGCGCGATATCAGCCGCTTATTGTACTATCGGGCACGCCCTTTCCGCGCACTCCCGCCTGAGCAGCACAAAATATGTCTGTCCAAACCCTTTTACATCTGTCGTTTTGCCTACTCCGCGCCCGGTAGTCCGTTATTTGCGCCGCGGTTGGGACGCTTGAGAGAGAGGAGCTGATCGCGCACCTGCTCGCACTGGGAAATCGCCTTGTCAACGCGCCCCTTCGACTCCATGATGCGCTGCTGGACCATGGCGTCCATGAAGGCGTTGTCGAACAGCCAGTCGGCAGTGAGGAGGAAGTCGCCGACGTCGGGGCCGAGCCCGGCGAAGCCCTGAACGTCATCCAGCCCGTCTGCCAGGCGTGCCAGTGACGCTTGAGCAGCGGAGAGGTGGCGGCGCGCGGCCTGCATCTTGTCGTGCTTAATCAGTGAACTAAAGAATCCCCCACCGAAGATGTCAAACCATCCCCAGTTGCCGGCGCTCTTGAGATCACGCGCCGCGGCGTCAAGGCAGTTAAGCGCGTCCTCCACCGCCGTGAGCGCCTCATCAATCTCGATATCCTGACGTGCCATCGTCTTCCCTTCCAAGTCGGTTGCTCAATTCTACCCGCTATGGACCCGTTCGTTCTTCCAAGCGCAGGGATGGCGGCATTGCATGCACCAGCCGATGGCAAATCAGCCGACTCCGAGTGCGCGAGACGCGCCACGAGCATACGGAACGGGCGAGAGACAGGACAAGTTGAGGTTTTTCGTATCGATATCGAGAAATAGAAAGTAGCGACAACAGTGGCAAGCGCATGACCTGTGGCGATTATGGACGCAGAGCCGCCCCTACTTCACGAAACCAATTTTCAATACGAAAAAGCTCAAGTTTGTGAGCAATGAGCGACTTGCGAGCCGCTTCGGCCACGGGAAAGGCGGCTTGCGTGCCGTTTCGACCATGGAAAGGCGGCTCAGACTTACGGGCAGTCGGCTCACCCTTGCGGAAAGGCGGCTCGCCTCGCCTCGCGAAGCCATGCAAAAGCCTCCCACCCCCAGCTTTTGCCTCTTGCCGGGAAATGGGAGGCCGAATGCGGGTCCGTCCGACCGAATCGCACGCCAATCCAGTCGCCCCTTGCCAATGGGAACATGAACGCATCGATTACAACCCAAAGCACGCCTTGATTCCACCCGTCAAAGGCGGTAACGATTCGGTGCTAGGCCGTTCGCCGGGGGCGATTGCCACATCGGCATCAGGTCCGCCGATGTGGCCTTGCAACGCAGTCTTGCCTTACGGGCGCTGGCCCATGCCGCCCTCAAGTGTGAGGGTCTCGCCGTTCATGTACTTGAAGTCGGGTCCGCACAGCTGAACGACGACGCGGCCGATCTCGGTCTCGACGTCACCGTAGTGGCCCGCCGGCGGCATGTGGACGTTGGCCTCGAAGGCCTCAGGATACGCGTTCTGGAAGTTCTCCAGCTGGGCGGTCCAGGCAAGCGGGCAGACGATGTTGACGTTGACGCCGTCCTTGCCCCACTCGTTCGCGGCAACGCGCGTCAGGCCGCGGATGCCCTCCTTGGCGGCGGCGTATGAGCACTGGCCGTAATTGCCGAACAGGCCTGCACCGGAGGCGAAGTTCACCACGGAGCCCTTGGTCTCCTTGAGGTGCGGATAGCACTTCTGCATGTAGAGGAACGTCGCGTACAGTCCGGAGTACAGGGCCAGGTCGAACTGCTCCATGGTGTGGTCGGCAATGGTGACACCGGATGCAGAGGCCTGGGCGTTGTTCACGAGCGCGTCGATACGACCGAACTTGGCAATCGCCTCGTCGATGACGTGCTGCACGATAGCCTCATTGTCCTGGCCGGCGGAGACGTCTGCCTGGACGGGAAGGACCTCGATGCCGTACTCGGCCTCGAGCGATTCCTTGGCCGCCTCGAGCTTTGCCACGTTGCGGCCAGTGATGACGAGGTTGGCGCCCTCCTTGGCGAATGCGATGTCAATGCCGTAACCGATGGATCCGGCGGAACCATCCTGGAGCGTGGCCTTGCCGCCACCCGTGACGATTACGGTCTTACCGGTGAAAAGCCCCATGTCTTTCTCCTCTCAATTAATTATTGTGCAGAAACCTGCACACAACTACCGCAACCATACCCCTCTTACACCTCACGCAATCAAAGCCGGCAACGCTGTTCGTTAAGCGGCGTTCCGCGATTCGCCAAACGGATAAACAAGACCGCCCATTCCCAGAGGCAGCGCTAAGACAAGTATGCGAAAACGTCTTGGAATCAAGGTAGCCAAAGCCATGCGTCCGCACCGCGCCGTATGATAGAGCCATACGAACGGCGGGCATCGACCGCATGCGAAAGGGGCACCATGAGCGAACGTGACGATATGCAGCCTGTTGATGCGACGTCAAACCCAAACGACGAGACGGCAACCAACAGCGACTCAGCCAAAGAAGTACACGCAGATGGGGTCGCAGTCGAGCCCGAAAACCGAGCCATTGAGCCGACCGGTTCGGCCCGTTCGGCCAATTCGACAGGTTCGGCCATCTCGGCTGATTCGACCGGCGCGACCGGCACCACCGAGCCAGCCGGCTCAACCGATTTGGCCAACATGCCTGACCGGACAGAAACCAACGCCGCGCGGGCAGTAGGTGCGTTCTTTGCAGAGGGCGTGGCGAGCATGAAGGAGATGAGCGCAGCCCATCGCGCTCACAGCGAGGCGCGCGGAGAGCTCGAGCGCCTGGACAACACCATAGCCGCTCGCGAACGCGAACTCGCGCGCCGCCGCGACATCGAGTCGCGCTATGACGAGATCGTCGCAGAAGAAACAGCTCGCAAGAACGCCGCCGTTCAGACACGTGAGGCCGCCGAGGAGCGTCGCGCCGCAATAGCCGCAGAAGTCGCCGAACTCAAAAACAACCTGGAGAAGATGCGAGACGAGGACGCCTCCGTTGAGCGTCGCCTCAAGTCCGCCGTCGATGCGGCGAAGGACAAGGAGCGGTCATCGCGCGAATCCGGCAAACGCCTTCAGCGTCGGCTCGATGATGCGCAGGAGAATCTCGAGCGTACGGTCAAGGAGCACGACGAAGGCGTCTCGGCCGCACAGCAGACGGTCAAGAGCGCCGAGTCGCTGCTGGCGACGCTCAATGCCGAATACGCCGAGATCCAGCGCAACCCTTCCGCCAATCCCGCTGGGTACTCCGTGCGCAAACGCGAGCTCGAAGATGAGATCTCCGACGCGGCGTGCGCGCTGCGAACGGCAAAGGATGACGTTCCGCGCATCGAACAAGAAACCCAAGCGGCAATTGACGAGGCTCGCGCCGCCGTCGCCGAGGCAGAGAAGCCCATGGCGTCGGCACGCGAGGCATTCAACGCCGTCGCAGCGGCGGCGGACCGCGCGCGAGATGCGTACAGCGAGGCAAAAGATGACGCCGAGAAGCGTCAGAAAAAACTGCGTGGCGAGATTTCCGAACGCGAAAAGGAGGCAAAAGCCGAAGAGCACGCCGCCCAAGTTGCGCAAAAGGAGGCGGACGCCGCCCAATCGACGCTTGATGAAGCCAATGAGATCCACGCGCATCCCGAGGCGACCGTATCTCTTGCCCATGCCCTCGAGGCAGATCGTGCCGAGCGCATTGACCGCGTCGCCGAAGTCGAGGAGCTCGCCGCCGCCGAAAAGACCGTCCGCGAGCGCACGCGAGGGGCGCGCTTGAAGCTCGTACTTGCAATTGCCAGCATCGTGCTCGTCGTGGTGCTCATGCTGGTTTGGACGTATCTCGCCCAATAGCCCCATTGCCCCGACGTGACGGCGGCAATCACGCAAAAGCCCGGCCCCCGCTATGAGGAGCCGGGCTTCGACTTGAGCCAAGGGGCCATCGGCCCTAGCGACGGCGCGAACGCGACGCTACTCCACGACCTCGACGAGCTCGATGTCGAAGTTGAGGTCGCAGCCTGCCAGCTCGTGGTTGGCGTCGAGCTTGACGCCCTCGGGCGAGACCTCGACGACCGTCACGGGCACGGGCATACCGCCGGGACCCTGCAGGAAGAGCTTCATGCCGACCTCGATCTTCTCGAAATCCGGCACCTGATCGGCCGGGAAGAAGAGGATCATGTCCTCGGAGCGCTCACCGTACGCCTCGGCGGCCGGGATGTGGACGGTCTTCTTCTCGCCCACCTCCATGTCGAGCACGGCGGCGTCGAAGCCCTTGATCATCTGGCCGGCGCCGGCCACGAACTCGATGGGCTCGCCGCGATCGTAGCTGGAATCGAACTGGGTGCCGTCGTCGAGCGTGCCGCGGTAGTGGGCCTTGACCGTCTTACCCTGGTTGGACATGTGCATCCTCTTTCAATAGTAGTAATCCCCGCCCGGATGAAGGCGGAAGGCTTGCAAAATGGCCGAAGGCGAGTTCAGGCCTCCCCGCCGGCACGTTGAACCACTATACCCGAGGCTCGAGCAGCTCATGCAGTATGCGCTCCCGATTATTGATAAAGAGCTCCGTGACCTGATAGCTCTCAGTCTCCTCGTAACCGATCTCATGCAACTCACCATCGTCAAATGAGATGATGCGCGCACCCGGAAGCCCCAAGAGAATGGGCGAGTGCGTAGCCACGATGAGCTGGCTGCCGTGATGTGCAAGCTGGTCCATCTCGTACAGCAAGGTCAGCTGCCGCGCAGGCGAAAGGGCCGCCTCGGGCTCATCGAGAAAATACAGGCCATTGTCCCGGGAGCCGTCTTGGATGAATCCGAGAAACGCCTCCCCATGGCTCATCTCGTGCAGCGGGACCCTTGCGCCTGTAACGGGATTCGTGTACATCGCACCCGGAAGCCCCGGCCTCATGCTGCACCGATCGGCCTCGGACGCGACGTTATAGAAGCTCTCCGCCCGCAAAAAGAAGCTGCTGCGCGGCGCCAAACGCCCCCGCTCCATGTAAATGCCCTCGTGGAGGACGGAATGGGAATCCCTCGTGGCAAACGTGTAGTTGGACGTGCCTCCCTCGGCGTTGAGGCCATACGCGACCGCCATGGCCTCGAGCAGGGTCGACTTACCCGACCCGTTCTCGCCAACGAAAAACGTGACGTTCGAGTCGAAGGCGAGCGAACGCTCGCCCAGCGACGCGAGCGCGGAGATACGGCGCAGGTACTCGTCTCCGTGGACAAGCTCCCACAGAATCGAAACGGAAGATATGAACAGCTCACCATCGAGCATGACGCCCCCTATCGTCCGTGCCCCAAATGCTGTCATTGTACGCGCGCGCCAAGACAAAGCCCTCCGTCACGATGAGGTGACAGAGGGCTTTCGTCACATGAGGCAGTTCGTTGGTTACTCGTCAGACCCTTTCGGCTCGGCGTTCTTCTCCGGCGGGAGCACCAGGTTCAAGATGATGCCCACGAGCGCGGAGGTCGCCATGCCGGGCAGAGTATAGTCGCCCAACGGGATGGCAATGCCCGCTGTCTCCATGCCCACGCCCAGGATGATGACAACCGAAGCGATCATGAGGTTGCGGTTCACGTCGAAATCCACGCCATTGGACACGAGCATGCGCAGGCCGTTGGAGGCAATGAGGCCGAACAGCAGCAGGCACACGCCGCCCATGACCGGGCTCGGGATGGAGTTGATGAGCGCAGCGAGCTTGGGGCACAGGCCGCCGACGATGAGCGCGAATCCGCCCGCGTACCAGAAGATCTGGGTGGAGTAGACGCGCGTGACGCTCATGACGCCGATGTTCTCGGCATACGTGGTGGTGGGAGGACCTCCCAGGAAGCCCGAGATCATGGTGGACAGGCCGTCGCCGGCGAGTGAGCGCGGCAGCAGCGGGCGATAGTCCTTGTCGACGATCTCGCCCACGGCGAGCAGGTGGCCGATATGTTCGATGACCGTGACCACGGCGACCGGCGCGATGAGCGCGATGGCGCCCATGTCGAACTTGGGGAAGCTGATGCTGGGCAGGCCGATCCATGCGGCCTGGGCGATGGGCGCGAAATCCACCATGCCGAACGCCACGGCGACCGCATAGCCCACGATGATGGCGAGCAGCACCGGCACCGTGCCGACGATGCCGCCGCGCCCGGAAAAGATCACCGCCGCGAGCAGCGTGACGGCGGCGACCAGGGCGCCCTGCGGGTTGAACACCGATGCACCCGCGGCGTCGGTACCCATAAAGGCCATGTTGGCGGCGGTGGCGGACAGACCCACGCCGATGACCACCATGACGGAGGCAACGAGCACGGGCGGCAGCAGGCGGTCAAGCCAGCCCGTGCCGACGAGCTTGATGATGCCCGCCACCACGAGGAACACTGCGCCCGCCACAATCACACCGGACATGGCGGCGTCGAGACCGCGCGTGGCGCCCACCGCGAGGATGGGGCTGATGAAGGCGAACGAGCTGCCCAGATAGCTGGGAATCTTGTTGCCGGTCACGAGCAGGTAGCAGATGGTGCCGATGCCCGAGCACATGATGGCGACGTTGGGATCGAGGCCGGTCAGCACGGGTACGAGCACCGTGGAGCCGAACATGCTCATCATGTGCTGGATTCCCAGCGGAATGGCGCGCGCCGGGGAGACCCGGTCGTCGACGCCGATGACCTCGCGTTCGCGGTTGCTCATGGGCGGTCCTTTCTGTAGGCGACAGTTCAGTCTATGGTACCGTGTAACCCGCAACAGAAGTGCGACGACGCGCGCAAGCTAGAAGAGTTTGCGCAGCGATGTGATGCGGACTGCAGCTGATCCATCCGTCTCGCCCCGCGACTCGCTGCACCCCAGTTCACGTCAGCCACGTAACCCGCGGCCGAGGCCGCTCGTCCATGCGCGGTGCACCAGCGGCGCGACAAGGCGCCACCAACCAAAGGCCCGCCGACCTCGAAAGGAGCCCGCAACGCATGAGCGACACCCGCCTCGTCCTCACCCTGCACGCCGATGGGCTCGAGATCCCCGTCGAGGTCACTCGCAAACACGTAAAGAACCTCAACCTGCGCGTCCGCGGCGACGGGTCGGTCGCACTCAGCATTCCACAGCGCCTCTCCTTCACCCGCGCGCAGGCGTTTCTGGACTGCAAGGCAAGCTGGATAATCGAACGCGTCCGCCGCGCCCAGATGCGGAACACGCGTATTTCCCCAACCGAGGGGGAAAGCGACGGCGATGGACGAACCTCGTACCCGCTGTGGGGAGACCTCACGCCCCTCGGCTTCGATCACGGCAGTCAAGACTTCATCGACAACCTCTACCGCGAAGAACTGGGGCGCGTCCTTCCCCGCATCGCTGCTCGACTGGAGCGGAGGATGGGCGTCCGCGCCTCGCGGTGGAGCATCCGCACGATGAAAACCCGATGGGGCTCGTGCACCCCGTCCACAGGCGCCATTCGCATCAACGCTCGCCTCGCCGCCTATCCGCCCGAATGCCTTGAGTTCGTGGTCGCCCATGAACTCGTCCACCTGCTGGAACCCAACCACAACGCACGCTTCCACGCATTACTCGACGAATTCTGCCCCGACAACCGGGCTCTCGCCCGGCGTCTCAGGCAAGGCCCCGTTTCGCCTGACACGGAGAAGCGGAGCGATCACGACGACGAGCTCGAGGCAAAACTGCCTATGGCTGATTTGTAATTACCCCGGCATATCTCCCACAATGAAAAGGACGCCTCCGAAGAGACGTCCCTGCTGCAAATTGAGTTGCTTGTTACGAGCGAACGAATCGCCCCTCGAAACTCGAAGCTACTCCTCGACGAGCTCGAACTGATCCGGGCCAACGCCGCAGACGGGGCAGACATAATCCTCGGGCAGCTCGGGAGTGTCGACCTCGACCTCGAAACCGCAAACAACGCAAACGAACTTGTAAGTCTTGTCAGCCATGATTGGCTCCTTTCACAGGCGATTGAACGTAGGTTGAGTATACCCAAGTTTACCGAACATGAGACACGCCAAGCTTCCCATGAACGATCTCGGATCTCCCTCAAACGTTCCGATATGTTATCGGAATGGTTTCCTATTATCAAGCAGTTTCTCTAAGGATGCGACGCATCGGGCAGCGCGCAGTAACCGTCCCGCTAGACTTCAAGCCGGCCATGCCAGCGGGGACGCTACCCCTGATACGAACTCGCTTTGGGGGGCGTCTTGCCTTTGAGCGTGCTGTGGTAGTAAGCATACGTGAGAGGAGGCTCATCGGAAAGCCGCTCGGCTTGCACGACCTCGCCGACGAACAGATAATGTGTCCCCACGTCGACGCTGTCGATCAGCTTGCATGCATATACCGCGCACGCGTGCTCCGGACAATAGGGGCTCTCCACCTCCGAGATTGCCGTCTCGTATTTCTCGAATTTGTCATAGGTGTCACTGGAGCGAAAGCCGAAGTTGCCGATGTAGGGCATGTCCGCCGTTTGATCGATTGCGGTAACTGTGAACGCCCCCGCCTTTGCGATGACCCCAGATGTCACGTTGTCCTTGTGCACCGCGACCGTCATGCGAATGGGCTCGGCGGTCACCTGCACCGCCGTATTGACCACGCATCCCGCCTTGGTGCCGTCCGCCTCTGCAGACACGACATACAACCCATAGCTCATCGCGAACATCGCCGTGGAATCGATAGCCATGACATTCCCCTTTCTCAAATGTCTCGCGTGCCACGCGCTTATCACCAGTATAGGGATTACAAAGGCGCGGGGACGGTCGCATCCGTATGAGTCGGTGGGAGGGACGTCGAACGCGTCCGCGCAGGCAGCGTCCATTGCATGGGCATCGAATGCCGAGAGCCTCAAACGCAAACGGGCACCCGATCGCACATGGGTGCCCGTCTGAAGGAAAATGGGCGATTACCGGCTACGTTGCTTGAGAGCCCGATCGATCTCGCGCTGCACGTCGCGCTTGGCCATGTCCTCGCGCTTGTCGTACAGCTTCTTACCTCGGCCAAGGCCAAGCAGAAGCTTGACACGGCCATCCTCGTTGAAATACAACTCCAAGGGCACGAGCGCCACCCCGCGCGTGCGCAGTTTACCGTCGAGATAGTCGATCTGCTTGCGGTGAAGCAGCAGCTTGCGACGGCGATCGGGATCACGGTTGAAAATCGATCCGTTGGAATACGGATGAATGTGCACGTTATGAAGCCAGCACTCGCCGTTGCGGATAAGGGCGAAGGAGTCCGTGATCTGACAGGCGCGTTCACGCAGGCTGCGTACCTCGGTACCGGCAAGCTCGACCCCACACTCGAAGGTCTCGTCAATAAAGTACTCATGATGAGCCGAACGGTTCTTGGCGATAAGCTTCTTTTCCCTGCGCGGCTTACGAGCAAATCCGTCTGCCATAGTTACTCACCTCCCTGTTCGTTGGAAAGCTCCGCGTCAGACTCGCGAATGAGGCGAAGGAGGGCCTCACACGCCGGAGCTCCGACCAAATCGCGGGCGAGCAGGGTGAGGCGCGTGGCCTCATTGCGGTCGCCCTCATCGGCCGCGTCCGTTGCGCACATGAGCAGGCACACGGCGATCTCGGCATTGGCACCGGTTGCCAGGCCCTCCCCCTCGACCGCAGCGTTCGCATCGGCATCGGAGAGCTCGGCGAGTTCGGGATGCTCACGGTCAAGGTGCGAGGCGAGAGCCGTGGCGGCGGCGTCATCGGCGCACGCGCGAATCGCCGCCCGACGGCAACCCTCCGCGGCGGGGAGTTTATCGCACGACAGGAAAAAATGGCCCAAATTCGCAAAGGCACGCGCAAGCGCTTGCGGAGTCGTGGCACGCTCGAGAACTGAAGCCGAAAGCGCCGCCCACTCCCTGGTGTCCCCGAGCGCACGATAGACCTCGGCGAGGTTCAGGCGGTGGGCGCAATTCATGGGATTCCAGCGCACGGCCTGCTTGAGCGCATCGCGCGCAAGCTCATAGTCGCGTTTTTGCACGTACACATAGGCAAGTGCCGCATAGAGACGATCGAGCGGAGCGTCTACCTGCGTGAGCTCGCGGGGATCCTGCTCCACGCGACGATAGGCAAGACGCTCGAACGGGTTGGCAAAGCTGAACCATTGGCGTGCCTCGGTGGCGATGCAAGCGGTATCGGCATACTCACCAGCCTCGGCGGCAAGTTCCTCGAGCAGCATGCGCGCCGTATCGAGCTCGCCTTCCGCCAGCAGATCCTCGGCATAATCGATGTCATGCGCCGCAATGGGCATATCCATGGTGTCCTCCTAGAAAAGAGTCGAGGCTTCAGTGTAGCGCAGAAGCGTACAGGTACGAAACACACGAAAGACCCGGTGCCGGACGCCCCATCTCATCGGCATACGGGAGCCCTCACGGGCTAGCGATTGGGGCCCTCGATATGGATGAGTTTGAAATCCAGGTGCCCACGCAACACGTCGACGGAAGCCACCTCGATTATCGCACGCTGCCCGAGCTCGATCACCGTGCCACTCGATTCACCCACAAGACGCAGGCGGATGTCGTCGTACTCCCACCACTCGGCACCAAGCGCCGCCATGCGCATCAGGCCTTCGGCACCCGTGTCATCCAAACGCACGAATGCGCCCATGTCCGAAATCCACGAAACCGTTCCAGCAAAGCGCTCCCCCACGCGCCCCGCGAAGAACTGTGCGACCTTGATTTTTTGCGAGGCCGTCGCCGCCGCGTCGGCAGCACGCTCGTTGTCGCTCGCCTGTCGGCAGAGTGCGGAACACACCTGCACGAGCGACTGGGGCCCCTTGCCCACGAGACGGGGGGATCGGGCCGCAGCTTCCTTTTTCCCCAGCTCGCGCTTGGCAAGCGCCACCTTGAGCACACGGTGCACGATAAGGTCGGGGTAACGGCGGATGGGGCTCGTGAAGTGACAGTACGCGCGGGCACCGAGCGCATAGTGCCCGCCGTTCTCCGACCGGTACACAGCACGCTGCTGAGCACGCAGGAGCAGGGCGTTCACCAGCGGCGCCATCGGCGTGCCATGGGCATCGACGACCGCGCTGGCGATGGCACGCGGCTCCCCCAGCATGATGCCCGCTGCAAGACCACCCTCAAGTGCACCGAGTTCGGTGAGCGTCTTGACGGCAGAGGCTAGCGTGTCTGCCGAGGGCTCCTCATGCACGCGGTACGCCGCAGTCAGATTGTGGTCGGAGAGGAACTCAGCGACGCATTCGTTGGCGAGCAACATCGCCTCTTCAACCAAGCTGGTGGCGGCACTACGTTCGCGCGTGACGATGTCGATGGGAATGCCCTCGTCATCCAAGAGCACGTGAACCTCGGACGTCTCGAAATCGATCGAGCCGCGCTTACGACGAACCTCACGCCGAGCGCAGGCAAGCGCGTCTGCGTTTCTGAGGAAGGAGGCGAGGTCGACGCCAGAGACGCGAGCAGCGTCGAGGGCGGCGTGGGCACGGCGAACGGTCGCAGCGTCCGCCGTGCCAGGTTCAGGCGTCCGTGGGCAATCAAGCGCGTCGCCGGCCCCACAGCCCGGTCCTCCATGAACGGGCGCGGGCACAGAGTCGTGTACAGCAGACGCCGCAGCGGGAACATCTCCAGCAAGTAGGGCGTCTGCAGCACCGTAATCCAAGCGCACGCGCGAGCGAATCACGCTCGGATACGCTTCATATGCACGAACGCGGCCTCGCGCGTCGAGTTCGATGTCGACGGTAAAGGCGAGCCGGTCCTCATTGGGCCGCAGCGAGCACAGATCGTTGCACAGGCGCTCGGGAAGCATGGGCAACACGCGGTCGGCAAGGTACACCGATGTCGAGCGGCGACGCGCCTCCAGGTCAATCGAGCTTTCCCAGTCAACGTAATGGGACACGTCAGCGATGTGCACGCCGAGCATCCACCCGCCACGCACGGTGCGCGCAACGGAGATCGCGTCGTCAAAATCACGAGCATCGACGGGGTCGATCGTGATGGCGAACCTATCGCGGATATCGCGACGCAGCGGATCGGCCAAAGCGGCCTCGACATCGACCGAGAGCCCCGCGGCCTCATCGATCGCTTCCTGAGGGTACCCGTCCGTAAGTCCATACCGCGCCATGATGCACTCGATGCCCAGGCTCGGCTCGTTGGCATCGCCGATACGGCGCTCGATGGTGACCACACCGGCCTCCGCACGGGAAGGATATTCGACGATGTGCGCTGCGACGATATCGCCTGGCGTGACCTTGAGACGCGCAGGGGAGTCATCAGAGGGAAGGACGAAGAAATCCTGCTTGATGCGCGCGTCGAGCGGACGTACGGCGCCCAGAGGACCAGCCAGCTCGAAGGTGCCCACAACGGCCTCGGCCGCACGCTCGATCACGTGCTCCACAACCGCGCGACGAGCTCCGCCGCGACCGCGATGCAAGCTTACGTACACACGGTCGCCAGGCATCGCCTCGCGCATCGAGCGCGAGCCCAAGCGGTACGTACCCTCCGCTGTCTCGACCTCGGCGTGCGAGTCATACACGCGCACCGTCCCCGTAAGCCCCGGCAACCGCCGCGACCGAGCAGGCCCGTGCCGTCCGTTCTTCCCGCGCTTTCCTCTACCCATGCATTCCTCTCGTCCAAATAGAGCCGATTCAAACCAGCTCTCTTGTACCCAAACCCAAGGGTGCCCGACAAACCCTCAACCGAACCTCAGGTCACTGCACACCAGCCCCGTCCCCGGCAAAACCCGAGGCCGCCACAACAAAGACCCCGTCAGACCCAACGTCAACCCCACAACACCAAACCCCCGCCACCACGCGCGCAGCGCCGTGAGAGCAGGAGACCCCCTGGGTCATCCCTAAGTAAACATTCCGCAGGCCGCCGAGCAAAGCTCGCCGGCCGAGGACGTTTACGTGGGATGACCCAGGGGGTCTCCGATGGGATCGAACGACGTTCGCGCTCTACACCTTGAGATAGCGCCTCATCGCAATCGCCGAACCAAACAGGCCGATGATCACGCCGAGGAGGACGAGTGCGCCGTACGTGGCATAGTAGATCTCCATGGGCACATTGAAGCTCATGAAGCTGATGCCGGAAGCTACCTTTGGAATCACCAGGTTGCGGAACAGCTCAAGCACGCCAATGGAGAACAGCGCGCCAAGCAGAGCTTGGAGCACACCCTCGGTGATAAACGGCCCGCGAATGAAACCGTTGGACGCGCCAACGAGTCGCATGATGGCGATCTCACGGCGACGCGCGGTGATGGACAGGCGAATCGTGTTGTTGATGAAGATGAACGCCACAAAAGTCAGCAAGGCAACCAACACCACAGCCGCGATGCGAATGTAGTTGGTAAGCTGGAACAGGCGGGAGACCTCCTCCTGGCCGTAACGAACGTTCTCAGCGACATCGGCGTCTTTGTCGTCGACGTCGGTGTTGGCATCGTCCACGATCTCGCGGAAGTCGGAGTCGGCCTTGATCTCATCGGCCATGGCCTCGACCTGAGAGGGATCCTCCATCTCGATGCGGAAGGAGCGCGGCAGCGGATTCTGGCCGTCAAGCGCCGAGAGGGTGGCGTCGGCATTGCTCGAGATCGAGGATCTGTACTCCTCGAGAGCGTCCTCCTTGCTCACGAACTCGACGTTCTTGACGTTGTCCATGCGCTCGAGTTTGTCCTGATAGGCCTCGACGGCTTCATCGGAGGCGTCATCGGAGATGTAGGCCTGGATCGTGACCTGGTCCTCGACGTTGCCGATGGCCGAGTTGACGAGCACCGAGCCGACGATGAACAAGCCGATGATGAACAGGGACAGGAAGATGGTGATGACGGCGCCGAACGACGTCGTCCAATTGCGGAAGAAGTGGCGGAAGGCCTCTTTGGTGGAATATCCGAGATTAGAAGGCGCCATAGTTGCCGTAGCCTCCCCTCTCCTGGTCGCGAACCACTCGACCGCCCTCAAGGGCGATGACGCGACGCTGCATGGAATCGACCATGGCGCGGTCATGCGTGGCCACGATCACGGTCGTGCCGGTACGGTTGATGCGCTCAAGGAGCTTCATGATGCCGAGCGAGATCGCCGGGTCGAGGTTGCCCGTTGGCTCGTCACAAATGAGCAGGGGCGGCCGGTTGACCATAGCGCGGGCAACGGAGACACGCTGCTGCTCGCCGCCGGAAAGCTGGTCTGGCAGAGAATCCATCTGATCACCCAGGCCGACAAGACGCAGGACCTCGGGGACCTGGGCCTTGATGACCGCTTTGGGCTTGCCAATGCACTGCAGGGCAAAGGCCACGTTCTCGTAGGCGGTGCGGTTGGGCAGCAGCTTGTAATCCTGGAACACGGCGCCGATCTGGCGACGCAGGAACGGGATCTTACGGTTCTTGATCTTCATGAGATCCTGGCCCGCCACCATCACGCGGCCGCTGGTCGGCTTAACATTGCGCAGCATGGTGTTGAGCAGGGTAGTCTTGCCAGAACCGGAGTGGCCAACCAAGAAGACGAACTCGCCCGGATAGATCTCGATATTCACATCGTCGAGCGCGGGCTTGTTGGGCTGCGCCGGGTAGATCTTGGTGACGTGCTCCATGAGGATGACGGGCTCGACACCGGCCTCGCGGGCCTGGCGGACGCGAGAATCATCGACCGGGGCGAATACCGTGGTGAAGTCCGGATTGTTCGCGAGCGCCGCATCGAGGGACGCGACTTCGGCGGCCTGGTCGGGCGTAACCGCAGGGGCCGGTGCGTCCATGGGGGACGGAACACTCAGGGGCGTTGCGGCGGGTGCATCGGGCGCGGGCACGCTGAACAGCGGATTCGCCGCAGGCTGCGGAGACGGAGCCGCCTCGCCCTGCTGGGCGGCGGCGAACACCTGAGACTCGAGCGCATCGGGCGTGGCCGGAGCATCGAACATGGATTGGGGGGTGTTCTGCGGAACGGGTTGATCGAACAACCGGTCCTGCACATCCGGTGACGGAGCGGCGTGCAAAGGGCTCACAGGATCAACCTGGGGCACCTGAGGTGCAGCCTGCTCGTCTCCGGGGGTACGGAAGTGGTTACCCACTAGAGCTCCTTAGAGTCGTGCGTTTGAACTACAGACTCTCTTATTTTAGCAATACGGCGGGTCTACCATCAAAGCAACACGGCAAGCGCCGGGGCATCGGGGACCAGTTCTACCCAATGGATTTAAACCCGTATCCAATCGCCTCGTTGACATCGGTGATGATAAGCATAGCGTTGGCATCGTGCTCGTAGACGACCGTCTTGATGATCGAGACCTCGCGGCGGCTCAACACAAAGAACAGCACGGGCCGGTCCTTCTTGGTCCAAGACCCCTGCGCCATGAGACGTGTGCAGCCGCGGTCCATGGCATGCAGGATATCGTGCTCGATATCCTCGTAGGCATCGGAGATGATGAAGGCGGCGCGCTGGCTGTTGCCACCATCGACCACCGCATCCACGACATATCCCATGACGACCATGGCAAGGGCGGCGTACAGTGCGTTGGTGAGGGAAAACACCGGGGCGGAGGCGGCACACACCGCGACGTCTATCGCCATGACCGTGGCACCCACCGGCAGCGAGCTCTTACGTGCGATGATCTGGCCAATGGTATCCGAACCGCCCGTGTTGGCTCCGCAGCGGAACACAAGCCCGTAACCGATACCCGAGATGATACCGCCCCACAACGCCGAAAGCATGAGGTCGCTATGGCTCACTTGGAGCACGAACGGGGCGAACAGATCGGTGAAGAAACCGAAGAGCACAAAGCCCGTGACCGTCTGCACCACGTACTTGAGCCCGCCCGACCGCACGACCACGAGCAGCAGCAACGCGTTCATGATAATGGTCTGCAAGCCAACGGGCAGACTAATCCCCACGCGTCGCCCGAGCTCGGCGATGATGGTGGCGAGACCCGTCAGGCCACCGGCGGCAAGGCCGTTGGGAATCATGAAGGCATCCGTCGCGAACGCGGCGATCGCGCAACCCGCGATGATAAGCGGCAGGTCGCTCACGAACTGCGACTGGATGATGCGGTTGATGTCGATGCGCCGTGCCATATGACCCTTACTCCGCCTGCTCGGTAGCCCAGCGGTGGTAGCCGATGATGAACGGATCGAGATCTCCGTCCTCGAGTACACCGTCCACGTTGCTTGTCTCCACGCCGCTGCGCAGGTCCTTCACCATCTGATAGGGGTACAGGACATAACTGCGAATCTGGTTGCCAAAGCCGATGTCGGTCTTGGGTCCGCGAATCTCGTCTAGCATCTCACCGCGCTTCTCGAGCTCCAGCTCGTACAGGCGTGCCTTCAGGATCTGCATACACGCCGCCTTGTTCTGGATCTGGCTACGCTCGTTTTGGCAGGTGACCACGATACCCGTGGGCATGTGCGTGACGCGAACGGCGGAGTCGGTGGTATTGACGCCCTGTCCACCAGGGCCACTCGCATGGTAGACGTCCACGCGAATGTCGTCGGGCGCAACCTCGATCTCGATGTCATCGGGCAGAACGGGGATGACCTCGACGCCGGCGAAGGTGGTCTGGCGGCGCTTCTTGGCATCCGTGGGGCTGATGCGCACCAGGCGGTGCACGCCCGCCTCGGCACGGAGCATGCCGAACGCGTCCTTGCCCTCGACCGTGATGGTGGCGCGGTCGATGCCGATGACCTCCGCTGCGGGGCAATCGTTCACCGTGACCTTCCAGCCACGACGGGCACAGTACTTCATGTACATCTTGAACAGCATGAAGGTCCAGTCTTGGGCCTCTAGGCCGCCCTGGCCGGGCTTGATGGACAAGATGGCGCTGCCGTGGTCGAACTCTCCCGTGAACCAGCTGGAAAGCTCCATCTCATCGATGGCGCGGGTAAGCTCCTCGGCAGCCGTCACGGCCTCCGCCACGAACTCGGCTCCGTCCTCCCCCATTTCCTCGGCCAGCTCGAGTGCGGCGCGGGCGTCGGAAAGACGCTCGTGCGCGCGGTCAACCAGCTCGACGTCGCCCTTCACCTGGGAGAGCTCCGCCATATGCGCGCGAGCAGCGTCGGCGTCATCCCAAAATCCCGGCGCAGAGCTGGCCTGCTCGAGCTCGGTCACACGACCCCTGGCCTCGTCGATATGCAGATACGCCTCGACCTCTGTCAAACGCGCGGCGAGGGCATCCAGCTCTGTCAGAATCGACTCAGCGCTTGCATCCGCCGCCATTAGCGATTCCTACCGTGGCAGTTCTTGAACTTCTTGCCGCTGCCGCACGGACACGGATCATTGCGACCCACGTTTGAGTACGGGTCGCCGCTTTGGTCTTTGCGGTACGTGCGCACGGTGGAACCGGCGTTACCCAAGGTCCCCTGGGGTGCCCGCCCAGCACCGGCGGTCACCGCCTGCTGCGCGGCCTGGCGCTGGATGGTGGATGAGCCGGTGTCGCCATCGACCTCGGCCGGACCGCTCATGCGGGCGCCGGCGAGGGCGGGGTTGCGCTCCCCCTCGATCCGCGCGCGGGCGGCATCGGGGTTCTTGAACTCGGCATGCATCACCGTGCGCAGATAGTCCTCGTACATGGTGTTGACGAGCGTCTGGAACGCACGGAACGCCTCGGTCTTGTATTCGACGAGCGGATCGCGCTGACCGAACCCACGCAAGCCGATGCCCTGCTTGAGATAGTCCATCTCCTGGAGGTAGCCCATCCAGCGGGTGTCGATGACACGCAGCATGACCTGGCAGTTGAGTTCCTGCATGAGGCCCTCGCCCAGGCGCTCGGCCTTGGCGTCGTAGGCCTTCTCCACAAACGCGAGCACCGCATCGCAGAGCTCCCCATAGGGGGCGTCCGCAAACTGAGGGGCATCCGGGCGTCCGGTGAGCTCCACGACCCACTTATGCAGACCTTCGAGATCACGCTCGCCCTCATGCGAGTCAACCGGGCAGAACTCGGTCACGCAGCGCTTGATGGTGTCGTCAATGACCTCGTCGATGTGGTTAGAGAGATCCTTGCCGTCCAAAATCTTGTTGCGCTCGGCGTAGATGACCTGACGCTGCTTGTTCATAACGTCATCGTACTCGAGGACGTTCTTGCGCATGGAGAAGTTGATGTTCTCGACTTTGCGCTGGGCGCCTTCCACGGCCTTGGAGATCATCTTGTGCTGAATGGGCATATCGTCGCCCATGTCGGACGCGATCATGAGGTTGGAGATCTTGTCCATGCGCTCGCCGCCGAACATGCGCATGAGGTCGTCCTCGAGCGAGAGATAGAACTGGGTCTCGCCGGGATCGCCCTGACGGCCGGCGCGGCCGCGAAGCTGGTTATCGATACGGCGGGATTCGTGGCGCTCGGTGCCGATCACCGTGAGGCCACCGGCGGCGACCACCTGGTCGTGCTCGGCGCTGCACACGGCCTTCGTCTTGCGCACCAGGTCCTCGTAGACACGGGCGATCTCGGCGAAGGTTGCGGTGTCGATATCGATGCCAAGTGCACGAATGCCTTCGAGTACCTGGTTGAAGACGGTGCGCTCCACCGGCTCGAGTTCCTTCTCGTCCTTGGCGAGCAGGCGCCAGTTGGCCTCGTGGAGGATGCGATCGAGCACCTCGGCGTCGATGCCGAAGTCGTAGCGCATGAGCTCGTCGCGCGCCATCTCCTCGGCGTTGCCGCCGAGTAGGATGTCCGTTCCGCGGCCGGCCATGTTGGTGGCGATGGTGACGGCGCCCAAGCGTCCCGCCTGGGCCACGATCTGTGCCTCGCGCTCGTGGAACTTGGCGTTCAGGACCTCGTGCTTGATGCCGCGCTTGTTGAGCAGGCGGGAGAGGCGCTCGGAGCTTTCGATGGAGACGGTGCCCACCAGCACGGGCTGGCCGTTCGCGTGGCGCACCTCGATCTCGCTGGCGACGGCGTTGAACTTGGCGTCGATGGTGCGGTACACCAGGTCATCGTGGTCGACGCGGGCGACGGGTCGGTTGGTGGGGATCACCTGGACCGGCAGGTTGTAGATCTCGCGGAACTCGGCGTCCTCGGTGATGGCGGTACCGGTCATGCCGGAGAGCTTGTCGTACAGGCGGAAATAATTCTGCAGCGTGATGGTGGCGAGCGTCTGGTTCTCCTCGCGCACGAGCACGCCTTCTTTCGCCTCGATCGCCTGGTGCAGACCCTCGGAGTAGCGGCGACCCTCCATGATGCGACCCGTGAACTCGTCGACGATCTTGACCTCGCCGTTGGTGACGACGTACTGCTTATCGCGATGGAACATGTACTGCGCCTTGAGCGCCTGCTGCAGGTGGTTGACGAGGGCGCCGGAGAGGTCGCTGTAGATGTCGTCGATGCCGAGGCGCTGCTCGATCTTCTTCAAGCCCTGCTCAGTGGCGGCGATGGTGTGCTTGGCCTCGTCCATGACGAAGTCTCCGGTCGCCTCCACGGGCTCACCGGCAGCGAGCATGTCGAACTGGGCCTCCTCACCCTGCGTGAGGCCGCGCACGGCACGGGCGAAATCCTTGTAGGTGCTGGCGCTCTTGGTGCCCGCGCCCGAGATGATGAGCGGGGTGCGCGCCTCGTCGATGAGAATGGAGTCGACCTCGTCGACGATGGCGAAGGCGTGATCGCGCTGGACGCGCTGGCCGGCGCGCAAAACCATGTTGTCGCGCAGGTAGTCAAAACCAAATTCGGAATTGGTACCGTAGATGACATCGCACTGATAGGCGTCGCGCTTGTCGGATAGCGGCATGCCGTTTTGAAGCAGACCCACCTTGAGTCCGAGGAAGCGGTAGATGGAGCCCATCCACTCGGAGTCGCGCTTGGCAAGGTAATCGTTGACCGTGACGACATGCACGCCTTTGCCGGAAAGCGCGTTCAGGTAGCCGGCGAGCGTGGACACGAGCGTCTTGCCCTCGCCCGTCTTCATCTCGGCGATCTGCCCCTCGTGCAGAGCCATGCCGCCGATGAGCTGCACATCGAAGTGGCGAAGACCGATGGTGCGCTTGGACGCCTCGCGCACGACGGCAAACGCCTCGGGCAGCAAGGCGTCGAGCGTCTCCCCGGCGGCCAGGCGGTCGCGGAACACACGCGTTTGGTCACGGAGTTCCTCGTCGCCCATGCCCTCATACGCGGGCTCGAGCGCGTTGATGGCGTCGACGGTCTTCCAATAGCGCTTGAGGTCCTTGTCGGAGCCGAAGGACAGCAGCTTAGAAACGAATCCCATGTGGTTTCCTCTTCACGATGCGCCAGAGCGGGCAGCGCACATTCGCGCGCGATACTCGCGTTGACGCATAGACACAGTTAAGGAAACTTTAGCCAAATGGCGCACAAGCTATGCGCAGGATGTATGTGCACACAAAACGACCCTGTACACGGCGGCGGGCCGAGTGAGCGCAAAACCTACGTTTGCGATGGTCCAGACGTTGGTTTTGCGCTCACTCGATTCGAATACCGGAAAACGTTACGGATATCGCCGAAAGGCGGGGAAAAAGATGATCGCAAAATGAAAACCCCGCACCCAGATGGGCGCGGGGTTTCACGCGTACGTCTAAAGGCGAAGGCTACTCGGCGACCTCAGCGGTCTCCTCGGCAGCGACCTCGGCCTCAGCGGCAGCCTCCTCGGCAGGAGCCTCAGCGGCCTTCTTGGCGGCCTCAGCGGCGGCCTTCTTCTCGTACTCAGCGGCACGCTTGGCCTTCTCGGCGGCCTTGGCCTCGCGCTCGGCGGCCTTCTTGGCAGCGGCCTCCTCGGCAGCGGCCTGCTTGGCGGCCTTCTTGGCGGCCTCGCGCTCGAGGGCGGCCTGAGCGGCGCCACCGAACTTGTCGGCGAATCGCTGGACGCGTCCACCGGTGTCGACGAACTTCTGCTGGCCGGTGTAGAACGGATGGCACTCGTTGCAGAGTTCGACCTGGATCTCGGACTTGGTGGAATGGGTCTTGAAGGTGTTGCCGCAGCTGCAGCGCACCGTGCACTCCACATACTCGGGATGGATGCCAGACTTCATGGCAGGGCTCCTCTTCTGGTCACGTCCTGGTTACCGACCAGGACAAAGGGGTGACTTGGTTTCCGACCAAGTCAAAATAGCTTGTCAATGCTACCACACGCACCGCGCGGCAGCGAACGTGCACAAAAGGTCCATGGGCGCATGGGGGCAGCGTGCCTCACCGCGTTCCTTATGCGAGGACCTACCCCGCCAAGCACTCGCGGCGGCCCTTGCGCTCAGCCAGCGGCACGTATCTGCCCGACTCGAGCACCGAGCGATACGCGGGGCGGATGATGCGGTGCGCGCAGATGAGCTCCTCCATGCGGTGTGCCGCCCAACCGGCAGTGCGTGCCACGGCGAACAACGGGGTGAACAGGGTGTCGGGGATACCCAGCATCTTGTAGATGAAGCCCGTGTACAAGTCGATGTTCGCGCAGATGGGCTTGGTGGTACCACGCACATCGGCCATCACCTGCGGGGCGAGCTTCTCGATGCGCTCGATCAGCTCGAATTCCTCCCCCATGCCCTTGGCGTGGGCCAGGCCGCGGGCATAGCGCTTGCACAGCACGGCGCGCGGGTCAGACAGGGTATAGACCGCGTGCCCCATGCCGTAGATAAGACCGCTGCCGTCGAAGGCCTGGCGGCGCAAGATCTTCTCCAGGTACGCGGCGAGCTCATCCTCATCATCCCAATTAGTCACGTGCGCGCGGATGTCCTCGTGCATCGCCACAACCTTAGCGTTGGCGCCGCCGTGGCGCGGACCCTTGAGCGAGCCGATGGCGGCGGCATAAGCGGAATACGCATCCGTTGCGGAGCTGGACAGCACGCGGCAGGCGAACGTCGAGTTGTTACCGCCGCCGTGCTCGGCATGGAGCATGAGCATGACGTCGAGCAGCATGGCCTCGGCGCGGGTATACCCGTCCTCGCCGCGAAGGATCTGCAAAATCGCCTCAGCCGTGGAGAAGCCGGGCTCCGGAATGGGAACGGGCGCACGCTTGCCGCTCACCTGGGCGGTGCGGAACGTCTGGGCAAAGGCGGCAAGACGGGGCAGACGGGACAGCAGCGAGATGGCGACGTCGACCTCGTGCTCGGGCGTTATGGAATCCGGATCGGAGTCGAAGGCGTAGAGCAGCAGCACGGCGCGCTGCAGCGCATTCATGATCGAGGGGCTCACCGTGGTGATGGGAAACTGACGCACGAACTCACTCGACAGATGACGATACGCGCCCAGGCGACCGTTGAAATCGTCGAGTTCGCTGGCAGTGGGCAGCTCGCCGGTGATGAGCAGATACGCGACCTCCTCATACCCAAAACGGTCCTCCTTCTGGGCATTCTCTATAAGGTCCTCGATGTCGTAACCACGCAGGATAAGATGGCCCTCGTCGGGCACGACCCGACCGTCGACCACGTTGTATCCGTGCACGTCCGAGATACGCGTGAGGCCGGCGACCACGCCGGAGCCGTCCGCATTGCGCAGGCCGCGCTTCACGTTGTGGGTGCGGAACAGGTCCTCGGAGTATTCCTCAGAGGGAATATCGTGGTAGAGACGGTCGGAATTCTCATCAACGCGGCGGCTCGCCTCGTAATCGAGAACCAAGCGGCTCAGGTGATCGTCGAAGCGATAGTAGATGTTGTGGGCGTCGTACGACATAGCGGGCTCCTTATTTGGCAAGCGCCCCGGCATATCGCCGGGGCGAACGAGGAACGATGGACGGAGTCGAGGATCACGCCGTGCGCAAACATGCACCCGTCACCAAATGGCACAGGCTACAGGCGGTACATGAACTGGAAGACATCCTCGCGCTGCATCTCGACGGTGACGCCGAGCTCATCACCCTTAGCGGAAAGCGCCTCTTGGAGCTCGGAGAAGCCGAGCGTCGAGGCGGACACGTCGGCGATGAGGGTCATGGTGAAGATGTCCTCGATGATGCTTTGCGTGATGTCGCGGATATCGACGCTCGCCTCGGATAGGACGCACGTCATGCCGGCGACGATGCCGGGGCGGTTCTTACCGAGGACAGTGATGACGACGCGGCTGGAAGAGGTCTCTGCCATGGGGTTCCTTTCGGGTCATGCGGCGATGCCGCCCAAATCGTTGCAAAGTGCCCGCCCTCGACGGCGTGCGGAAGACGGGTGGAGCCACGCGGCGCTAAGCCAGCATCCGGCATGTCCAAGCGCACTCCATTGCGATGCAGTGTTCCCAGTCTAGCCGATTTCGCGTGTCACAAGGCACGCCGAGACCCCCGCATCGACAAATGCAATCAAATTGCAAATCTCCGCGTTACCGCAGCGACTCGAGGACTCGGCGCATCTCCGCCTGCACGGCATGGTCGGCGTTGCACCCAACGACCCTGTCGGCGACAGCCTGCAAGGCGGGGCGGCCGTTGGCCATTGCGCAACCCGTGCCGACAAATCGGATAATCTCGTAATCGTTCATCGCGTCTCCAAAGGCCATGACCTCATCACGCTCGATGCCGTAATGGTCCATGAGCAACGCGATGCCCGACGCCTTGGACACCCCGGGCTGCATCGCGTCGATATAGGAGTTGCCCGAAGGCGCGAAAGTGAACAGATCGCCGAGCTCGCGCTGGAGGACATAGGCGTTGTCCATCACGTTACCATCGTCGCAAAAGATACTCGCCTTGATGATGTTGACCTTCGGCGACGGAAGCTCATAGATACGCTCCGCATTGGGAAGGTCCTTATCGACCTCCCGTACAAATATGTCCTCATCGTCGAGCAGGTAGGACTTTGTACGATCGAATAACGCCAGATGCATGTTAGGAAACATGGCCACGGTCCGTGCCAGGCGGCGAATCGCCAGGTGCGAGTACACCTCTCGGTCAATCTGCACACCATCCGCGTAGACTTGGGCCCCGTTAGATGCGACGAAGTCCATGCTGTCCTTTATGGGGGCGAAGAACTCGCACAGTCGGTCATACCGCCTGCCCGAACTTGCCGCAAAGTGAACGCCGTACTCCTTGAGTTCGAGGATGAGATCGTATGTCTCGGCGGGAACTATTCCGCTCTCGTCGAGGAGGGTGCCGTCCATGTCGGAGGCGATGAGCTTGATGTGTCGTGCCATGATGACGCTTCCTTACGCGTACAGGCCCCGCGGCAGCCATGCGGCCGCGGGGCGCAACCTGTCGAGAAGCGTACCCCCATGAAGCCGGACGCAAGCACCACTCACCAAAAGAGCCCGAAACCCTTACCCAGCACTTTTTTTTGGGGCCTTGCTAAGGGAGCCGGGAGGCGTCACAAACTACTCGGCGTAGGCGAACGTGGTGACGTCGAACATGCCCTCGGGGCGGATGCGCAGGGTGGGGATAACCGGCAGCGGCAGGAAGATCATGCCCATGATGGGGTCGAGCGGGGGCTCGATGCCCATCGCGCGCCCGGCGTCCATGAAGGCGTCGTGCTCACGCGCGACCTCCTCGGCCGTCTTGTCACTCATGAGACCACCGAGCGGCAGGTCGATCTTGGCCCTGACCTCGCCATCGCGCACAAGAACAAAGCCGCCCTGCCCCACCGCGCGCACGGCGGCGAGCATGTCGGTGGGGTTATCACCCACCACGCAGACGTTATGGGAGTCGTGGCCGATGGTGCTCGCGATGGCACCGCGGATGGCAAAGCCGCGCACCCACCCCTGCCCGATGTGCCTGCCCGCGAGCCCCGTGCCCGGCGCGCCATCGCCGTCGATGCCGGCGCCCTGCGCCTCGACGCCGCGCCCGTGCCGCTCGATGAGCATGATGCGGCGAAGGCCCTCGGCGGACTCGGGGCGCGCCATGCCGGTGACGGCGTTGCCGGGAATCACGTCGATGACGGCCTCGCCGGGGCGGAACACGTAGGAGAAGACGTCGAGCGAGAGCTCGGGCAGCCGGACGGAGTTGCGCAAGCGGAACTCCAGCTTGTCGAGGCCGCGACGCGAGCCGGCCGACGCGACCGTCCCCACAAAGACGCCGTCTTCGGCAACGAGCTCGCCCGCGCTGTACACGCGATGCGGCGCGGTCTCGAACGCGAGGTCGTCGAGCAGCAGGATGTCCGCCCGCTTGCCCGGGGCGATGGCGCCGCGACGGTGAAGCGCACACAGCCTGCCATGGTCGAAGCCGAAGACATCGGCAGTTGAGAGCGTTGCCATGGAGATGGCGACCACCGGGTCGATGCCCGCCTCGACGGCGGCGCGGCAGGCGTTGTCGATCATGCCGATGTTGAGGGCGTCCGAGGGGGCGCGGTCGTCCGTGGCAAAGCAGCAGCGGCGCGCGAGCGCGGGGTTCTCGACGATGAGCGGGGCGAGGTTCGCAAGGTCGTGGCTGCAGGTGCCCTCGCGCAGCATTACGTACATGCCGCGGGAGAGCTCGTCGAGGGCCTCCTCGACGCCCGTGTTCTCGTGGTCGGCGATGATGCCCGCGGCGACGTAGGCGTTGAGGTCGTTGCCGCACGCCATGGGCGCATGGCCGTCCACCTGGCCGGATGCGGTCTTCGCGCCCACCGCGATGCGGCGGCAGGTCTCCTCGTCCGCGCCGTACACGCCGGGCAGGTTCATCATCTCGCCCAAGCCGAAGATCGCACCGTGATGCTCGTTCATAAAGGCTTCCATGTCCGCCGCGGTGATCACGGCTCCGGCCTGCTCGTCAGGCAGGGCGGGCACGCAGGAGGGCATCATGAACTTGATGTCGAGCGGCGCACGGGAGGCGTCCTCGATCATGAACGCAAGGCCCTCGAGGCCGCATACGTTGGCGATCTCGTGGCTGTCGGCGATGGCGGTGGTGGTGCCCCGGGTGAGCGCCATGCGGGCGTACTCGGACGGGCGAATGTTGGAGCTCTCGATGTGCAGGTGGCCGTCGATGAAACCGGGGGCGAGGTAGCGGCCCTCGCAATCGACGACGCGGGCGGCCTCCCAGGCGGGAACGGACGCGTCTGCGCAGTCGCGCCCCTCGAACAGGACGCCCGCGATGCAGCCGCATGTAACCGCGACCTGACCGCGTGCCACGCGCAAACGGTACACGTCGACGATCTGCGCGTTCACGAACACCGTGTCCGCCGGCACGCGACCCTCCGCCGTGTCGATGAGAGCCTGCATCAATTTGACCAGATTGGGTTCCATATCCTTGGCACCGCCCTTCATGTGAGCCGTCATTTCATCCATGGTACCCAATGCGGCAGCCGAACCGATGCGAAAGGAGCGTTGCCTTTTTGGTCGTGGCCCCTTCACGGCTGATCGCAGGCGCAGCCTTTCCGCGAGCGAGCGCATCGGGAAACCGCTCCTGAATGGGGTTCGTTTCGCAAGGGCACCCAAACGCTTATCAAAACAAAAAGTCGACCGAGAAAACCGGTCGACCTTTCTTCAATATCCGGATACCGGATGCGAGCGCGGACGAAGGGCGCCTCGACGCTATTGCGGTCCAAAGGACGTACAGGCGCCGCCGCCATCCGAGGACAGGGAGTCGTACACGCAGGGGCACGCCCTACGCCAGGCGGGCGAAGTGGCGCTTGCCGACCTGCAGGACCGTGCCGGGCTTGAGGGCCGCGGGGTCCACGTTGTAGGTCTTGGGTGCGATGGCCTCGCCGTCGAGCTTGACGCCGCCGCCGTCGATGTCGCGACGAGCCTGGCCGGCGCTCGGGACCAGACCGGCGGCCTGCAGCACGGCGGGCAGGTACACGAGACCCTCGTCATTGACGGAGACCTCGACGGAAACCTCGGCGATGTCGGTGGGAAGGTCGTGATTCTTGTGAACGCGGTCGAACTCGGCCTCGGCTGCCACGGCGTCCTCGGCGGAGTGATAGGTGGTCACCAAATCACGGCCAAGAGCGCGCTTGAGCTCGTAGGGGTTGGCGGAGCCGTCGGCCAGCGCGGCATCGATGGCGTCGACCTCGGCGGGCGCGAGCGAGCTTGCCAAGCGATAGTACTTGCCGATCATCTCGTCCGGAATCGACATGGTCTTGCCGAACATATCGGCCGGCGCATCGGTGAGGCCGATGTAGTTGCCGTAGGACTTGGACATCTTGCGGGTGCCATCGGTGCCCTCGAGCAGCGGCATGGTGAGCGCGATCTGCGGCTCCATACCCATCTTCTCCATGAGCTCGCGGCCGGCGAGGAGGTTGAAGAGCTGGTCGCTGCCGCCCATCTCGACGTCGGCCTCGATCTTGACCGAGTCGTACGCCTGCATGATGGGGTACAGGAACTCGTGCAGCGCGATGGGCGTCTGGGACTGATAGCGCTTGGTAAAGTCATCGCGCTCGAGAATGCGGGCGACGGTAAACTTGGAGGCGATGGAGAGGAGCTCCTTGAGGTCCATGGGGAACATCCAGTCGCCGTTGTGGACGATGGTCGTCTTCTCGGGGTCGAGGATCTTCATGGCCTGGGAGACGTAAGTCGCGGCGTTGGCCTCGACCTCCTCCTGGGTGAGCTGAGGGCGCGTGGAATTCTTACCGGACGGGTCGCCAATGGTGGCGGTGCCGTTGCCGATGATGAGGGTCACGCGGTGGCCGAGGTCCTGGAACTGGCGCATCTTGCGCAGCGGGACGGCGTGGCCGAGATGCAGGTCGGGGCTGGTGGGGTCGACGCCGAGCTTGATGTTGAGCGGGACGCCGCGCTCGAGCTTCTTCTTGAGGTCCGCCTCGGGCACGATCTTGGCGGCGCCGGAGGTGATGATGCGCATCTGCTCGTCTACGGGCAACATAGGTGCACCTTTCTGCAAGGTCATAGCACCCTCGCCACGTGCCGACGGGAACTCGCGCGGACGGGCGGTGCTGGGGAACGACATATGGGCATTAGTGTAACGCAGAACCGCCCTCAGCGGTACAGCCGCGTCCTCCCCCGCTCGTCCACGCGCACCGCAAGACGGGCATCGGAGGCATTTCGGTCGAGCTCCACCAAAAAGCGATCGCCGCGCTCGCTCGCCAGGCGCCGGGAACACGTCGCGCATGCACCATCGCAGGGTCCCTCGGCAGTAAGTACGCAATGCTCCATGACCATCAGCGGAGTCGATCCGCTTGCGACCCGCGCAACGGGAACAGACACACCTGCAAGGCGGGCGGCATTCTGCACGCCGACAACATTTTCATCGGAAAGCTCCTCGGGCAACCAGATACGACGAGCGCCCAAACCCTGTAGGACGCGCGCCGTTTGTGCGTTCCACACATTGAGCGGCGGTGCGACCTCCCACGCAACTGCCGCCTCGCACGCAGCGTCGACTTGCCCGATGTTGCGACAGAGTAAGGCGTCGGCCTCGCCACGCGCAACCGCCGCGCATGCCTCGACCACGAACGGTATGTCCCCCGCTCGGCAGACCTCACCCAAATCGATGACGCCATCGAGCTCGCCTGCTTCGCGCACGGCATCCCCAGTTCCTTCCGCGGCTCCTCCCGCGGCTCTCGCCCCCTCGGCTCCTCCCGCAGCCCCGAGAGTTAACTCTCGATGAGCAAAATCGTTCATTTGCGCGCAATCGTGCCGCGAGAGTTCACTCTCGCGGACAGGTCGCCGCTCCGCCGGGGACAGATGCGGCGACTTACGGCGCGCGTGGGCGAATCGGCCTCCGTCGTCCAGACGCCCATCCCCCTCACACGGCTCCGTAAGGGCCGAGCCCAACGAGAGTTCCTCGTCTCGCACGATATCGACGGCGGCACGCGAGGCAGCAACCAGCGCAGCAGACCTAACCAGGTGAACCGCGCTGCCCACCTCGACTTTGCGCTTGCATCGCACGAACGCGCGGTCTTGGGCGCCCACGTTGGCCGGGCACGGGACGATCGGCCAGCGCTTGGGCACGTCGGCAGGGGCATTGGCACCTGGGGTCGAGCAAATCTCCAACATATCCCCGGCTGCGACCTCGCGGGTAAATCTCACCCATGCGCCCTCGTATCCGGGTTCATCTACGATGCCCACCTCAAGACCCTGGTTGATGGCGCGCTCTACGCTCATAAGCCCAGCCCCCGTCGCGGTGTGACCTCCACGCAGGTAGCCATCGGTGAATCCGCGATTGAACGACCGTGCGAGCCGTGCCTCCAACTCGTCCAGCTCGCACTCATCGAGCTCGACCCCGGCGAGCGCGGCATCGAGCGCCTCACGATAACAGCCCACGACGTTGTACACGTAATCGGGCCCCTTCATGCGACCCTCGATCTTAAGGGACGCGACTCCGGCGCCAACCAGCGCGGAAACATGACGGATCCCCAGGTAATCACGCGGGCACAGCAGGCGGTCGCCCTGTGCGGCGGAGCGTCCGGCGCCCCTCGCCTCGGAAACGTCCCGCTCCCACGCCCCGCCCGCGAGCAGACGGCCCTCATCGTCCTCAAGCGCATAGGCCAGACGACAGGGCTGGGTGCAGTCCCCGCGGTTGGCCGAACGCCCGCGCATGAGAGCCGAATAGGAGCACGCGCCCGAATAACAGATGCAGATGGCGCCATGACAGAACGCCTCGATGGGCGTTCCCCCAGCGCAAAGACCCGCGAGCTCCGCCAAGGACAATTCGCGCGCGCACGTCACGCGTGACACTCCCAGCTCGCGCACGGCAAGGCGGACGGCACCAACGGACTGCGCGCCCGTCTGCGTGGACAAGTGGAGCTCCACGCCGGGCAGCTCGCGATGAATGAGGTCGCACAGACCCACATCGGCGACGATCAGCGCATCGGCGCCCGCGTCAAGCGCGGCCGACGCAAGCTCCAGCGCAGAAGCGAGTTCGTCATCGTGCATGCAGACGTTCAGGGCCACATAAACACGTGAGCCATGTGCGTGGGCGAGGGCGCAGCCGCGCGAAAGCTCGGAGAGCGAGAACCCGCCGTTCGCCGCACGCGCATTAAAGGAGCCGAGCCCCACGTACACGGCATCCGCCCCCGCCGCAATCGCCGCTCGAAACGCATCCGGCGTGCCCGCCGGAGCCAGCAACTCGACCATACTCGATGCCTCCCCTCTCACGCGCCCCATCAACCTGTACGGCGCAATCTGAACGCTCCAACGTGTTTTTCGCATTGAGTAAGGATACCCGAGCGGACGTCTGCGCCGCTTGCGCTATCGTATGAATATCTATGTGTTACGGCTTTTGGGCACGCGCCCACCTGTATATGGGAGGTCGTTTATGGGTCATCGACAGCGCTACGCGCGCAGCCGCGCAAAAACGCACGCCGTCCCCGTCATCCTCGTCTCCGCTCTCGGCTTTTTGCTCGTGGCGGGCATCGCGTTCGGCATTGGCATGATCGGTAACGTGAACCGCTGGCTCTCCGATCTTCCCGACTACACGAATGCCGACGAGTACCTCGTGAGCGAGCCCACGCACATCCTTGACGCCGCGGGCAACGAGATCGCCGAGTTCTTTGTCCAGAACCGCGAGAGCGTCACCGCCGACCAGGTATCGCCGTGGGTTCTCCAGGGCACCGTCGACGTTGAGGACGAGCGCTTTTACGAGCATCCGGGCGTCGATATCATCGGCATCGGCCGCGCTGTGCTCGCGCAGCTCACCGGTCGCTCCGAGGGCGCCTCGACCATCACCCAGCAGCTCGTGCGTAATACCATCCTCTCGGAGGAGCAATTCGACCAGACCATCGAGCGTAAGGTGCGCGAGGCCTACATCGCCCTCGAAATGGAAAAGATCTATTCCAAAGACGAGATCTTGATGATGTACCTCAACTGCATCTACTACGGCCACGGAGCCTACGGCATCCAAGCCGCCTCACAAACGTACCTCTCCAAAAACGCGAGCGACCTCACGCTCGCCGAAGCAGCCCTACTCATCGGCCTACCCAACTCGCCCTCATACTACGACCCCACCGTTAATCCAGACGTCGCCGTCGAGCGACGCAACAAGGTGTTGGGCAACATGCTCCGCCTGGGCACCATCACCCAAGAAGAATACGACGCCGCCGTGGCCGAGCCGCTCGCGCTCAACGTGACCGAGGTCTCCGAGTCCGGCATCAACGTCTTCTCACAGCCGTACTTTGTCGACTACGTCAAAACCCTCCTTCAAGAGGAGTTCTCGACCGACGTCCTGTTCAAAGGCGGTCTCACCGTCAAGACGACGCTCGACCCCGCGGTGCAGCAGGCCGCTGAGACCGCCGCGGTGGAGAACATCAACAAGTACCCCGCCGCCGCACGCGACGCCAAGGACCTCGACATCGGCATGACGGTCATCGACCCTAAGACCGGGTACATCAAGGCGATGGTTGGCGGGCGCGATTACAACCGCGTCGAGGACGACGGCAGCGTCCTCCACATCAACCATGCGACTTCGCGCAACCAGCCCGGCTCATCGTTCAAGACGTTCACGCTCGCCACCGCCATCGAGATGGGCATGAACCCCAACATCACGATCAACTGCAACTCGCCGCTCACCTGGAAGATCGCCGGGCAGGCAGATTACGTGGCGCAAAACTACGGCAACCAGAGCATGGGCTACATCTCGCTCGCCCGCGCGACCGAGCTCTCGTCCAACACCGGCTACCTGCAGGTAGCAGAGACCATCGGCAACCAGAACATCATCGCCATGTGCAAGAAGCTTGGGCTCGACACCTCCGAGATGAACGATGTCCTGTCCATGACCCTTGGTACGGGCAGTTTCTCCACCGTTGAGATGGCATCCGCCTACGCCGTCTTCGCGAACGGTGGCTACTATCGTGAGCCCGTCGCGATCTCCGAGATCGTGGGGCGCGGCGGCAAAACCGTGTACAAGCACGAAGACGCTGGCAAGCAGGTCATTTCCGCTGGAGTGGCCGCAGCCGTGACCGATGTCCTCGAGGGCGTCATGACCAACGGCCTGGGCGCTCCTGGCAACCCGTACATGAACCAGCCCGTCGCCGGTAAGACTGGTACGGCCGGCACCGCGGACACCGCAACCAACCTGTGGTTTGTGGGCTACACCCCGCAGTATGCCACCGCAATCTGGGTGGGCGGCTACAACGGCACCGTCGACCTCGGTTCCCTTATGGGCAACCAGATGACGCTCCCGGTGTTCAAGAGCCTGATGCAACAGATTCTGAACGGGCTTGCTCGCGAGGAGTTCCCCACCGGAGAAACACCCACCTACAAGAAGGACTCCGAGTGGAAGTTCTCCAAGACCAACCCCAAGGGCGGAGACGAGAATGAGGAGACAGAGGAGAAGGAAGAGGAGACGACGGAGGAAACCGAACAGCAGCAGACCACGACGCCCACGCCGGAGCGGCCGACCACGCCTCAGGAGCCCACGACGCCTACTCCGGAACCCGAGCCTGAGCCCACGCCCGAACCCGAGCCTGAGGTGCCCGACGGCGGCACCACCGGTGGCGGTACAACGGGCGGCGGACAAACCACGACGCCAACCGCATAGGAGACAGCCATACAAAAACCCTCGTCCACAGTGAACTGCCTCCCATTTCTTGGACTGGAAAATAAAGTCCTCGAGATGGGAGGTT